>JAKZRK010000046.1:0-49381 GCA_047518225.1 Alphaproteobacteria bacterium | reverse complement strand
GCTGATCGTCCATACGGGCAAGGGCAAGGGCAAATCCACCGCCGCCTTCGGCCTGGTCGTCCGCGCCATGGGCAACGGCATGCGGGTCGGCGTAATTCAGTTCGTGAAAGGCAAATGGGAGACCGGCGAGCGCAGTATCCTGGAAAACTTCCCCGATCAGATCGAAATCCACGCGATGGGTGAAGGCTTTAGCTGGGATACCCAGGACAAGGCCCGTGACATCGCCGCCGCGCGCAAGGCCTGGGAGAAATCGAAACAGATGATCGAGGCGTCGCGCGGACCCAATCCAGAATTCCATATGATCCTGCTGGACGAATTGAACATCGTGTTGCGCTACGACAACCTGCCCTTGGCTGAAATCGTCGAGATCCTGCGCAATAAGCCCAAGGATCTGCACGTCATCGTCACCGGCCGCAACGCCAAGGACGAGTTGATCGAGGCGGCCGATCTGGTCACGGAAATGACCCAGGTGAAGCATCCCTTCCGCTCTGGCGTGAAGGCGCAAAAGGGCATTGAGTTCTAGGCCCCAAACAGGACGAATTGATGGCGAAGGCATTGATGTTTCAGGGTACCGGATCGGACGTGGGTAAATCGCTCATGGTCGCCGGCCTGGCGCGTGCCTATGCCAACCGCGGGCTGTGCGTACGGCCCTTCAAACCGCAGAACATGTCCAACAACGCGGCCATCGCGGCGGACGGCGGTGAAATCGGCCGGGCCCAGCATCTCCAGGCCATGGCCGCGCGCGCCCGGCCCAGCATTCATATGAACCCCATCCTGCTAAAGCCGCAGAGCGATATCGGCGCCCAGGTGATTGTCCGCGGCCAGGTCCGCGGCACGGCGAATGCGCGGCAATACCAGCATATGAAGGCGGACCTGCTGGCCGAGGTGTTGGACAGCCATGCCATTAACGCGGCGCGCGCGGACTTGATCCTGGTGGAGGGCGCGGGCAGCCCGGCGGAGATTAATCTGCCGGGCACGGATATCGCCAATATGGGCTTTGCGGCGGCGGCGAATGTGCCCGTCATATTGGTCGCGGACATCGACCGTGGCGGGGTCATTGCCGCCGTCGTCGGCACCCACGCAGTGATTGATGATGCGGCGAGCGCGCGGATCAAAGGCTATATCATCAACAAGTTTCGCGGCGATATCACCCTTTTTGACAGCGGATTGACGGAGATTACGGCCCGCACCAGCTGGCCTGCCTTGGGTATCGCGCCGTTCTTCCCGGACGCGGTGCATCTGCCGGCGGAGGATGCCGTGGCCCTGGACAAGCCCCGTGTAAATGGTGGCGGCGCAATCACGATCGCGGTACCGAAGCTTTCGCGCATCGCCAATTTCGACGATCTGGACCCCCTGAATGCCGAACCCGATGTGGAGGTGCGTCTGATCCATCCTGGCCAGGCTATACCTGGCGACATGGACTTGATATTGCTGCCAGGCAGCAAAGCCAGCATCGCCGATCTGGCATTCTTGCGGCGCAATGGTTGGGACATCGACATCCTGGCCCATCATCGGCACGGCGGGAAAATTCTGGGCATTTGCGGCGGCTATCAGATGCTGGGTAAAACGATCCGCGATCCCAATGGCATCGAAGGCGCGGTGCGCCAGGCGGACGGCCTGGGTTTGCTGGATATTGAGACGGTCCTGGGCGTGGAAAAAAGTTTAGGCGAGCGTGCCGCCGTTCACCGCGAAAGCGGCGAAGCCCTACAGGGCTATGAAATCCATTTGGGCCGCAGCGAGGGTCCCGACCGGGCCCGGCCGTTTCTGACCATGGACGGTGTAGGAGACGGCGCGCGCAGCACCGATGGCCGGGTTGAAGGCTGCTATTTGCATGGTTTGTTCCGCGCCAATGGCTTCCGGCACGCCTATCTGGCGGGCCTGCGGCAACGGGCGAGAACCAGCGTCGATTTTGCCGCCCTGGTGGAAAGCACCCTGGATGGGCTGGCGGCGCATCTGGAAAGCCATCTGGACCTGGACCGCATGCTGGAGATTGCCCATGCGCCTTGAATTAAGCCAAAGCGGCAAGCAACAAGGCCAGAACCATCAGGCCGCAGGTCCAGCGGTACAGACGGCAGCCGCGCGCGATATCCCCTGCCCCGGCTTGCCCGTCGCCATCGCCGATCCAGGCGCCATGGGTAGGCCTGCCGTCATAGATGCGCGGCCCGGCCAGGGCCACGCCCAAGGCGCCGGCCATGGCGGCTTCCGGCCAGCCGGCGTTGGACGAAGTGTGCTTGCCCCTATCGCGCCGCATGATGCGCCAGGCCCGGGAGGCGCTGAGGCCCGGCGTCAGCACCGCGCTCAGGCACAGCAAGGCGCCTGTTATTCTTGCCGCCGGCCAGTTCACCAGATCGTCGAGGCGCGCCGCGACCCGGCCAAAATACAGGTAACGCGCATTGCGGTGGCCGATCATGCTGTCCAGGGTGTTGATCGCCTTATAGGCCAGCAACCCCGGCAAACCGGCCAGCAAGAACCAGAACAAGGGTGCCACGACGCCATCGGAAAAATTCTCGGCCAGGGATTCCAGCGCCGCACGGGCAACGCCGGCCTCGTCCAATTGCCCGGGATCGCGGCCAACGATATGGCGGACGGCACCGCGTCCTTCAGCCAAACTCTGCGACAGGCCATGGGCCACGGCAGTCACGTGGTCATGCAGGCTGCGGGCGGCGATAAAAACAGAGCCGATCACGCCGGTCACGATCCAGCCGTAGCCGCTGAAGGCGGCCAACCAGGCGACGAGGGCCCCTGTGATGGCGCACAGCGCCACGGTTATCACCACCAATACCGCGCCCGAGGCGATTTGCCCCGGCGCACCATGCTGGGGGCGGTACAAGCGGGCCTCAAGGCCCGAAATCAAGGCACCGATCCAGACGATGGGATGGGGAATGCGGACATAAAGCCACTTTGGCTCGCCGAACAGCAAGTCCAGGGCCAGGGCGAGAAAAGCCGCCTGAACGCCAAGGCCCCAGCCAGCAACCGTCAAAACAGGAAAAACAATTTCGAACATGCAAACGGCTATCGAATTATACAGGCACAAGAATAGAGTAACAGAGGCGAACATGACCAAGATAGGCATTATGGTGTGCGGCCACGGCAGCCGGGACGTGGACGCGGTGACTGAATTTCAAAGCGTCGCGGACGGCATCCGCGCCCGCCTGCCGCAATATGACGTGGACAGCGGCTTTCTGGAATTCGCCACGCCGATCATACGCGAGCGGTTGGAGGCGCTGCGCCAGAGGGGCAACAAACGCATTATTGCGGTACCCGGCATGCTGTTTGCCGCCGGTCATGTGAAAACCGATCTGCCCTCCGTCATCAACACCTATGCCGCCCAGCACCCGGATCTGGAGATTACCTATGGCCGCGATCTGGGCCTGGATATGAAGCTGATCCGCGCCGCCGGCGACCGGGTGCGGGAGGCCATGGCCACGGCCGGCGATCACATCAGTCGGCAGGAAACCCTGCTGGTCGTGGTTGGCCGCGGCGCCTCCGATCCCGACGCCAATTCCAATATCGCGAAAGTCTGCCGCCTGTTGTGGGAAGGTCTGGGGTTCGGCTGGGCGGAGGTGGCCTTTTCCGGCGTCACCTTTCCCCTGGTGGAGCCGGGCCTGCAGCACGCGGCAAAGCTGGGCTATAAGCGGATTATCGTTTTCCCCTATTTCCTGTTCACCGGTATCCTGGTTCGGCGCATTTATCATTATACGGACGAGGTGGCGGCCCAGCATCCGGAGATCGAATTCGTCAAAGCCCCGTATCTGAACGATCATCCCCTGGTGCTGGACGCCTTCGCCGACCGGGTCGGGGAGGCCCTGGATGGCGCCAACAACATGAACTGCCAGATGTGCGTCTACCGCGAGCAGGTTCTGGGCTTTGAAGCCCATGTTGGCCTGCCCCAGGAAAGCCACCACCACCATGTGGAAGGCATCGGTACGGGCAAGATTTCCGATGCGGAATTCGACCCCACGGCCCACGTGCATCAGGGCCATGACCATGGACATGATCACGGCCATTCGCACGGCCACGATCATGACCATCATCCTTACCCCCATGCGGATCACCCCCTGGGTCCGCGCAGTATGTTGAAGAAATAGGACGAACATGGGCAATCCGGCCCCCTACGACTATCTACGTGATCCTCGGGCGATCTACGACAGGTCCTTCGCCATTGTGCGGGCGGAGGCGGATTTATCCCGCCTGCCGGAAAACCTGCACGGCATGGCCATACGCTTGATCCACGCCTGCGGCATGACCGATCTACCCGCGGATCTGGCCTGGGGTGGCAATCCGGCGGCGGCGGGCCGGGCTGCGTTGCGTCTGGGCGCACCCATCCTGGTGGACGTCATGATGGTGCGCCACGGCATTATCGGCCGCGCCCTGCCCGCGCAAAACAACATTATCTGTACCCTGAACGAGAATGGCGTTGCCGAGGACGCCCGGGCGCGCGGGGATACCCGTTCGGCCATGGCCGTGGAACGATGGCGCGGTCACCTGGGCGGCGCCATTGTCTGCATCGGCAACGCGCCGACGGCATTGTTCCGCCTGTTGGAACTGCTGGCCGATGGCGCGCCCAAACCCGCGGTCATTTTAGCTTTTCCGGTTGGATTTGTCGGCGCGGCGGAATCCAAGCAGGCCCTGATCGATGCGGGGATCGTGGCGGAGATGGAAATCCCCTATCTTACCCTGGGTGGCCGCCGTGGCGGCAGCGCCATTGCCGCCGCCGCCGTCAATGCTCTGGCGGCTGCATCATGACCAAGGTCTGGCTCTCCATCATCGGCATTGGCGAAGAGGGCCTGGAGGGCCTGGGCGAGCCAGCCCGTGCCGTGGTCGAAGGGGCGGAGATTTTCGTCGGCGGCGAACGGCATCTGGCCATGTTGGCGGATGATCCGCGCCCGCGCCTGACCTGGGACAGTCCCTTGGCCAAGACCGTGGCAAGGATCAAGGGCCTGAAGGGCAGGCAGGTCTGCGTGCTGGCCACCGGTGATCCCATGTCCTATGGCGTCGGCGTCACCCTGACCAGGGAAATCGGCATGGCGCAATGTTTGGTGATACCGAAACAATCGGCTTTTTCCCTGGCCTGCGCCCGTTTGGGCTGGCCATTGGCGGAGGTCGATTGCATGACCCTGCATGGCCGCCCTTTAGGATTTTTGAACCGGCACCTGCGTCCCAACGCCCGGCTGTTGATCCTCAGCGAGAATGGCGACACACCGAAACAGGTGGCGCGGTCTTTAAAGGCGATGGGCTACGGCGAAAGCCGGATCACGGTCTTTGAACAGATGGGTGGGGCCAGGGAAAGTCGTCACCAGGGCACGGCCAAATCCTGGCGGCGCAAGGTCAAGGATCTGAACACTATCGCCTTGCATTGCATTGCCGATCACGACGCGCCCCGCCTGATGCGGCCGGCCGGCCTGCCCGACGAATTGTTCCAACACGACGGCCAGTTGACCAAGCGGGAGGTGCGGGCGGTAACCCTGGCCGCGCTGGCCCCCGCTCCGGGCGAGATCTTGTGGGACGTGGGCGCGGGTGCCGGTTCCATTGCCATCGAGTTTTTACGCGCCGAGCCCACCGCCCGGGCCATCGCCATCGAACGCAAGCCAAGCCGCATCGCCAATATCCGCGCCAACCAGAACAATCTGGGCATCGGCAATTTGCAGGTCGTTAAAGGTACGGCCCCCGCCGCCCTGAAAGGCCTGGCCAGGCCGGATGTGATCTTCATCGGTGGCGGCCTCAGCGATGGCAAGTTGTTGCAGGCCTGTTGGCGCGCCCTGCCGTCCGGCGGACGGTTGGTCGCGAACGCCGTCAGTGCGGAAGGGGAAGGGGAATTGTTTCGCTTTATGCGCCGCCAGGGTGGCGGGATGACGCGGCTCGCGGTGTCGCATATGGACGGCATGGGCGATCTGCACGCCTGGCGCGCCATGCGGGCGGTGACGCAATATCGGGGCGGCAAGTCATGAGCGGCATTCTTTATGGCGTCGGCGTCGGCCCCGGCGATCCGGACTTGATTACCCTGAAGGCGCACAAGGTTTTACAAGCCGCGCCGGTGATTGCCTATCCGGCGCCCGAGGCCGGCGACAGTCTGGCCCGCACCATCGCCGCGCCGCACATACCCCAGGGCCGCCGCGAAATCATTATCCGCATGCCGTTGGATCCGAAACGTTTTCCCGACCGCACGGCCTATGACGACGCCGCCGCGGAAATCGCCACCATTCTACGAGGTGGCGAGGATGTGGCCGTGATCTGCGAGGGCGATCCATTTTTCTATGGCAGCTTCATGTATCTATTCAGCCGCCTGCAAGAGGAATTTACCGTACGGGTCGTGCCCGGCATCTCTTCCCTGATGGCCTGCGCCGGGGCCTCTCTGAGCCCCCTTGGGGCGCGCAACGAGGTCTTGAGCGTCCTGCCCGCACCCATGCCGGCGGAGGATCTGCGCCGCCACCTGGAGCGGGCCGAGGCGGCCGCAATCATCAAGCTGGGCCGCCATGCGCCCAAGGTTTACGGCGTCCTGCGCCAGCTTAACCTGCTGGATCAGGCCAGATACGTGGCCCATGCCACCATGCCCGCGCAACAGGTGCAAAACCTGCGCGACGTGAACCCGGACGAGGTGCCGTATTTCGCCATGATCCTGGTGCGCAAGGCTGGGATAGAGCCGTGAACTATCTGGTCCTAAGCAACGCGGGCCTGGATACGGCGCGCCGCCTGCAGGCGGCGTTGGGCGGTGTCATCCATGGCTACGGCAAACGCATACAGGCGCCGGATGTGCGCGCCTTTGACGATGTGGCGGCGGCTTTGCGGGATAATTTCAAAACTGGCGAACCGCTGATCGCACTCTGTGCCGCGGGCATCGTCATTCGCCATCTTGCCCCCGTTCTGGCCGGCAAACATAACGATGCGCCCGTGCTGGCGGCGGCGGAGGACGGCAGCGCCATCGTGCCCCTGCTGGGCGGCCATCATGGCGGCAACGATCTGGCCCGGCGCATGGGCGAAATCCTCCAGGTTGTCCCGGCCATTACCACGGCCAGCGACACCATGTTCGCAATCGCCCTGGATGAACCACCCACCGGTTGGCGGCTCGCCAATCCGGAAGATGTGAAAAGCTTTATCGTGGCCTTGGGCGAAGGGGCATCAGTGAAGATCGAGGGCGACGGCGGTTGGCTGCGCGTCTCCAGCCTGCCGCAAGCCGACGACGGGCCGCTGAGGATCACGATTGCCGATACGCCCCTGGCGGGCGATGGCCGGCATCTGGTTTACCATTTACAAACCCTGGCCCTGGGCCTCGGGTGCGAACGCGGCACGGCGCCGGAAGAAATGATCCGGCTGATCACGGAAACCTTGGCGGTGGAGAACCTCCCCGCCCAATCCCTGGCCGGTGTCTTCTCGCTTGACTTAAAGATGGACGAAAGGGCCGTTCACGCAGCCGCCGCGCATTTCGGCGTTCCGGCGCGGTTTTTTGATCTGGCGGCCCTTCAGGCCCAGGAAGGCCGCCTTGCCAACCCCTCGGATATTGTAAAGGCGGAAGTCGGCGTCGCCGGCGTGGCGGAGGCGGCGGCATTGGCCGCTGTGGGGGCCGCCGGGGGGGATTTGCTGGTTGAAAAACGCAAGAGCCGGCGCGCCACCTGCGCCATTGCCCGGTCGAACAAAATCATCGACCCCATGACCCTGGGTTCGGCGCGGGGACATCTGGCCATTGTCGGCATCGGACCGGGCCGCGCGGACTGGCGCACGGGCGCGGCGGAAGCCGCCTTACGCCGGGCGGAGGTTATTGTCGGCTATGGCCTTTATCTGGAACTGATCGCCGATCTGATCGTGGATAAGGAATGCCACGCCTATGACCTGGGCGAGGAAGAGGCGCGGGTGCGCTTTGCCATCGATCTGGCGGCCCAGGGCCGCAATGTCGCCCTGGTCTCGTCGGGCGATGCCGGGGTCTATGCCATGGGGGCATTGGCGCACGAGTTGCTGGACCAGGATGACATGCCGGCGCATTGGGACCGCATATCGATGGAATTATCGCCCGGCATATCCGCCATGCAGGCCGCCGCACTGCGTGCCGGAGCGCCGTTAGGTCACGATTTCTGCGCCATCTCTCTATCGGATTTGTTAACGCCACGGGAGGTCATTTTGCAACGGGTGGAGGCGGCGGCGGCGGGCGATTTCGTCATCTCGTTTTATAATCCGGTCAGTAAACGCCGCCGCGATCTGTTGGCCGTGGCGCGCGAAATTCTGTTGCGGCACCGGCCCGGCGACACGCCGGTCATCCTGGCCCGCGATATGGGCCGCGCCGGCGAACAATTGACCGTGCTGGCCCTGAAGGACCTGCAAGTCGACGATGTGGATATGTTGACCCTGGTCATGGTCGGCTCCTCCGAAACCCGCGCCCGCATGCGCGGCGATGGCACCTGGTCGGTCTATACACCGCGCGGCTATGGCGCCAAGCATAGCCCCAACACCAAGGAGATGGCATGACCGTGCATTTCGTCGGCGCGGGGCCCGGCGCGCCGGACCTGATTACCCTGCGCGGCCGCGACCTGATCGCCGCTTGTCCGGTCTGTCTGTACGCCGGCTCTCTGGTGCCGGCGGAGGTGGTCGCATTTGCCTCCCCCAAAGCCCGCGTTATCGATACCGCGCCGATGAATCTGGACGAGATCATGGCGGAGATTGAAGCGGCGCATGGGAAAAACCAGGACGTGGCCCGCGTGCATTCCGGCGACCCGTCGCTTTACGGCGCCATTGGCGAACAGATCAAACGTTTGAAGACCCTGGGCATCGACTACGCCATCACCCCCGGCGTGCCGGCGTTTGCCGCCTGCGCCGCCGCCCTGGGCTTGGAACTGACCCTGCCGGACGTCAGCCAAACCATCATACTGACCCGCACGGCCATGAAAAGTTCAGCCATGCCGCCAGGGGAGAATTTAGCGGAATTGGGCCGCTCCGGGGCAACATTGGCGATCCATCTATCGGCCCGCAACCTACGCCAGGTTTGCCGCGATTTGATCCCGCACTATGGCGCGGACTGCCCCGTGGCCCTGATCTATCGCGCCAGCTGGCCCGATCAGGAAATTATCCGCGGTACCCTGGCCGATATCCGCGAGAAAGTGCGGGCGGCCAAGCTGACCCGCACGGCCCTGGTCTTGGTGGGGCGGGTGCTGGATACGGATGAAGCCACCGACAGCCGCCTGTATGCCGCCGATCACCGCCACATCCTGCGGCATGGAAATTAGAGCGTTTCCGGGCTATTGTGAATCATTTGATGGCGTCCATAAGCCATTCGGGCAGGCGCGTCGCGTAGCGCGATATGGTATATCGGGCAAGCGGCGCAACGCATCCGAATGGCTTAGGGTCGCCACCGAAGGCCGCTCACCAAGGCCCCGTGGCGGCGTTACGGTTCTTGGACGATGTCCCACATCGACCTGCGAACCGCGCCTACCCACGGGGTCTTGGTGGGCGGTCAAATGACCCAGAATAGCCCGGAACCGCTCTAGATCTTGCTATGTGCCCCGGGCGTCCAGATCGGTGCGAATGCCGGCGAACACCGCCCTGAACATATCCACCGTCAGGCGCCTAGTGTTGGTGTTGTAGCGGGAGCAGTGATAGCTGTCATACAGGGTGCGTCCATCGCCCAGGTCATGGCGGGCATTATGGGCAAAGGGATAAGCGGCCCGGCGCCGTTCCAGGGTTGTCAGCAAACTGTCATGGGCAATCCGCCCCAAGGCCAGGATTGCCCGCGGCTTTGGCGATTGCACCAACTGCCCCACGAGAAACCGCCGGCAGGTCTTGATCTCGGCGCCAATGGGTTTGTTTTGCGGTGGTACACAGCGCACAGCGTTGGTAATCCGGCAATCCACCAGGTTCAACCCATCATCGGCCCGGCGGTCGTAGGTGCCGGTGGAAAAACCATTCTCCGCCAGCGTTTGATACAATAGATCGCCCGCGAAATCGCCGGTGAAGGGGCGGGCCGTGCGATTGGCGCCGGATAGGCCCGGGGCCAGGCCAACGATCAACAGGCGGGCGTTTGGATCACCAAAGCTTGCAACGGCGCCATTGAACCAATCGGGCTGTTTTTCCTGGTTTTCCCGCCGAAACGCCGCCAGACGCGGGCAAAGGCAACAATCCGGTGGCGGATCGGCGGGTTGTGGCCCGGTTTGCGCCATCAGGCGCTTTGGCTCTCGCCATCGTCGTAGTCACCGAATTCTTCATAATCGTCACCGTCATCGGCGTAATGATCGTCATTTTCTCCCGCAGGAATGGGCTGTTGTCTGGCCCCGGTGGGCAAACCGGGCGCCGACTGGCGGTTGCTGTTACGGGAGATCTCGGGGATTAGTTTTTCCAGTTCCAGAAAAACATCGGCCTGGCGCCGCAACTCGTCCGCCGCCATCGGCGGCGAGGAGCGCACGGTTGACACGACGGTCACGCGCTTACCCTTGCGCTGCACGGCTTGTACCAGACGGCGGAAATCGCCATCGCCGGAAAAAACATAGAGATGATCCAAACTGTCGGCCATTTCCAACATATCCACGGCCAACTCGATATCCATGTTGCCCTTGATTTTGCGTCGGCCGGACGCGTCGGTGAATTCCTTGGTCGGTTTGGTCACCATGGTATAGCCATTATAATCCAGCCAATCGACCAGGGGACGGATGGGTGAATATTCCTGATCCTCGATTAGCGCCGTGTAATAGAGCGCCCGGACCAGATAGCCGCGGCCCGCAAAGTATTCCAGTAACTTCTTGTAATCGATATCGAATCCCAGGGCCCGGGCGGCTGCATACAGGTTGGAGCCGTCGATGAATAAGGCAATGCGCTCGGATTGAATGTTCATGAAAATTCCTATTTTGAAATTGAATTGAATGTATGTATGAAAAATATTGCGTTCGTCAGGTATGCGGGATGGCCTGAAAACAAATTCCATGCCGCGACGCCGTTCTACACGGAAATTGAGTAAGGAGCCACCTATGTTCGTGGCGTTGGCCGATAATATTCCATTTTGTCCGATTAGCCGTGGTGGACGATGATACTGGTTGGCCTTGGCGGCAATCTTGATTCGCCGGAATTCGGGAGCCCAGTCCGGGTGCTTGGCGCGGCGCTGGATAGAATACAGCATGCGGGCGTGCGTCTGCGTGGCTGTTCGCCCTGGTATCGTTCCGCCCCCGTTCCGGTGTCGGATCAACCCTGGTTTATCAACGGCGTGGCCCAGATCGAAACGGCCCTGGCGCCACAGGCTCTGCTGGCTCTGTTGCATCGGGTGGAAGCCCGCCTGGGGCGCCGGCGGGGGGTGCGCTGGGCCGCGCGTATTATCGATCTGGATTTGCTGGCCTATGGTGAACGCATCATCGCCGGCCCCGGCGAGGACGGTTTGGTATTGCCCCATGCCCGCTTGCACGAGCGCGCCTTTGTGCTGGCGCCCCTGGCCGATCTTGTACCGTCTTGGCGCCATCCGGTAACCGGGAAATCGGCGGCGGAATTGCTGGCGGCGCTGGGCGGTGGGCAGAAATTGCAAAAAATAACCGATTGAGATGGTCTAAGCCATTTGCACTATTGGCAAATGTGCTTTACATGAGCCTTGAATTGCGGCCTTTGCGGACTTATTTATAGCGCCGCGTTTAGGGCTCCGGACAGAGCAGTGGAGATATAACGAACATGGCTCGTGTTACCGTTGAAGATTGCATTGATAAAGTACCGAACCGGTTCGATCTGGTTTTGATCGCGGCCGGTCGCGCCCGGCAGATTTCCGCCGGGGCGGAGTTAACCGTGCCCGAGGAGCGGGACAAACAGTCGGTCATTGCCCTGCGCGAAATCGCCGAGGAAACGATCTCCGCCGACACCTTGCGCGATAACGTCATACAGTCCATGCAGCGCCATGTAGAGGTGGACGAGCCGGAAGAGGACGATATGGAGGCGCAAATGTTGAGCCACCAGTTCGCCGACAATATTGATGAATCGCAAGTTCTGGTGGCCGATCCCGCCCCAGCCGAGGATGGCCCTGGTGAAGCGGCCATTGATAACGGGGATGTGGCGTAAAGGTATAATTGCCCCGCAGAACGCCGCTAAGCGGTTGGGCGCTCGGCCGGCGCTGCCCGGAGCTGCTCTATCATGATCCGGCAATTTGAACTGGTTGAACTGGTTGCCGACTACGACAGCCATGTTAACGAGGATTTGTTGAACCGCGCCTACGTCTTTTCCATGAAGGCGCACGGCAGCCAGATGCGGGCCTCGGGCGATCCCTATTTCTCCCATCCGGTGGAAGTTGCCGGCATCTTGGCGGATTACAAGCTGGATTGCGCCACCATCGTCACCGCCCTGTTGCACGACACGGTGGAGGACACGCTCGCCACCATCGAACAAATCAAGGAATTGTTCGGCGAGGATATCAGCCGTCTGGTCGATGGCGTGACAAAATTGGCCAAGCTGGAATTGCAGCCTGAAGCCAACCAGCAAGCGGAAAATTTCCGCAAGCTGGTGCTGGCCATGTCGGACGATATCCGGGTTCTATTGGTCAAGCTGGCGGATCGTCTGCACAACATGCGGACCCTGAATTTCTTAAGTTCAAAAGAGAAACGCGAACGGATCGCCACTGAAACCATGGAGATTTATGCGCCCCTGGCCGAACGTCTGGGCATGCAGCGGTTGAAACAGGAGCTGGAAGACCTGGCCTTCGCTGAACAGAACCCCGACGCCAGGGAATCGGTGCTGCGGCGCCTGGAATTTTTGCAGGACGGCGGCGAAGATCTGCAAGGGCGTATCAATGCCGAGTTGGAGGACACTTGCAAGATGGCCGGTATCCCGGTGGAGGTGACCAGCCGGATCAAGACGCCTTATTCCATTTGGCACAAGATGCAGCGCGACCGCGTCACCTTCGAACAACTGTCAGACACCCTGGCCATCCGCCTGATCGTCGACACGGTGGCCGATTGCTATCAGGTCCTGGGCGCGGTGCATGGCCGCTATAAAATGGTGCCGGGGCGCTTCAAGGACTATATCTCGACCCCGAAATCAAACAATTATCAATCCCTGCATACGACGGTAATCGGGCCGGAAAACCGCCGCATCGAAGTTCAGATCAGGACCTCGATGATGCATCGGGTGGCGGAACTGGGTGTCGCGGCCCATTGGCAATATAAACAGGATGTCGGGCCAGGTGACGGTGTCCAGTACCGCTGGCTGCAAGGCCTGCTTGAAATTCTGGAGCATGCCCAAAGCTCGGAAGAGTTCCTGGAACACACCAAGTTGGAAATGTATTCCGACCAGGTGTTTTGCTTTACCCCGCGGGGTGGCGTGATCGCCTTGCCGCGTGGCGCCACCAGTGTTGATTTCGCCTACGCACTGCATACCGATATTGGCCATTCATGTGTTGGCAGCAAAGTGAATGGCCGGGTGGTGCCGTTGCGCACCCAATTGCAAAATGGTGATCAGGTAGAAATTCTACGCTCGAAAAAAGCGGCGCCCGACCCGGCCTGGGAAAGTTTTGTCCTGACCGGCAAGGCGCGGGCCGCCATTCGGCGATTTGTCCGGGCCGAACAGCGCGAAGAATACCGCAAGTTGGGCCGTGCCATCGCCGAGAAGGCCTTTCGTGAATCCAGTCACGAATTTTCCGACCGCGTCATGGAAAACGTTTTGCCGCTATTCGATGTCGCGACTGCGGATGAGATCTATGTCGAACTGGGTCAGGGTAATTTGACCTCGCGAAATTTGCTGGCCAAGATTTTTCCCGGCGAACGCCGCTGGCGCGCCCGCAGCGCGTTTGGCGCCATCAACCGCATGATCCCCGCGCGATTGCGCCGGGGCGGCGGCGATGGAAATCTTGGCGACAACACTGAAAACGCCATTCCCATACAGGGGCTGACCCCTGGCCTGGCGGTCCATTACGGCGAATGTTGCCATCCGTTACCTGGCGACCGCATCGTCGGCATTGTAATGCCGGGCAGAGGCATTGATATTCACACCATCGATTGCGCGCAGTTGGCAGATCTGTCCGACGACCGGGACAATTGGATTGATGTGCGTTGGGATCTGGATCCGAATGATCCGGGCATTTATGTCGGGCGGATTGACACCGTTGTCTCTAACCAACCGGGCAGCCTGTCCAGCCTGTCCAGCGTCATCGCCAAGAATATGGGCAATATATCGAACCTCAAGGTCACGGACCGCAGCGCCGATTTTTTTGAATTACAGGTGGATGTCGAAGTTGCGGACTTGAAACATCTCACCAACATCATCGCGGCCCTTCGGGCCACACCGGACATTAGTTCAGCGGAGCGGCTACGCGGATGAACGATCAGGACGTGTTACAACATTTTCGGGACGCCGGGGCTTTGCTGGAAGGTCACTTCATTCTGACTTCCGGGTTGCGCAGCCCGACCTATCTGCAATGCGCTAAAGTCTTGATGCACCCGGACAGGGCCGCGGCATTATGCGCCGAACTTGCGGGCCGGATCGTCAAGGCGCTGGGCCGGGGCGCCATTGATCTGGTGGTCTCGCCCGCCATGGGTGGGGTTGTGGCCGGTTACGAGATGGGCCGCCATTTGGGTTGTCCGGCCATTTTCACGGAGCGGATCGACGGCGAATTCGCCTTGCGGCGGGGCTTTGAAATCGCCGCCGGCGCCCGTGTCCTGATGGCCGAGGATATCGTGACCACGGGCCTGTCGTCGCGGGAATGCATCGCCTGTATCCGGCAATTGGGCGGTGAGGTTGTCGCCGCCTCCTGCCTGGTCGACCGATCGGACGGAAAGGCGGATGTGGGCGCGCCGTTGTTTGCCCTGGTTGGCTTGGAAGTGCCGGCCTACGACCCGGATCGCCTGCCGCCGGATTTGGCGGCGATTCCAGCCATTAAACCGGGAAGCCGCGGTTTGCGTTAGAAGCCGGGAAGGTTTTAGATACGCATTAGGTAGACGAGTATACGCACTAGGTAGACGAGTAAGGGAGTCTGATATGAGCAAGACATTGCGCCTCGGCGTCAATATTGATCACGTTGCGACGATCCGGAACGCCCGTGGAATCGCCCATCCCGATCCAATCCGCGCGGCCCGCATGGCGGCCGAGGCCGGGGCGGACGGTATCACGGCGCATTTGCGCGAAGACCGCCGCCATATCTCGGACGAGGATATAGAACGCCTGAGCGATCAGATCGATCTGCCGCTTAATCTTGAAATGGCGGCGACGGAAGAGATGCTGGCGATCGCCGTGCGCCATCGTCCCCATGCGGCCTGTATCGTGCCTGAAAAGCGCCAGGAAATAACTACCGAGGGCGGTCTGGATGCCCATGGCGGCGCCAACCATTTGCGCCGTTACGTGGATGAATTGATGCAGGCCGGCATCCGTGTTTCGCTGTTCATCGATCCCGAACCGGTGCAATTACAGGCCGCCTTGCGTCTGGGCGCCCCGGTGGTGGAATTGCACACGGGCTGCTATGCCGAAGCTGGACCCGAAACCTGGAAGGTAGAGTTGGAGCGCCTGGGCGCTGCCGCCGCCTTGGCCGAGGATTTGGGCCTGGAATGTCACGCCGGTCATGGATTGAGCTATGACAATGTCGGCCCGGTCGCCGCGATCGCCAATCTCAGGGAGTTAAACATCGGTCATTTCCTGGTTGGCGAGGCGATCTTCGGCGGTCTGGATTCCGCGATCAAACGCATGCGCTCCCTGATGGACAAGGCCCGTGCCGAGGCCTCGGGCAGTCGCTCGGCATGAGGGGATTCCGGACAATTTCAATAATTGCCTAGGGATCCGGCATGATCATTGGCATAGGCAACGATCTGATTGATATTCGCCGGATCGAACGGACCCTGGAGCGCTTCGGCGACCGTTTTATCGAACGTATTTTCACGCCGTTGGAGCGGCAAAAGGCAGAGCGCCGCCGCAACCGGGTGGAAACCTATGCCAAGCGTTTTGCCGCCAAGGAGGCATGTTCCAAGGCCCTGGGCACCGGATTTCGCCGCGGCGTATTTTGGCGCGACCTGGGCGTTGTTAATCTGCCTGATGGCAAGCCCAGCATGGAATTAACCGGTGGCGCCTTGAAACGCTTGCAAGAACTGACGCCACCGGGCATGAAGGCGCAAATCGACCTGACCCTGACCGATGAACCACCCCTGGGCCAAGCATTTGTCATCATCACGGCCGTCCCCGTGACGCCGAGAGGCGGCGGCGACAACCGTTGAACGGAATGAAGCGTGCCCGAACAGACATGGTAAAGATGAATTCAGAACAAGTATCCGACGCCAAAGCCAAAGCCGGACGCCACGATGGCTGGCGCGAAACTGTCAAGACGGTGGTTTATGCCGTGCTGATTGCCCTGGTTATCCGTACCGTGGCGTATGAGCCGTTCAACATCCCCTCGGGTTCCATGCTGCCGACCCTGTTGATCGGCGATTATGTTTTCGTGTCGAAATTCCCCTATGGATACAGCCGCCATTCCATTCCGTTGAGCCCGCCGCTATTTAGCGGCCGGATCAATGAGTCGCCGGTGGTGCGTGGCGATATCGCGGTGTTCAAGTTGCCGACCGATAATTCCACTGATTATATCAAGCGTATCATCGGCTTGCCGGGCGACCAAATTCAGGTTCTCGACGGTATTTTGCATATCAACGGTAAAGCGGTGAAGCGGGAACGGGTCGAAGACTTCGTGCAGAGCCATCGCAAGGCCCCATATGGCAGCGTGCGGCAATACCGTGAAACCCTGCCCAACGGCCGAAGCTATCTGACCCTCGATTTGCAGCCCCGCGGCGTGGCGGACAACACCAGAATTTATGTGGTGCCGGCGGCGCATTATTTTGCCATGGGCGACAACCGGGACGATTCCACCGATAGCCGGTTCCTTGATCATGTGGGCTTTATTCCAGCGGAAAACCTGGTCGGGCGGGCCGATATGATCTTTTTCTCGGTGAACGACAGTGCGCGGCTTTGGGAAATTTGGAAATGGCCCATGGCCATCCGCTTCAGCCGTTTTTTCGACGGCTTTGGTTAAGCCGTGAGCGATCCAACATTCTCTGAACTCTATCCCCTGCTGGGGCACGAATTCGCACAACCGGCGCTGTTGGAGGAGGCCCTGAGCCACCCTTCACTGGACCGGCGGCGTCGGGGCGGCCGGGACTACCAACGCCTGGAGTTTTTGGGCGACCGGGTCTTGGGACTGGTGATCTCCACCGCCCTCTACCGCGATGACCCCGGTGCTGACGAAGGGGGACTGGCGGTGCGCTTCAATAACCTGGTGCGCCGCGACACCGTCGCGGATGCGGCCCGTCTGTTTGGCCTGGGGTCATACGTTTTGCTGGGTAAAAGCGAAGCGCGCCAAGGCGGGCGGGATAAACCCGCGATCTTGGCCGATGTTTGCGAGGCGGTCATCGGTGCCCTGTATCTGGACGGCGGCCTGGCCGTGGCGGAGGCTTTCGTCCTGCGTTATTGGGCCGGGTTCATGGCCAGCAGCAGCAACGCGGCCAAGGATCCCAAAAATCAGTTACAGGAATTAATTCAGGGCAAAGACGGCAAACCGCCCCGTTACCAGGTGCTGGCGCAGGACGGCCCCGACCATGCGCCATGCTTTACGGTTGAAGTTCGCGCCGATGGGATCAAATCGGCCACCGGCCGGGGCGGCTCGCGTCAGGAGGCGGAGAAAGAGGCGGCAAAGGCCATGTTGGCCGGCCTGGACAGCTTGTCCGCAAAGCGGTGAAAGGCTGAATTGTATGAGCGGAATTGACAATGACGGCGTTGATCCTGTCTCGCGCTGTGGTTTCGTCGCATTGCTTGGCGCGCCCAACGCCGGCAAATCCACCCTGACCAATGCCCTGGTAGGCAGCAAGGTTTCCATTGTCACGCCCAAGGTTCAGACCACCCGGGCCCGGATCACCGCCATCGCCGTCCACGGCAACGCCCAGATTGTTTTCGTGGATACGCCCGGCATATTTGCCAAGACAAGGAAGCGCCTGGAGAAGGCCATGGTGGCGGCCGCCTGGAGCGGCGCCGAGGACGCCGATCTGCGGGTTCTTCTGGTTGATGTGGAGCGCGGCCTGGACGGCAATACCCGGACCATTATCGAGGGCCTGAGGAAGGCCGGGATGAAGGCGGTGCTGGTCCTGAACAAGATTGACCTGGTGCGCCGCGATAGCTTGCTGGCCATGGCCGACAGTTTGAACGCGGAAGGCGTTTTCAGCGAGGTCTTTATGCTTTCAGCCTTGAAGGGAGATGGCGTCGCGGATTTACGGGCGGCGTTGGCGGGCCAACTGCCCACGGGCCCTTGGCACTATCCCGAAGATCAACTGGCCGATATTCCCGAGCGTCTGCTGGCGGCGGAGATCACCCGGGAAAAATTGTTCCTGCGCCTGCATCAGGAGCTTCCCTATGCCGCGACGGTGGAGACGGAGGCGTGGAAGCCGGCCCGTGGCGGGGGCCTGCGCATCGAACAGGTAATTTATGTCCGCCGGGACACGCAAAAGGCTATCGTGCTGGGCAAGGGCGGCCATCAGATTAAACAGATCGGGGCCGAGGCACGGGCGGAACTGGCGGAGATATTCGGCTGCACGGTGCATCTGTTCCTATTCGTCAAGGTGCGCGAGAATTGGCAGGACGACCCGGAACGCTACCGCGAGATGGGCCTGGATTTTTACCGTTAAAGAGGCGCCGGGTCCACGGCTCGATCCTCTTCCAGCCAGTTATTAAAGTTCGGCTTGCGCTTTTCCACGAACGCGGCGACACCATCGCGGGCATCCGGGTGATGATCGACCACGGCGGTCTTGGCGGCGATCTCGTCACAGGCCTGCTCGAACGTCAGTTCCGCGGCATTGTAGATCGAACGCTTTAACATGCGCATGGCAACCTGTGGTCCATCGGCCAGTTCCTTTGCCAGATCGCCCGCCGCCTGGGCCAGTTGATCGCCCGGCACGACTTCATGCACCAAACCCAGATCCAATGCCTCCGTGGCCGAGACGATGCGTTTGCGCATCAGAAAGTCCAGGGTCTTGGCCAGGCCCATGTGCTGCACCAGAAGATGCTGCCCACCTTCATCGGGCAACAGTGCGAAACGGAGCGTGGCGCTGCCCAGGCGCGCATCCTCCGCCGCAATGCGGAAATCGCAGGCCAGGGCCAGGGAAAAGCCGGTCTGGATGGCGACGCCATTCAATGGCGCGATGGTCGGTTTATCGATGCTCCGAATGGTGCGGTTCAATTCCTGGCTGATCATTCGCAGGCCGTCGTAAGTGCCGATGGCATTGTCATGGCCAGGGGGCAGGGGCGGCACCAAACCCGGTTCCGCCCGCAAGCCCTCGCTGTAGGCTTTCAGATCGTCGCCGGCGCAAAAGGCCCGCCCGGTGCCCGTGAAGACAATTATGCGCACGCCGTTGTCCATCTGCGCCTGGATCAGTGTTTCCACCAGATCACGCTTAATGGCGGAGGTCATGCCGTTCAACCGCTCGGGCGTATTGAAAGTGATCCAGGCGATGCCCGGCGCATCCAACCGTACATCGAAACCTCGAAATGTTCCCGTCTGCATGTTTGCCTCCCGGATTTAATTGCGATTTTGTTCGATTGTAGCTGCCTTGGCCGGGTCCTCCCACCAGGTTTCCAGGCGATAGCCATAAAGGGGGGTCACGGCGGGGCGGCCAAAGCGGTCCCACAAGGCGACCCGATCCGCCTTTAGATGGAACAGGGGAATGACGTAGTGGCCCCATTGCAGCACCCGGTCCATGGCGCGCACGGCGGCGACCAGGCTGGCGCGGTCGGGGGCGTCGGATATCTTTTGCACCAGGGCATCGATGGCGGGTACCTGGATGCCGGGATAGTTACGGCTGCCGTCCCGCTTGGCCGCCTCGGTGCCCCAATAAAAAGCCTGCTCGTTGCCGGGCGAGAGCGAGGGGTCCCACAAATAGATCATGGCGTCGAAATCATAGGTATTGGTGCGCTGCTGGTATTGCGCCGTATCAACCGTGCGGACCGCGACCTCGATGCCCAGTTTGGCCAAATTTCGGGCCAGGTGCAGGGCCAGTTTTTCGTTACCCCGGCGCAACAACATGATTTCAAAGCGAAACGGCCCGCCGCCCCGATCATGCACCAGTTGCAGATTTTTGATGCGCCAGCCGGCTTGGGCCAACAGCTTGCGCGCCGTGCGTAGATTGCCGCGCAACCGGCCGCTGCCGTCGGCCTGGGGCGGGGCATAGGCCTGGCTGAAAACTTCCCCGGGCAGACTGTCGCGGTAGGGTGCCAACAAGGCCAGTTCGGTGCTTGAGGGCAGGCCCGTGGCGGCCAGTTCCGAATTCTCGAAATAGCTGCGGGTACGGCGATAGGCGCCGTGATAAAGGGTTTTGTTCAGCCATTTAAAATCGAAGGCGTAGGCCAGGGCGGCGCGAACCTTTGCCTCGCGGAATATTGCGCGCCGGGTATTCAGGGCAATGGCGTACATGCCCGCCGGCCGGCCATGGCTGAATTCCAGCAGGCGGACCGCGCCCTTGGTTCTGGCCGGGAAGTCATAGGCCTTGGCCCAGAGTTTCGGATCGGTTTCGGCCCGCAGATCGATCCTGCCCGCCTTGAAGGCCTCCAGCGCGGTGCTGTCATCGCGGTAATAGTCGTAGCGGACAATATCGAAATTGTGCTGTCCTTTTCGCGCGGCTAGGTTTTCCGACCAATGGTTCGGGATCCGCCGGTATTGGATGGCGCGGCCAGGATCGACTTTGTCCACCACATAAGGGCCGCTGCCCATCACGGGGGCCAGGGAAACCCGATCGAATTCCCGGTCCTGGAACGAGGTCCGCGAGAGGATTGGCATCAGGCCCATGATCAATGGCAGCTCCCGGTTGCGGCTGTCCTTGAAACGAAAGGTCACGCTGCGGGGTTCGGGCCGTTCGATGGCGGCGACCCGGCCGTAGAAAAAGCGGTGGTTGGGCCGGCCTTTGGCGCGCAGTATCTCCAGGGAAAAGATCACGGCATCGACGGTGATTTCACTGCCGTCATGAAAACGGGCGCCGGGGCGCAGGCGAAAGGTCACCGAGGCGCGGTCGGGCGGGGTGGCGACGTCCTCGGCAATCAGGGCATAAAGGGTGAAGGGTTCGTCATAGGCGCGGGCCAGCAGGCTTTGATGGCTCAGCCGCCGGCCATCGGCGCGGGCGCCGCGAACAATAAAATGCTGTAGGGAATCAAAACCGCCGACCCGTCCCAATACCTGACGCCCGCCCTTGGGGGCGTCGGGGTTGGCATAGGGGAAATGGGTTATTTCGGGGCCATATTTCGGCGTGCCATGCATCACGATGGCGGGCGCCGCCACTGCGCCGCCACCTCCCCAGGCCGCCAACAGAAATATCAGCGCCGCAGGGAAATACTTCATGGTTCATGCCGCCGTTGAAATGTTAATGACATCCAGGCCGCCGAGGCGACCACGGGCAGCATGATAAAACCACCCATCAACATGGGCCAGTTCGGCCCCAGGTGCGTGAACAGCAGGCCGGCCAGGGGTGGCTGGTGATCCGGGCCAGGGCCGCCACGCTGTTGGCGGTGCCCATGACCGTGCCCTGATTGTCTTCATCCGTCCGTTGCGAGATCATCGCGGTCAGGCTGGGATGGCAGAAGGATGTCCCCAGGCTGAACATGAAGGTGACGGCGGCAAATGTCATGATATCGTCGACCCAGGGCACCAGCAACAAGCCCGTACTAAGGACCGTGGCGCCAATAAACAGGACCCTTGGCCCGCCGATCCGCCGGGTGATGGGGCCCAACACGACGCCCTGCAGGAAGGCCACGAGGACACCGATATAGACGTAGCCAAAGCTGACCTGGCGGGCGCCCCAGCCCAGCCGGGCCTGGCACCAAAGGGGGAACAGGGCCATCAGGGCGGTAAAGGCGAAGGCGACCAGGAAGTTCAGACCGATGATGCCCGGAATGCCATTGCTTTTGACCGCCGGCCACAATTGTTTAAGCTCGGCCGGGCCGGGCGCTTTGGTCTTTCGCCGGACCGGCTCGCGAAGCATGACCAGGCCCAGCAAAGTGGCGGCAAGGGAGATGGCGGCCGCGACCAGGCAGGGCAGGGAAAAATCCCCCGCGCTTGGCTGGGTCCCGATCAACAGGCCGCCCAGCATTGGTCCCACGACGAAGCCAAGGCCAAAGGCGGCGCCCAACCGGCCCATGCCGCCGGCCCGGTCATCGGTGCTGGTGATGTCCGCCATATAAGCCTGGGCGACGGCAATGTTGCCGGCCATGGCGCCACTCAGCGCACGGGCCGCGAACAGGGTGGCCAGGCTGGAGGCAAAGCCAAACCAAGTATAGGCAACGGCGCCTCCCGCCAGGGTCAGCAACAAGATAACCTTACGCCCATAGCGGTCGCTGAGCCGGCCCCAGATCGGCGACGAGATGATTTGCACCGCGGAATGAACCGCCACCAACAGCGCGATTTGCACCGGGGTGGCGTCATAGGCCTGGGCATAGAAAGCCAGGATCGGCAGGATGATGCCAAAGCCGACCAGATCGATAAAAACCGTCAACAATAAGACGAACATGGCGGCGCGCCTTGCAGCTCGGCCCTGTATTTAGCTATTGCCGCGTGCCGCCACCGGCCAGATATCCACCAGTGTGTCGCCACGCACCACGTGATAGCAATTGTACAAGTTGACATTGGGATCGCAGTGCGGCGTCACACACTCCACCTTGGCGCCCAGGGTCAGGCTGTCCCCGGCGTCGGCGAAATCAATGGCGCCGTGTTCATCTCCCATATAGCGGTAGGAGGCACCGGCGGGCGCACCCCGCGCGATAATGGGAAAGGGGCCATCGGTGGCGAAGGATTTCAGGCCCGCATCGGTCACGGCATAGCGGGGATGATTGATGTTGACCACGCTGGTCTGGACGAAAAGCGCGGTGCCATAGGGCTGCACCCCGTCGGCGGACTGCTGCACGGAGAGGTATTGCACATCCATGAACAGATAGGAGCCGACTTGGAATTCGCCGAACATGCCATATTCCCCATCAATGCGATGGGTCCCGGTGCCCCCGCCCGTGACGACGGCGGGCGGCAGATTAGCCTTGATCAATGCATCGACCATACCTTTCAGATCGTTGGTATCGCCGTCCAGGCGTTGCCGCCGCTCGCCGTGGTCGTCCACATGCTGTAAATGCCCCATGTAGCCCTGCACGCCGCCATATTTCAGGGCCGGATGCGCCGTAATCTCGCCCGCCAGTTCGATGGCCACTTGCGTCGATGGGGTTCCGGTGCGGCCAAGTCCGACGTCCAGGTCGACAAAGACTTCCAGTTCCATCCCAGCGGCGGCGGCCGCCGCGCCATAGGCCGCCACCAGATCAGAGTGGTCGGCAACAACGGCGACATCGCCGCCATTCCCAACCAACTCCGCCACCAGAGGCGCCTTGCCGGGAGCCAGGGGCGTGGTAATCAGCAGACCGGGAATATCATGGGCCGCCATCACCTGGGCTTCCCGCAACGAGGCGCAGCAAAGACCCACCGCGCCGGCGGCGATCTGCCGGCGGGCGATATCGGGCGATTTGTGGGATTTACCATGTGGCCGCAGGGCGAATTGGCCCTGCCTGGCCCAGTCCGCCATGGCCTTGATATTGGCTTCCAGGACATCAAGGTCCAGGATCAACGCCGGTGTCAGCAGATCCCATCGGGAACCGGGTTGGCCGATGTATTCGGCGTTCAGCGAGGGGGATTTGGACACTGCCGTCTCCTATTGAATTTTGATTTGGTTTTGCGGATTTGATACCACATTAGGCGAGCCGTTCATGGGCTGCCGGAACGCCGGCGGCGGCCGGTTCAGCCGTGATCACTTCGGCGCTCAATTCCGCCATCAGACGGGTGCGGGCGGGACCGGTGACGGCCTGGCTAAAATCAACAACGACAATGCCGCCTAAAATATGCTTCATAATTTCCTAGAGGCTTCGTTACGCAACGCTATCGGGCCGCCATTGTAGGAGGAATGATCAAAGATGAAAATCACCGCAATCGAGACCATTCAGTTGGAAGAATATCCCAACCTTCTCTGGGTACAGGTGCATACCGACGAAGGGCAGATCGGTCTGGGTGAGATTTTCTATGGTGTCGCCGCGGCCGAGACGCATATCCACGGCTTCGCGGCCAAGCATTTGCTGGGCCAGGACCCGCTGCGCATCGATTATCATTCCAAGGCGCTGACCGGTTACGTGGGCTTTTCCGGCTCCGGCGCCGAAGTACGCGGCAATTCCGGGGTGGACATCGCCCTGTGGGATATCTGGGGCCAGGCCACCAATCAACCGATCTATCAGCTGCTGGGCGGCGCCAGCCGGGATTCAATCCGGGTCTATAACACTTGCGCCGGCTATCAATACGTCCGCAATCAGGTCAAGCAAAGCACCGATAGCTTCAACCTGCCCGGCGATAAGCCGGAAGGGCCGTACGAGGATCTGCAAGGCTTCCTGCATAATGCCGATGAACTGGCCGTAAGCCTGTTGGACATGGGTATCACGGGCATGAAGATCTGGCCCTTCGATTACGCGGCGGAGGCCTCCGGCGGGCACTATATTTCGCCGGCCGAGCTGGATACGGCGCTGGAACCGTTCCGCAAAATCCGCGGCGCGGTCGGCTCGAAAATGGACATCATGGTCGAGCTGCATGCCTTTTGGGATTTGCCCCAGGCGAAGAAGATCGCCCGCGCCTTGGAACCGTTCGAGCCGTTCTGGTTCGAAGATCCCATCAAGATGAGCAATCTGCGCAGCCTGAAGGAATTCAAGGACGCAACCCGTATTCCAACCACGGCGTCGGAGACCATCGGCATGCGCGGCGAGTTTCGTGAGCTGCTGGAACTACAGGCCTGCGATTTCGTCATGTATGATTTGAGCTGGTGCGGCGGCCTGTCCGAGGCCCGCAAGATCGCCGCCATGGCCGAGGCCTGGCACCGCCCCGTCGCACCCCATGATTGCACCGGCCCGGTTCTGCTGAC
This sequence comes from Alphaproteobacteria bacterium, assembly GCA_047518225.1. Classification (GTDB taxonomy): domain Bacteria; phylum Pseudomonadota; class Alphaproteobacteria. The sequence goes on along the minus strand of JAKZRK010000046.1, from coordinate 24,506 downwards.
CGCTTCGGTACATCATTCCATCAATGCCACCAATGCCCTGGTCCAGGAAATGGTGCGGGCATTCTATTACGGCTGGTATCAGGAATTGGTCACCGCGCTGCCGCCCGTTGAAAACGGCATGATCAGGCCGCCCGAGGGTCCCGGCCTGGGCACCAGGCTGCAACCCGGCGTTTTCAAGCGCCCGGATTGCCACGTCACGCGCAGCGACATGAGTGACTAATGACCGTTGGTATAAATCAGGCCGCGGCGACCTGGCGGCGCACTTGCACCACGGTCAGGGTTGTCACCGCGAGGAAGCCGGCGGCGCTATAAAACACGGCCTCGGGATGACCTTGGTCCAAGGCCCAGCCCATGGCCAGGGGGATCAGGGATGAACCAAGGTCGAGGCCGGAATAGACGAAACCAAAGACCCGGCCCGATGCCCCCTTGGGCGTCGCCGCGCGGACCAGCATGTCCCGCGATGGCGTGGTGGTGCCCGATGCCAGGCCAGCGGCCACCAGCAAGACCAGCAGCAAGTTGGGGCTTAGATCATTGGTCGCGATGTACAGCATGAACAGGGCCGCCGTGGTCATGCCCGCGATGGCGATGCGGTCGTGCCGGTGGGTGCGGTCGGCCGCGATGCCGCCGATGAAAATGCCCGCCGCCGTGCCCAGCAGAAATCCGGTCACGCTGCGGCTGGCCTCGCCCAGGCCGAGCCCGAATAGGTCCACCATGGCCGGAATGCCAAAATTCTGTATGCCGATCAAGGCCGCCGACAAAAAGGCAAAGTACAGAAAACACGAGATAATGGTGGTTGAGAACAACAGGCGGATGTTCTCGGCCAATTTGCTTACCGGAACATGGCCGGTGTTGGCTGCCGCGGCGGGAGCCGGTTGATCTTCCAGATCGGCACCCCAGATCAAAAAGGCGGCGACGATGGACAGGCCAATCAGACCGGCACAAATGATCGCGACGCGCCAATCCCAAATCTGCGCCAGGGCGATCATCAAGGTTGGCGCCGCGGCCCAGCCCAGATTGCCGCAAAGGGCATGGGTGGCATAGCCCCGGCCGAGGCGATGCACGCTGACTTTCGAGGTCAGGATCGATAGATCGGCCGGGTGGAAGACACTATTGCCCAGGCCGGCCAAAATGGACAGGGGCAGCAGCATCCAATAGCTCTGAACCAGGCCAAAGGCCAGCGTGGCCAGTGACAGCAGGGTCAATCCGGCCAACAGAATGCGGCGGGCGCCATACCGGTCCACCAGAAAGCCGGCCACTGTCTGGGTCAGGCCGGAGGCGCCGTATAGCAGCGCGGTCAACAGTCCCAGGGCGGTGAAAGACACCTGAAATTCGTCATGCAGAAACAGGAACAGGGACGGCAAAACCAATTGAAAAAAATGGCTCGCCCAATGGGCGGCGCCGACCAGGCCCATGACTTTAACGTCACGGCCAAGGGATGTTGCGGCAGCGGTCATGGAAACTTTAGATCAGACGCCGGGGACCGGGTCAACCTGGACGCCGCCCACTTTGACAATGGCGTTCCGGCAGGCATGCATCAATGCCGCCGCCAATACCAGGGCGGCCAGGAAGCCGGTCATCGGCCCCGTTCCGGCAATGCCCGCCGGAGCGATTCGTGATAGGTAAGTGCGTTCGCGGCGCACCTGGGACGATGACACTGCGAAAGGGCGCTTTGCAAGGCAGGCCCATGACGAAAGATTATTATCAACGTATTCAGCATTCGGTGCGCCGTTACCCGCGCTGGTTACGGCTTGGCCTGGGCGTGCTTCTTTTGCTTGGCGGCATCCTGGGTTTTCTCCCCATTGTTGGTTTTTGGATGTTTCCCCTAGGCTTGCTGGTGCTGTCTTATGATCTGCCAAGGGCGCGCAGATGGCGCCAGCGCATGGAAGTTTGGTGGTTGCGCCGCAAACGCGGACGTTAAATTGGCGGGTAGACCATAAGCGGGGCTGGAGGCGCGGACCGGAATCGAACCGGTGTACACGGCTTTGCAGGCCGCTGCGTAACCACTCCGCCACCGCGCCAGCCGGCCCGACATCGATTGGGTAACAAATCGGACGCCGAGCCACTCGCTTCATAATGCGCTTTGTTTGCCCGGTCAACGTGGCAGTTTCCGCGACGCCATCATTGTTTTGCCGGACCGGCCCGCTTATAACAACAGGCAACGATTATCCGTTGCTCACGGGAAAGCGGCCGCGCCAAAAATCCGGCGCTGCTTTTGTTATGGATGTATTATGCAGGACAACGCTGCTGCGCGCCTGAATATGGTCAACAATCAGTTGCTGACCAATAAGTTGACCGACGACCGCATTGCCCAGGCATTGTTGTCGGTACCGCGCGAGAATTTCGTCCCCAAGGGTTTGCGCGATGTGGCCTATCTGGACGAGGATATTCCCCTTGATAACGGGCGCTATCTGATGGAACCCATGATCTTCGCCCGGATGCTGCAATCCGCCGCCGTTGGCAGCGATGATGTGGTGTTGGATGTGGCCTGCGCCAATGGTTATTCGACGGCGGTACTGGCGCAATTGGCCGCGGCCGTCGTTGGTCTGGAAGCGAATGAAGAGGCCGTGGCCGTGGCCGAGGCGCAGCTGGCGGTTTTGAACATTGACAATGCCGCCGTCGTGGCTGGCGCGTTGACGGACGGTTGCCGCGATCAAGGTCCATACGACGTGATTTTCGTGAACGGCGCGGTAGAGGAATTGCCCACGGCTTATGTCGGCCAATTGGCCGAAGGCGGCCGGTTAGTTGTCGTGGAACGGCGGGGCCAGGTCAGCCGGGCGGTTTTGTATTCAAACCGGGGCGGCTTGGTATCGCGGCGGGAACTGTATGATGCCATGATCCCCGTATTGCCTGGTTTTCAGATGGCGGAAGCATTTCAATTTTGACCTTGCGAAACGATATAATCGCCGATTGGTTTAGGCGCAAATAAGGGCGGCCGCGGATGTGGCCGGAGAGTTTGATGATGAGAAAATTCCACCGGCTGGTGCGCTGGTCGCCGCAACGGCGGTCGACATTGTGGTCTGCCATGATGCCGGCAATTGGCATGACGTTAATCCTGTCGGCCGCGCCCGCCATGGCAGAAGACCTGTTCGACGTCCTGGCAAGCGCTTATGTTGGCAACCCAACCCTAAGGGCGGCCCGTGCCGCGGTACGGACCACGGATGAAAGCGTGCCGCAGGCGCTGGCGGGATGGCGCCCCACGGTTTCTCTCAATGGCTCATCGGGTTTTGCAAGCTCCGACACCTCGGCGACGACCCGGCAGGATCGGATGCCGATCAGCTATTCCGCCGACATCAGCCAGTCGCTCTATGCCGGCGGCGGCACCGTGGCCGCGACAAAACAGGCGGAAAGTAGTGTTCAGCTGGCCCGGGCGCAATTAGCGGTGGTGGAACAGACCGTGTTGTTGGATGGCGTGACCGCGTTTATTGATGTCTTACGCGACTTTGCCAGGGTGCAGTTGACGAAAAATAATGAATTGGTCCTGCGCCGGCAGTTGGAAGCAACCCGCGACCGCTTTGAAGTGGGCGAAGTGACCCGCACGGATGTGGCGCAGGCGGAAGCCCGTCTTTCGGGTGTGATCGCCGCCCGGGTGGACGCGGAAGGCGCCTTGGCCTCCTCACGGGCCAGTTATCGTCAGGTTTTCGGCGTCCTGCCAGGTACTTTGCAGCCCGCGCCGCTGTTGCCGATTGTTCCGGCGACGGAAAGCGAAGCCCTTGCCGTCGCCGATGCGGAAAACCCCGAGATCGCGCTTGCCCTTCATAACGAGACCGCGGCCCGCCACGCGGTCAACGTGGCGAAGGCCGACCTGCTGCCGACGATCGACCTGACCGGACAGGTGCAGCGCACCGACGAGACGACGTTGGAAAACGTTTCCGGCAGTTCCAATTCGATCAACGCCACTGTTTCAATTCCCTTGTATCAGGCCGGCGCGGTTCACGCCCGGATCCGCGAGGCCAAGGAATTGCTCAATCAGAGGCGTATAGAAGTGGAACGGAGCCGGCGCGATATTGCCGAAGCCACCAGTCAGGCTTGGGAGAGGTTGACCACGACGCGGTCACAAATTTCGGCCCGCAACGACGAAATCCGCGCCAACAATATTGCCCTGGAAGGGGTCCGCCAGGAAGCGGAGGTGGGCTCGCGCACGACGTTGGATGTACTTGATGCGGAACAGGAATTGTTGAATTCCAGTGTGGCGTTGGTGGTGGCGGAACGGGATGAATATGTCGCCGGCTACCTTCTCTTGTCGGCGATTGGCCGGCTGACCGCGCGCCATATCGGCTTAAACGTGCAATTTCACGACCCTGACCGGCATTATCAAAAGGTGCGAAACAAGTGGTGGGGTTGGAACCCACCAAAGGATTAAGATTATTTTCACCATAACACCTTAACAAATATGTCTAAGTACAGACAATTGCTGTATTAGCCTTTTTCAATCGATTCTTTTACAATGATCAGGAATCACTTTCCTTCAAGGGCCATGCCCCATGACTGATGCCACGGAAGACGAAGACGACGATCGGGAACCGACGATGGAAGAGATTCTGGCATCCATTCGCCGGATCATCTCTGACGACGAAGAAGAGGGTGGCGACGACGCGGAAGAGGAAGGCGATGAAGAGGCTGCCGAGGATGCCGAACCCGCCGAGGATGCCGAGCCCGCCGAGGATGCCGAAGACGTCCTTGAACTGACCGAGGTCGCCCCGGACATCGACGATGTCCCCGATTTGGAACCGGAACTCGATCCCTCCATGGAAGACGCGGCCGAGGATGAGGAAGACCCGGTTCCCGTCGATGATTTTGACAGTATCAAGGCTGCGGAACCCGCGCCGGCCCCGACACCTGAGCCGGCCGCGGCACCGGCGGCGGATCTGCACACGTTGCTATCGGACCACGCCGCCGATGTCACGACCGAAACATTTTCCGGATTAACCGGCGCCGTCTCGGCGGCCCGTGGCATGCCCATGGGATATGCCCATCAGACCCTGGAAGAATTGGTCAAGGATCTGTTGCGTCCCATGTTGAAAGAATGGCTGGACGAAAATCTGCCGACGCTGGTAGAACGCCTTGTGGAAAAGGAAATCGTCAAGCTGGTGGGGGGCGCGGAAAACGGCTGAATACAGCGGCTGACTTTGATGGGTCTGCCAACCGCCGGCCTGAAGATTATTTCCATCAAATATTTACCTGCAAGACAGTGTCGGCATCCCAAGGGTGGTTGATGCGGGGCTTGTTTTAAAAAAGGGTTCGGCAATGCTGGACAAGACCTTTATTCCCTCGGAAGTCGAGGGACGCCTATACCGCCAATGGGAAGATTCGGGCGCACTTTCCGCTGGGACGCCCGCCGGCAAGGCCGGCAACGCAGAGCCCTATGCCATCGTCATCCCGCCGCCGAACGTGACCGGCAGCCTGCACATGGGCCATGCCCTGAACAATACCTTGCAGGACATCATGATCCGCCTGCAACGCATGCGCGGGCGCGATGTGCTGTGGCAACCGGGCATGGATCACGCTGGCATCGCCACACAAATGGTCGTCGAACGCATGCTGGAGGAAGAGGGGCTGACGCGTCAGGATCTGGGCCGGGAAAAATTTATCGAACGGGTCTGGGAATGGAAGGATCAATCGGGCGGCACCATCACCGGGCAACTGCGCCGCCTGGGCGCCTCGTGCGATTGGCAACGGGAACGCTTTACCATGGACGAGGGCCTGTCCAGGGCGGTGCGCAAGGTCTTTGTCGATCTCTACAAACAAGGCCTAATTTACAAGGACAAGCGCCTGGTCAATTGGGATCCGAAGCTGAAGACCGCCATCTCCGATCTGGAGGTGCAGCCGACGGAAGTGGCGGGTCATCTGTGGCATATCAATTATCCACTGGAAGATGGGAATGGAAAATTCATCACCGTCGCCACCACCCGGCCTGAAACCATGCTGGGCGACAGCGCCATCGCGGTGCACCCCGACGATGGCCGTTACAAGGATCTGGTGGGCACATACGCCATCCTGCCCCTGGTGGGCCGGCGTCTGATCATCGTGGCCGATGACTATGCCGATCCGGAACAGGGCTCGGGCGCGGTAAAGATGACGCCGGCCCATGATTTCAATGATTTCGAGGTTGGCCGCCGGCACGGCCTGGAAATGATCAATGTGCTGGATGAAGAGGCCCGCATCAACGACAACGCGCCCGCGGCCTATCGCGGCCTGGACCGTTTCGCCGCCCGGGAAAAGGTGCTGGCGGATTTGGCGGCCCTGGGGCTGATCGCCCAAATTGACGAGCATACCCACACGGTGCCCTATGGCGACCGCGGCAATGTCCCGATCGAGCCGTGGTTGACCGAGCAATGGTACGTGGACGCCGAAACCCTGGCCCAGCCGGCGATCGCGGCGGTGCGTTCGGGGCGGACCAAATTCGTCCCGAAAATGTGGGAGAAAACCTATTACGACTGGATGGAGAACATCCAGCCCTGGTGCATCTCGCGGCAGCTTTGGTGGGGCCATCAGATCCCCGCTTGGTACGGCCCGGATGGGGAAATTTTTGTCGAAATGACCGACGAGGCGGTGGCAGCCGCGGCCCTGGCCCATTACGGCGAAAAGAGGGAACTGCGCCGGGACGAAGACGTGCTGGATACCTGGTTTTCTTCCGGTCTGTGGCCCCTGACCACCCTGGGCTGGCCGGAACAAACGCCGGAGTTGGCGCGCTATTACCCCACCGCGTTATTGGTCACCGGCTTTGACATCATCTTTTTCTGGGTCGCGCGGATGATGATGTTCGGGCTGCATTTCGCCGGCGAAGTGCCCTTCGACACGGTCTATATCCATGCCCTGGTACGCGATGCCAAGGGCCAGAAAATGTCCAAATCCAAGGGTAACATTATCGACCCCCTGGAATTGATCGAGAAATATGGCGCCGATGCCCTGCGTTTCACCCTGGCCGGCCAGGCGGCCCAGGGGCGCGACGTCAAATTGTCGGAACAGCGTATCGAGGGCAGCCGCAATTTCGCCACCAAGCTTTGGAACGCGGCCCGCTTTTGCGAGATCAACGGCTGTGTTCTTGACCCGGCGTTCGATCCGGGGACGGTCGCGGGCACGGTCAACCAATGGCTGATCGGGCAGCTTAAAATGGCCCAGGACCGCATCAGCTCCGGCCTGGATGCCTACCGCTTTAACGAGGCGGCGAACGATGCCTATCATTTTGTCTGGGGCACCTTTTGCGACTGGTATGTGGAATTCTCCAAACCCGTGTTACAGGGCCCCGATGGCCGGGCCAAGGACGAGACCCGGGCCACCGCGGCCTGGGCCCTGGACGCCATTCTGCGCCTGCTGCATCCCTTCATGCCGTTCGTGACGGAGGAGCTTTGGGCCAGGTCCGTTGCGGCCGGTGGGCGGGATACCATGTTGGTAACCGCGCCCTGGCCGGATTACGGCGATGAGCTGGTTAATGAGCGGGCGGCGGCGGAAATTGATTGGGTGATCCGCCTGGTCAGTGAAATCCGCTCCGTCCGTTCGGAAATGAACGTACCCCCCGGGGCCCATATCCCCCTGTTGTTGAGCGGCGCCAGTGCGGAGACCCTGGCGCGGCTCGAACGGCAACGGGAATTGATCACGACATTGGCGCGGATCAGCGAAACCGGCGAACAGAGCGGCGATTTACCTCCCGGCAGCGTGCAAACCGTGGTCGATGAAGCCACGCTTGTCCTGCCCCTGGCCGATGTCATCGATATGGATCAGGAACGCCTCCGCCTGGCCAAGGCGGTGGATAAACTGGACGGCCAGATCGGCGGCATGACGAAAAAACTAGCCAACAAGGGCTTCACCGACAAGGCCCCTCGGGAGGTGGTCGAAATCCAGCGCGAACGTCTGGTGGAAGCGGAACGGACAAGGGCGAAATTGCAGGACGCGCTGTCGAGGTTTTAGGGGGGCGTCAACACATGACCCTTGTTGCGCGAACTAAGACTGTCCATACCACGTTCCTCTGCCAACGCCGTGTTGGGCCAAGTGGTTCGCAACAACCAGGTCCTTGAGGTGTTTGTTGACCGTATTGCGGTTGGCGCTTGTGAGTTTGACGATTTGGCCGATGCCGAGGCGGCCATGTTCCTTGGCGAGTTCGAGAATCTGAACCGATAGTCCGGGCAGGGCATCAATGACCATGCGTTCCCGTGCGATCTTCTTTTCAAGGTGCCTCTTTTGCCGTTGCAGGGCGCGTAGGAAATAGATGATCCAAGGTCGCCATTCGGGCGCGCCGCCGCGGATTGTGCCCTGGGTTCGTCTGAGGGCGATGTAGTAACTTTCCTTGCTTTGTTCAACAACGCTTTCAAGCGAGGCATAGGGGACATAGGCGTAGCCGCCGCGCAGCAGCAATAGCGTCGTTAGAATGCGGGACAGACGTCCGTTGCCGTCCTGAAACGGGTGGATTTCCAGGAAGACGACGATAAAGGTCGCGATCACGAGCAGGGGATGCAGCCGGTTCTCGTTGAGGGCGCTTCGCGTCCATTCGACCAGGTCGTTCGTCAAGCGGGGCGTTTCGAAGGGCGTGGCGGTTTTGAAGACGACGCCGATTTCCTTGCCGTCCGCATCGAACGCGCTGACATGGTTGGGATTGGTTTTGTAGTTGCCGCGATGGCTTTCATCTTTGCTGCTATGTTTCAGCAGGTCGCGGTGCAGTTGCTTGATATGGTTTTCCGTGATCTCGATGGCGTCATAATGGGCGAACACCACTTCCATGGTCTCCGCGTAACCGGCCACCTCTTGTTCGTCGCGGGTTTCGAATTTTTGGATTTCAAGATTGGCCAGCAAGTGTTCGACCTCGCGGTCGGAGAGCCTGCCGCCTTCAATGCGGGTCGAAGAGCCGATGCTCTCAATTGTGGCAACCCGGCGCAAGGCCGATAGGCGTTCCGGCGCCAGTCTTCCCAACGCCCGCCATGCCCCCTTTAACTCATCCAGTTCCGCAATGAGCGAAAGGATTTCCGGGGTGATAAATAAACTGTCGAGGTTGAGCGTCATACCCAAGAATATACCCAAAAATACCCATTAATGCAACGTTTATGGCATTTCTTCCATAAATTTACCCATGAATACCCAAAATGGCAGGGTTCTAGCCCTTGGCCGAAATCCAGCGCGAACGTCTGGTGGAGGCGGAACAAACACGGGCGAAATTGCAGGACGCGCTGAGCCGGTTTTAGCTGGCCCGTACCCGTTCCCGATAGAAGGCGTACAGTCCGCTGGCGGCGATGATGGCCGCGCCCAGGATGATCCATGTATCGGGCAGGTCGCCGAATATGACGTAGCCGACCGCCGTGGCCCAGAGCAGCACGACGTAGTGGAAGGGTTGCAGGGTGGAGGCGGGGGCGGCCTGGAAGGCCTTGATCAAGATGTAGTGGCCCAGGCTGCCGACTAGGCCCAGGGCGACCAGTAACAGCCAGCCGGTGGCGTCCGGCGGGCGCCAGAAGAACGGCGCCAGGGCGGTCATCACCACGGCGCCGATCACCGCCATGTACAGAAGGGAAGTGGCGGCGCTGTCCTCGGCCACTTTTCGCATCAGGATTTGATAGACCGCCCACAGGCAGGCACCGCCCAGGGGGAGCAGGGCGGCAGGGTTGAAGACGCCAAGGCCGGGGCGGACGATGACAAGCAAGCCGATGAAACCGATGGCAATGGCGCTCCACCGGCGCAGGCCGACCTTTTCGCCCAGGACAGGCACCGCCAGGGCGGTGACCAACAGGGGCGCGATGCCGGCGATGGCGTGGGCATCGGCCAGGGGCAGATAGCGGAAGGCGATGATGAAGACGCCGACCTCGATGGTGATGATCAGGCTGCGGGCGATTTGCAGATAGGGGTGATGGGAGCGAAAGGCCGCCCGGAGGCTTTTCGGCCGGGCGATGGCCAGGGCAAACAGGCAGAAAATCAGGAACCGCACGGAGAGGATCTGCGGCACCGAATAGTCCGGGGCAAGGGTCTTGGTAATGCCATCCATGGCGGCCAGTAAAAACATGGCCACATTCATCAAGACGATGCCCTTGAGGGGGTTATTCTGCACGCAGTTTCCTGACCGATCTGGCGCTTCGACGGATTTGTCGGCACAATAAGGTAAAAGGGGGAGGATACCGATGAGCAATCTGAACATGGCGGCCGAATTGGGCGCCATATTGAAAGACCGCGGCGAAACCGTCGCCGTCTCTGAATCGTCCGCCGGGGGCTTGGTTTCGGCCTCTCTGCTGTGTGTGCCCGGCGCCTCGGCATATTTTTTGGGCGGCGGTGTCATCTACACCCTTCCCGCCCGTGAGCATTTGCTGGGCATCCCGCCCGAGGCCATGCAAGGCATGCGCTCGTCCTCGGAGCCCTATGCCCTGTTATGCGCCCGCACCATGCGGGAGAAGCTGGATGCGACCTGGGGGCTGGCCGAGACCGGCGCCTCGGGCCCCACGGGAAACCGCTATGGCGACGATGCCGGCCATACCTGCCTCGCCGTCAGCGGACCCGTGGAGCGCGTCATCACCCTGGAGACGGGGGACAACGACCGGGAGGCCAATATGTGGGTCTTCGCCAGGGCCGCGCTGAACCTGCTGCATGACTGTATTGAAGAGAAAGACTAAACAATGGACTTCAATGTTCCCAAAGAGATACAGGATAAACTTAATGAACTGGATGAGTTTATTGAGCGGGAGATCAAGCCCCTCGAAAACGAGAACCGGCAATATTTCGATCATCGCCGGGAAAATGCCCGCACCGATTGGGACAACGACGGCAAGCCCACCAAGGCATGGGAAGCGCTGTTGCGCGAGATGAAGGACCTGGCCGATGCGGCGGGGCATCTGCGCTTTGCCCTGCCCAGGGAGATCGGCGGCCAGGGCGCCTCCAACCTGGCCATGGCGATGATCCGGGAACATCTGGCGCACAAGGGCCTGGGCCTGCACAACGATCTGCAGAACGAATCTTCCATCGTCGGCAATTTTCCCCTGGTTCACATGATGTGGAAATTCGGCACCGAGGCCCAAAAGGAGGAATTCCTGCCCGCCCTGATCACCGGCGGGCGGCGGGTGGGCTTTGGCCTGACGGAAGCCAAGCATGGCTCCGACGCCACCTATATGGAAACCGCCGCCGTCAAGGATGGCGATGAATGGGTGATCAACGGCAACAAACGCTTCAATTCCGGCATTCATGAGGCGACCCACGATCTGGTCTTTGCCCGCACCTCGGGCAAGCCCGGCGAGGGCCTGGGCATTACCGCCTTTCTGGTGCCGGTCACCGCGCCGGGCTTTGAAGTGGTGAAGATGGATTGGACCTTTAACATGCCCACCGACCACGGCATCGTCTCCATCACGGATGTGCGCATGCCCCTGGATACGGAATCCTATCTTGGCGAGGAGGGCGACGGGTTGGTGGTGGCGCAGACTTTCCTGCACGAAAACCGCATCCGTCAGGCAGCCTCATCCCTGGGCGCGGCGCAATTCTGCATCGACGAGGCGGTGAATTACGCCAAGCAGCGCACCACCTGGGGCAAGCCCCTGGCTACCAATCAGGCCATCCAATTCCCCCTGGCGGAACTACATACCGAGGCGGAGATGGTGCGCAACCTGGTCTACAAGACCGCCTGGAACCTGGATCAGCACAATCACATGGCGGTGACCGATCAAGTCTCCATGGCCAACTATCGGGCCAACCGGCTGGTTTGCCAGGCCTCGGACCGGGCCATGCAGGTGTTCGGCGGCGAGGGCTACACGCGCAACCAGCCTTTCGAGCATATTTACCGCCATCACCGCCGCTATCGCATCACCGAAGGGGCCGAGGAAATCCAGATCAGAAAGATCGCCGGCCATCTGTTCGGCTTTCTCGGCAAAAACCGATAGGTTCCGCCCGCCTTGCGTACAGTGATAGCATTGTGATATCATTACGCTCATGGGACAAGTAATCGTTAGAAATCTTGACGACAACGTGGTCACGGCACTGAAAAGCCGGGCCGCGCGCAAGGGGCATTCCCTGGAACAGGAACTGCGCGATATCCTGTCCGCGGCGGCGGCGGCTGACCGGAAACAATTCATGCAGCGTTTGGCGGATTTTAGGGCGTCGTTGGGCGACCGTGAGTTTCCGGATGCAGCGGAATTAATCCGTGAGGACCGCGATCGGTAATGCTGGTTGTAGATGCCTCCGTCGTTGTCAATGCCATGCTGTCGCAGCGGTTCACGGCCGAGGCGGTGCGTTGGATGGAGACGTCGGTTCCCATTATGGCGCCTGACTTCATGCGCCTCGAAGTGGCGAACGCGCTATGGAAGATTGAAAATGCCGGCCTCATCGATGACCAAGAGGCCGAATTGGTATGGGGTCATTTCCTAGCGGGCGATATCAGGTTCATTCCGGACCTGGATCATCTGGATCGCGCGCGGGAGATTGCGCGGAGCCTTGATCACCCCGCATACGATTGCATTTACCTGGCCGTTGCCGAAGCTCACAAGGCCACACTGGTAACGGCAGATCGCCGCTTGTATCAAGTTGCCGCTGCTCGTCCTGATATCTGCGCCGTCTCCTGGGTGGAAGACCACCCGCCGCAACCTTGAGACTGGCGGCGGAACCGCTCTAGATGAACCGATGACGGAGAGTGGGTAATGGGTTAGCTTCCCAACAGCAGCCCAAAAAATTGGGCGCATTAGACGACCGGCAAAGGCGTATTTTTTGTTTTTGCCACGAACTTCGTGCCGACCATGACGGCGGCGCGGCGCAACTGGTTTCGGGAAGAAGAATAACAAGGGAGTGCACATGAGCCGGATTGCCCATGGGGGATTTTTACACGAGACCAACACATTTGCGCCGCAAAAGGCGACCTGGGATGATTTCCTCCGCACGGAAAGTTTTCCCGGGCTGACCCTCGGGGCGGATATTCTGACGGTCATGCCGGGCAAAAATATTTCAACCGCCGGCTTTATCGACGCGGCCCAGGCCATGGGCCACGAATTGGCTCCCATTGCCTGGTGTTCGGACGTTCCTTCGGCCCATGTCACGGAGCATGCTTTCGAGACCTTCGCGGATTTGTTGTTGACGGGTTTGGCCGACGCCATGCCCTTCGATGCGGTCTATCTCGACCTGCATGGCGCCATGGTCTGCGAACATCTTGAAGATGGTGAAGGCGAATTGCTGATCCGTGTGCGCGATCGGTTGGGCCCGGACTTCCCCCTGGTAGTCAGCCTGGATTTGCACAGCAACACCACCCGGGCGATGGTTGACAATTGCGATGGCCTGATCGCCTATCGCACCTATCCCCATGTGGACATGGCCGATACGGGCCGCCGGGCCGCGCATTTCCTGGATACCCTGCTGGCCGATCCGGGCCGGCTGCCGGCCAAGACCCATCGTGCGTTGCCGTTTCTGATGCCGTTGACCGGGCAATGCACCATGGTCGAACCGGCCTTGGGCGCCTATGCCAGGCTGGCGGCGCTGGAGGGCGAAGAGGGCGTGCGTTCGATCTCCTTCACGCCGGGCTTCCCACCGGCCGATATCTGGGATTGTGGGCCCGTGGTGGTGGCCTATGGTGACGATGAGGAAACCGCCGACCGCGCCGCCGATGGCCTTTACGAGGCCATTCTGGCCCGGGAAGCCGCTTTCCAGATCGCCCGTTTGACGCCGGGAGCGGCGGTGGCCGAGGCCATCGCCTCCAACGCCCACAAACCGTATGTCCTGGCCGATGTGCAGGACAATTGCGGCGCCGGCGCCACGTCGGATACCACGGGACTGCTGCATGCCCTGGTGGAACAGGGGGCCGATGGCGCCGTGTTGGGCATTCTGGTCGATGGCGAGGTGGCCGCCCAGGCCCATGCGGCCGGGCAGGGGGCCGAGATCGACGTGAATTTGGGTGGAAAAGTGTTTACCGCCGGCGACCCGCCTTTCAAGGGCCGCTTTACGGTGGCCGCCCTGGGCAATGGACAATTCACCTGTACCGGACCCTTTTATGGCGGCATCACGCCCAATTTGGGCGCCATGGCGCTATTGCGCATCGGCGGCGTGTCCGTGGTGGTTGCCACCAACCGCATGCAGGCCGCCGACCAGGAAATCTTCCGCCATCTGGGTTGCGAGCCCGCGCGGCAGAAAATCCTCGGCCTGAAAAGCAGCGTGCACCTCCGGGCTGATTTTACCGAAATTGCCGAACAAATTCTGGTCGTGGAGGCGCCGGGCGCCAGTATTGACCGTCCCGAAACTCTGCCCTACAAAAACCTGCGGCCCGGCGTGCGGGTCTGCCCGGAAGGCCCTGAATTCGCCGCCCCGTCGCCTGACCGGCAGCACAAGAAGGATTGAAAAATGAAGGTATCGATTTCCATTGGCGCTTATGACCGGGTCGACGTCCTCGGCTTGGTGGAGTTGATCCAACAAGCCGAAAAGCTGGGCGTGCACCATGCCTGGTCGGCCGAGGCCTGGGGCGGTGATGCGGTGACCTCCCTGGCCTACCTCGGCGCCTTGACCGACAAGATCAAGCTGGGCACCGGCATCATGCAGATCAGCGCCCGGACGCCTTCGATGACGGCGATGACCGCTTTGTCCCTGGATAATCTGACCAATGGCCGCTTCATCCTGGGCCTGGGCGTCAGTGGGCCCCAGGTGGTGGAAGGTTTGCATGGCGTTGCCTATCAGGCGCCTTTGACCCGCCTGAAGGAAACCGTCGATATCCTGCGCATGGCCTTTCGCGGCGAAAAACTGCAGTACGAGGGCCGTTACCACACCCTGCCCCGACCGGGAGGCGAGGGCAAGGCGCTGCGCCTGGATCATCCGGCCCGCGAAATTCCGATTTATCTCGCCACTCTGGGGCCAAAGTCGTTGGAATATACCGGCGCCGCGGCCGACGGCTGGCTGGGCACCTCGTTCTCGCCCGACCATGCGGACGCCCATTTGGATTATCTGCGCAAAGGCGCGCAAGCCGCGGGGCGCAGCCTGGCCGATATCGACCTGCATGCCTCGTGCAACATAGCCGTCGGCGAGAATGTAGAGGAATTGATTGATGCCCGCCGGCCGGGCGTGGCCTTTTCCATGGGGGCCATGGGTTCAGCCACGACGAATTTCTATAACGATGCCTTCAAGCGGTCCGGCTTTACCGACGACGCCCTGGCCATTCAACGCCTGTGGCTGGACGGCAAACGCCAGGAAGCGGCTGACCGGGTGCCCGACGAGATGATCACCCAGTTCGGCGCCATCGGCACGGCGGAAATGGTGCGCCAGCGCTTGCAAACCTACCGCGACGCGGGCATCAACGCCCTGACCCTGCGCCTGGACAACAAACAAAGCCTGTCCGAGCGTATCGCCCACCTGGAACAAGTGATGGATCTGACGCGGGGTTTATGAGTTTGCCCCGGAGCGGCACCTTGATACAGTACCGTCCCAGCCTTGATGGAGAACAACATGAATAAGCCCGTTACCACCGCCAACGTGCAGCCGAACGATCTATCGCAGTTCTGGATGCCCTTTACCTCGAACCGCGAGTTCAAGGCCGCGCCACGCCTGTTGGTATCGGCCAAGGGCATGTATTACAAAAGCCACGATGGCCGCGATATCCTGGACGGTTCCGCCGGTCTATGGTGCGTCAATATCGGCCATGGCCACCCAAAGGTGGTGGAGGCCATCAAGGCCCAGGCTGAAACCCTGGAATTCGCCCCATCGTTCCAGTTCAGCCAGCCCCTGTCGTTCGAGCTGGCCCAGAAATTGGCCGCCATGACGCCCGAGGGCATGGACCGGATATTCTATACCAACTCGGGCTCGGAAGCCGTGGACACGGCGCTGAAGATCGCCCTGGCCTATCACCGCATTCGCGGCGAGGCCTCCCGGACCCGCCTGATCGGACGGGCACGGGGCTATCATGGGGTTGGCTTCGGCGGTATTTCGGTTGGCGGCATTCCCTATAACCGCAAATTCTATGGTCCGCTGATCAATGGCGTCGACCATCTGCCCCATACCCATAACCTGGAAAAGCAGGCCTTTACCAAGGGTCAGCCGGAATGGGGCGCGCACCTGGCCGATGAGCTGGAAAATCTGGTCGCCCTGCACGATCCCTCCACCATCGCCGCCGTGATCGTGGAGCCCATGGCCGGGTCCACCGGCGTACTGGTGCCGCCAAAGGGTTATTTGGAACGGTTGCGCGAAATCACTCGAAAATACGGCATCCTGCTGATTTTCGACGAGGTGATCACCGGTTTTGGCCGTTTGGGGAGTTCCTTCGCCGCCGAGTATTTTGGCGTCACGCCGGATCTGATCACCATGGCCAAGGGCCTGACCTCGGGCTATGTGCCCATGGGCGCGGTGGCCGCCGACAACAAAATCTATCAGGCCTTCATGGATGAAAGCCCCGATGGGATCGAGCTGTTTCACGGCTATACCTATTCCGCCCATCCCCTGGCCTGCGCCGCCGCCATGGCGACGTTGGAAGTTTACCGGGAGGACGGGCTGTTCCAGCACGCCGCCGATATCAGCCCCTATTGGCAGGACGCGGTGCATTCCATGAAGGGCCTGCCCAATGTGATCGATATCCGCAATATCGGCCTGGTCGCCGGTATTGAATTGGCCCCCCGCGAGGGTGCCGCGGGCCAGCGCGGCATGGAAGCCTGCATAAAGGCCTACGAAGCCGGCCTGATGGTGCGGGTCACGGCGGATATCATCGCCCTCTCGCCGCCACTGATCCTGGAGAAGGAGCATATCGACAAAATGGTCGAAATCACCTCGAACGTCATAAAAGCGCTCGACTAGCGGAAAGGGCCGCGCCAATGCTGATCGGTGTTCCAAAAGAGGTGAAGAACCACGAATACCGCGTCGGGCTGACCCCCACCTCCGTGCGGGAAGCGGTGTATCACGGCCATGGCGCCGTGGTCGAAAGCGGCGCCGGTGCGGCCATTGGCCTGCTGGACGAGGACTATGCCACGGCCGGGGCGGATGTGGTGGCCGACCCGGCGGAGGTCTTCGCCCGCGCCGATATGATCGTCAAGGTGAAGGAGCCGCAGCCGGGCGAGATCGCCATGCTGCGTGACGGCCAGATCATCTTCACCTATCTTCACCTGGCGCCCGACCCGGATCAGACCAAGGGACTGCTGGCATCCGGCGCCACCGCCGTCGCTTATGAAACCGTGACGGACCCATTCGGCGGCCTGCCGTTGTTGGCGCCCATGAGCGAGGTGGCGGGGCGGATGTCCATTCAGGCCGGGGCGCACTGCCTGGAAATGAACCAGGGTGGGCGCGGTGCTTTGTTGGGCGGCGTGGCCGGGGTGCCGGCGGCGGATGTGCTGATCCTGGGCGGCGGTGCGGTCGGCGCCAACGCCGCGCGCATTGCCATCGGCTGCGAGGCGCGGGTAACGGTAATTGATCTGAATTTACGCCGGCTAAAAGAGCTCGACGATCAATTTTCCTCCTCCCTCAACACGATCTATTCCACCGTGGACGCCATCGAAAAGCACGTGATGAATTCCGACCTGGTGATCGGTGCCGTGTTGGTGCCCGGCGCCGCCGCGCCCCGCCTGGTCAGCGAGGATATGGTCAAGGGCATGCGCCGGGGCTCCGTCATCGTCGATGTGGCGATCGATCAGGGCGGCTGTATCGAAACCGCGCATGCGACCACCCATGACGATCCCACCTACCGTGTCCATGAGGTGGTGCATTATTGCGTCGCGAATATGCCGGGCGCGGTCGCCCGCACCTCCACTTTCGCCCTGAATAATGCCACCCTGCCGTTCATGCTGGCCCTGGCGGACAAGGGCTTTGCCCAGGCCATGCGTGACGACCCTCATTTGAAGGCCGGCTTGAACGTCCATGGCGGCAAGGTAACCTATGAAGCGGTGGCGCGGGATTTGAATTTGGCTTACCGCGCGGCGGATGAAGTCCTGGCGGCGGCATCGTGACCTAAGAGTCTGGCTCAAAACATAGATGAATGATTTCAATGACTTGGAGAATAGAGGGCCAACCGGCGTCATTCCCGCGAAAGCGGGAATCCATGGAGCCACCTAGACTCCCGCTTTTGCGGGAGTGACGAGGTGTTGCAGGGCGGCAAGGAAATTCCCCGTCAAATCAAACACTTAATTTAGGAACAGATACTAAGGAAGTTCGTTCATGGATATCGGTCTTGGCGTGCCGTCGGGCGCGGATAGTTGGAAAATTGTCGAACGGGCCGAGGAATTGGGATTTACCCATGCTTGGTTCTATGACACCCAGCAATTATGCGGCGACGTTTTTGTGGCCATGGCGGCGGCGGCCATGCGGACCAGGAAAATCCGCCTGGCCACGGGCGTTCTGATCCCCTCCAACCGCATCGCGCCGGTGACGGCCAATGCGTTCGCCACCCTGAACGCCATGGCGCCCGGCCGTGTCGATTTCGGGGTGGGCACCGGATTTACCGGCCGGCGCACCATGGGCTACGGCGCCATGAAATTGGACGATATGGAGGACTATATCCATGCCGTCTATGGCATGCTGTCGGGCGAAATCGTCGAAGTGCCGTTCGAGGGCAAACGGCCAAAGGCCAATTTCCTAAACCCTGAATTCGGCCTGATCAATCTGGACGATCCGGTGCCCCTGCATATCTCGGCGTTCGGTCCGCGCAGCCGGGCCCTGACGGCCAAGTTGAAAGCGGCCTGGATCGATATCGTCTTCACCGAGCGCACGGGTTTACGCGATCTGCAACGGATGCAGGCCGCCTGGGACGAGGCGGGCAATCCGCCGCAAGATCTTTACACCACCATGTTGTCCCTGGGCTGCGTCCTGGCCGATGGCGAACCCTATGACAGCCCGCGCGCCATGGCCCAGGCCGGTCCGGGCGCGGCGATCTTCATGCATGCGATCGTGGAGGCAGAGGCGAAAGGTGGCGACAAGATCAATCTGCCCGGCTGGCAGCGCGAATTGGTGGACCGCTATCATCGGCTCTATCAATCCTATCAACCCGGCGATGCCCGTTATCTGTCCCTGCACCGGGGCCACATGATGTTCGTGCGCGATGACGAGGCGCCCCTGGTTACCGGTGATCTGATCCGCGAGAAGACTTTCACCGGCCGCCGCGATGAATTGGTGGCGCGGCTGACCAGCCTGAAAAATGCCGGCTATAGCCAGATTGCCGTGCAGTACAATCCAGGCCAGGAGGAGATGTTGGAAGATTGGGCGCCAATCTTGAAAACGGTGCAGGCGGCTTAGTTTCGTGATGGAACGGCGCGATAATGTTTTCGAGGCCAATGGCGAAAAGCTGGCCGGCTGGCTTTATGGGCCGTCCGGGGCTGACGGTAATCGCTACCCCCTGATCGTCATGAGCCACGGTTTCTCCGCCCTCATGGCCATGGGGTTGGACGATTATGCCGCTGCCTTCGCCGCCGCCGGCTTTGCCGTACTGGTCTATGACCACCGCAACTATGGCGCTTCGTCGGGCTGGCCGCGCCATGAAACCGACCCCTGGCAGCAGGTCGAGGATATGCGGGCCGCGATCTCATATGGCCGTAACCTCGCTTTTGTCGATCCCGGCCGGATCGGGCTGTGGGGCACATCCTATTCGGGCGGCCATGCCTTGGTGGTCGCGGCCCTGGACGGCCGGGTAAAATGCGCCGTTTCCCAGGTGCCCCTGGTCTCGGGCCAGCGCACCTTCGAGGCCTGGATACCGCAGGCAAGCCGACAACGTTTCCTCGAACGCCTGGCCGCAGACCGTGACGGCCGCGCCCGGGGCGAGCCGCCCGGCGTTACCCCTGCCGCCATCCCCGGTTCCGAAACGGCGGAGTGGGCCGAGGCGGTGGACAAGGACGGTACCTACGGCAACGAGATCACCTTGCGGAGCCTGGATCTGTTGCGCGGTTACGAGCCGATTTCATTGATCAGCCGTATCGCGCCCACGCCGTTATTGATGATCGTCGCCGATCAGGACACCCAGACCCCCGTGGCCTGGCAGCGCGAGGCATTTGAGCTGGCCGGCGAGCCCAAGAAACTGGTGACCCTGGCAGGCCGTCACTACGATCCCTATACATTGCAACTGGCGGCATCACGCCAGGCCGCCTTGGATTGGTTCCAGGCCCACTTGCAATAGGTCCCGGCAAGCCTGCATCGCCACCGCGGAGTTTGAAAATGGCCACGACAACCTATAGACAGCGGGGCACGGAAAACCTTTGATGAGCACAGCGATGCAAGAAATACCGACTGAACAAAATATTCCCGCCGCCTGGTATGGCGCGGATATGGCTGCCCGGGAAGAACAATGGCTGGATCATCTAAGCCAGGACGAAGTGGCCGAGCTTGAAGCCGCCGCGCGGGACTGCCTTGGGCGTGGCCTGGATATTCCGCGGATCACGGCGGAAGAATTTGTATTGCCCGGCCTGGGCCCGCGCCTGGCGCTGTTGCGGGCGACCCTGTTGCATGGCATCGGCTTCGCCGTGCTGCGCGGCTTGCCCGTCGCGCAATATTCACGGCAAATGGCGGCGGCGATTTTTTTTGGCGTTGGCGCCCATCTGGGCCATGCGCGATCGCAAAATGGCGAGGGACATTTGTTGGGTCATGTTCGCGATACGGGCCTTAGCAGCGAGGATACGGATGTTCGCATCTACCAGACCGCTGAAAGGCAGTCATTCCATACGGACAGCTGCGATATCGTTGGCCTGCTATGCCTGAAAGACGCCGTGGAAGGCGGCGAGTCCCTGCTGGTCAGCGCGGCGACCATCTTCAACGAAATGCTGCGGCTGCGGCCCGATCTGCTGCCCTATCTTTTCGAGCCCCTGGCGACGGACCGGCGCGGCGAAGTGGACGAGGGGCAAAAACCCTATTTCCAGATCCCGGTGTTCAATTGGTACGCGGGATATTTATCATCGATCTACCAGCGGCAATATATCGATAGTGCCCAGCGTTTCCCCGACGCCCCCCGGCTAACCGCGCGTCATACCGAGGCGTTGGATTTGTATGACGAACTGGCCAACGATCCGCGCCTGTACCTGCCCATGCGGCTGCAACCCGGCGATATGCAGTTCGTCCATAACCACACCTTGTTGCACGACCGCACCGATTTTCGCGATCACCCGGATCCGGCCGAGCGTAGGCACCTGTTGCGCCTGTGGCTGTCCAGTCCGGGCGACCGGCCCCTGCCGGATTGTTTCGCCGAGCGTTTCGGCAGTGTCGAGATCGGCAACCGCGGCGGTGTCTTGGTGCCCGGTACCCGGCTGCATGCACCCCTCGATTAGAGCCTGGCATGCGCTCCTTCGCCGAACCATTCGCCCCTCTTAGCGAGCAGGCGCGCCAGCGGTCGCACGAGGCCGCGCTGGCCGAGGCGCCCCAGCCGGGGGGCGATGTGTGGATTTTCGGCTATGGCAGCCTGCTCTGGGACACGCCGTTTCCGCACCAGACCTCGGCGCCCGCGCGCCTGACCGGGTGGCGGCGCAGCATGTGCGTCTGGACCGCGCTGGCGCGGGGCACGCCGGATCAGCCGGGTCTTTCCCTGGGCCTGCTGCGGGGCGGTGCCTGCGATGGCGTCGCTATTCGTATCGCGAAAGGGGATCTGGAGGCCGCGTTGCCGGCGATCTGGCATCGGGAAATGTGGACGGACATCTATCGGCCCACCTGGGTTTCCCTGGCCATGGATGGTGCGGATGTGGCCGCCTTGACCTTTACGGTCAATGAATCTAGCCGGCAATTCGCCGGCGATCTTAGCCGGGGCCAGATTATTGAGCACATTGCCCTGGCCCATGGCGAACGGGGCCCCTGCCGCGATTATCTCGCCGGCACAGTTGCGAAGCTGCAGGCCATGGGCATCTCGGATAGCTATCTGGAAGGTCTTCAAGATGCGGTTGCGGGGCGGCCCCGGACGCGCTGATCTGCTATATTTTCGGCAATCGAGAATTGGGAGTGTCTAATCATGACCGCGCGGGACAAAGGTATCCTGGTCGATTCAGACCTGGTGGGCGAGGTTTGGACGGCCGCCCAACCGGGCACGGACCCGGTGCTGTACGGTCATGTGGACATTTTACCGAAGGGTGATTTCCCCGCCCGTAGTCTGCAAACCTTTCGCATCACTTATACGGTTGGCCGCTTCGGACTGGACGATACCGGTGCGATCCGTGTGATGTTGCGCGCCATGGGTGATAGTGGCGCCCTGCAGACAGATAACCCGACGGCAGACAATTACGTCACCGCGGCGACCTCCAGCGGGGTGCCGCTGGATGTCAGCTACAGCCGCTATGGCACCACGCCAAGGCCGCGCTGGAAAAGCCTGACCATTCGCGTGGCCGGTGGTTTCCTGCGGGAAGGCGACAGGATCGAGATCGTCCTGGGCGATACCTCCAAGGGCTCCGCCGGGATGCGCCTGCAATCCATGGTCGAACCGAATTTTGAATTCAAGGTCGCCGCCGACGTCTGCGCGGTCGGGCATTACACACCCATCCCCAACACACCCAACATCGCCATCGTGCCGCGCGAACCTGTGCTTTGGCGTGCGGTTCTGCCCAGCTTGCGCCGCCCCGGCGAACGGTTCCATTTCGGCCTGAAGGCAGAGGACAAATGGGGCAATCCAACCGGCAAGGCGCGGGGCAGGTTCACATTTGAAAGCAACCTGCCCGTCGATGGTCTGCCGGACAGGATCGATTATGATTTGGGCCGGCGGGGCATGCTGTTCGACGATTTGAGCGTTGGCGTGGCCGGCACCTTGCGCATCATCGTCCGTGACCATGAAGGCGTGGAAGTGGCGCGGTCACATCCGCTGGTCATCCAGGATGGACCCCACGGCGGCTTTTGGGGCGATATGCACGGGCAAAGCGGCGAGTCCATCGGCATCGGCACCTCCCGCGATTATTTCGAGTTCGGGCGCGATTTGGCATTCCTTGATGCCCTCGGCCATCAGGCCAATGACTTTCAGGTCAACAACGCGTTCTGGGCCTATCTGAACGAATTGACCGCCGAATATCACGAGGATGGCCGCTTCGTTACCCTTCCGGGGTATGAGTGGTCGGGCAATACGGCGGTGGGGGGCGACCGCAATGTCTATTATCGGCGGGAAGGCCGGCCGATCTACCGCTCTTCCCACGCTTTACTGACGGACCGGTCCGACCTGGACATGGACGCCAACGACGCCAACCTGTTGTTCGAGCGTCTGGTGGATGAAGATTGCGTGGTTTATGCCCATGTTGGTGGCCGTTATGCCGATATCGCTTTCGCCCACGACGGCACCAAGGAAACGGCAATGGAAATCCACTCTGCCTGGGGCACTTTCGAATGGCTGCTGACCGACGGCTTCCCCCTTGGCTACCGTAGCGGCGTGGTCTGCAACAGCGACGGCCACAAGGGCCGGCCCGGCGCCTCCTATCCCGGCGTGTCCACGTTTGGCGCTTATGGCGGCCTAACCTGTTTTCTGACCGAGGAATTGACCCGCGACAGCTTCTTCGACTGCCTGCGCCGGCGCCACCATTACGGCACCACGGGGACGCGCATGCACCTTGACGTGAGGGCCCGGTTCGATCAACCGGCGACGTTATTCGAACGGGATCCGAACCTGTTCCCCGATACCGGCCGCCGATCGGCCGGCGACGTGATGATGGGCGATATCGTGCAGACCGTGGACGACAAGGTCACCCTGTCCATCCGTGCCATCACCCATGCGGCCATTGAACGGATCGAGGTGCGGAACGCCACGCAGGTCATTAAAACCCTGCGCGGCTATACCGGCAACGATTTGGGCAACCGTATCCGCGTGCTGTGGAGCGGCGCGGAATACCGGGGCCGGGATACCAATTGGAAAGGCAAGGTGTCGTTCGGCGGCGCAAGCATACGCCGTTTCGAGAAAATCAACGCCTGGAATCACGAACGGCTGTTCGAACAGCAAAGCGACGACACCATCATCTTCGACGCCATCACCACCGGAAACTTCGGCGGTTTCGATGCCTGGCTGGATGACAATCAGGCGGGTGAGATGTCGGTGGCGACCAATCTTGCCGCCATGACGGTTCCCCTGGCCGAGGTGGGACTGGAGGATATCGTGGCGGAGGCCGGCGGCCTGGAACGGCGGATCAGGGCGTTCCGCCTGCCGGAGGAAAATAACTGCCTGGAAATCGAAGCGGATGTCGAAATTCCCCTTGCCGCCGGCCGGGATAATCCGCTTTGGATCTGCGTCACCACGGAGGACGGCTTCCAGGCCTGGAGCAGCCCGATCTATGTCTTCAAATAGGCTTGTCGGGCTCCAGGCGCGGATCAGATTTGTGGGCGCAGTGGCCGGTACCGGCTGTATTCGAATGGCAGATCAAGGATGTCATAGAGCCGGGCGATGTGCCGGTATTTCAATCGCGTCGCCATGCCCGACAGCTTATACATAGCGTAATTCCGTTGGTCACTCTCCCGAACCTATGATGCGGGATGGTAAAGCAAGGCCCCAATAGGGCAAACAAGGAGAGTGACCAACAGAATTACGCTATGTATTAGTCTGTGTGTAGCGCACCCGGTTCCTTGGACACAAGTTTGTCTCACGCGGCGGGCCTGATTGAGATCGCGGCGTGCCACGCCTGACGAGCTTGAGCGGGGCTCAGGTAGCCGTTCTTTTCGACGATCCACTGGGCATTGTAGAG
>JAKZRK010000045.1:0-3730 GCA_047518225.1 Alphaproteobacteria bacterium | reverse complement strand
AGATAAAGCTCCACGTGATACATCTCCCCGCCTTCTGCTCGCTTCGAACAAAAAACGTCAAAATGGCGGAGTTTTAATCCGCGACAAACAGATTATCTGATCGCTTCCGTGGACCACTATTGCTCCGGGATTTACAGCCGGATACGAGACGGGATATTAATGACTCAAGGAATTTCCAAGCGGCCAACAGTCACACACCCAGGTGGCAATATGCCGGCTCGAGCCAAAGTCGATTAATGAAGCGTGAAATATTAACCGCTGCCGGTCAACCTGGAAATTTATCGGCCCACGCTTGCCGACCCGCCACGCCGCCGCCATTGCGTCCGGCTTGCCGGCGTCGCCGATCGGGCGCCGCCCTTGCGCCCATGCCGGTGATTTGCCGGCACCCGGCGCTTAGGTCTTCGCTGTTTTCAGGGTGGGCAGACGAAAGCGGTCCTCGGGATCGTCCCAACCCTTGAAGTTTGGCGCGCGCTTTTCCGAAAACGCCGCGCGGGACTCCATAAGGTCGCTCTTCGCACCATGGTCGTGCAGGGCGGTGGCCAGGCCCTGCAACTCGGGTCCCACGGCAGGGCGCATCTGGCGCATCATATGCACGGTGTTGACCCGCGAGGCAGGGGGCAGGGTCAACAGATGTTCCGCCATTTTCAGGGCGGTCGGCATCAAGGCCTCGGCCTCGACCACCCGGTTGAGGAAGCCGATCTGGTGAAACCGATCGGCGCTAAAGCGAAAGCCCAAGGCCATTTCCATGGCGACCGTGTAGGGCAGGTTGGCAATATGGCCGTGATTATAGCCGCCTAAAAGCCAGCGTTTCGCCTCCGACACCTCGAACACCGCTTCCCGCACGGCGACGCGCAGATCGGTGCGTTCGACCAGCATGAAGCCGCCACCCATGGCAAAGCCGTTGATGGCCGCGATGACAGGTTTTTCCAGGGCGCCGGACATGAAGGGATCGTCCTTGGCCGGGCGCCGCCCGCCCGGCGCGCCGTCGGCCAAGGATTCCTTCATATCCTCGCCCGCGCAAAATCCCCGGCCCGCGCCGGTGAAAATGGCGACCTCCAACTCGCTGTTTTCCCGGAACTCCGACCAGGTTTCCGCAAGCTCGGTCCGTAGTTCATGGTTCAGCGCGTTCAGCCGCTCTGGCCGGTTCATCCTGACCACGAGGATTTGTCCGTGACGCTCCGTCTCTACGACAGCCATTTTTCCGTCTCCCGCCGGCTTCGGATTTGCAGGGGTGAATTTTCCATGCCTGCCCCAAGGATAACGGCTGCTGCCGCATTGGCAACCTTGCCGATTCGATTTTTCAGGGCCTGGCCATTTCCCTGCTGACGGTCCTGGTGATCCCGGCGATCTACGTCATACTGCGGGATGGCGGAGTGGCCGGATCAGCCCATCAGGGGCAGGTCGACGGACTGGCCGGTTCGTAGGGAGAGGGTCACCGCGTCGGTCCATTCCATGTATTTGACCGCCGTGGTGAAATCCGTATGGCTGACCGCCTCGGTGCGCCGAATGGCGTTGATGAATTCCTCCTCCACCCGCCAGCCGCCCTTTTTCGCCGGTTCGATCGTCACGGGCTCCAGAGCATCGCCGCCGCGCCGGCCGGCATAAAGGGTCATGGGGTCGGCGCCCGCCTGATGCAGGCGCAACGTCCCCTCGGTGCCAAATATACAGACATCGACGCTAGCCGGGGCATGGCCGATAACGGTGGAGACGTTAAAGCGGATCTGCCCGCCCTGTTCCATTTTGCCCACGATGTCCACATGGTCGGGAATGGTCATGGCCACGCGCCGCCCGTCATCGTCCGTGCGATGCGGGACGACCGCCTGACCGGTGGCGAAGACATTGGCCATGGGGCCGATCCAGCGCATCATCGCCTCGTACCAGATGCCCATGGACATGATGTTGTTGCCCGATAGATCCCGGTCCTGGCGCCAATGGGTTGGCGAACTGGGGTTGGGAAAGCCGCTGCCCGCCGCGATCCTGGCATCCAGGGCGATCAGATCGCCGATGTAACCGGCGCCGATCATCTCGATTATGGTTTGATCGAACGCCAGGGTATGGGGCGCGGGCACGATTTGCGCGATGCAGCGGGGCGTCTGGCGCGAGGCCGCCAGCATGTCATGGGCCTCGTCGGAATTCAGGGCCATGCGCGCCTCGCACAAAACATGTTTGCCCTCGTCCAGGGCGGCGATGGTCATGGGCGCATGCATATAGGGCCAGGTGCCAATACAGACCGCATCGATATTGGGATCCTCGACAATCGCCTGCCAATCGGCGGCGACGCCGGGAATGCCGAATTCCTCGGCCACCCGTTGACCGGAAGCCTTTGTCCGATTGGCCACGCTCACCACCTCTACGCCGTCCTGGGCTTGCAGGCCTGGTATGTGCAGCTTGGTGGTATTGCCGCCGGCCCCGATGATGCCGACCCGGATTTTTTCATTTGCCATCAGTCTTCTCTTTCCATTCCCTATGTTGGCATTAAGGTTATCCGGCAAAGGCGGGGCGGGGCAACCGCCCAGGTGGTTTAAATGGGGATTGTGTGATGCGCGGCGTTCTGGTCAAGGAATTTACTGAGTTCGAGAATTTGCGGGTTGAGGATTGCCCGCCATTGACGCTA
Organism: Alphaproteobacteria bacterium; assembly: GCA_047518225.1. Lineage (GTDB taxonomy): Bacteria > Pseudomonadota > Alphaproteobacteria. The sequence goes on along the minus strand of JAKZRK010000045.1, from coordinate 1,116 downwards.
CAGCCCGGGCAACTGCGCATCAGAACCCAGGCCGCTGGCGTCAGCTTCGCCACCTCGCTGGTCGTCTCCGGGCGCTACCAGCGCAAACCGCCCTTGCCGTTTGTTCCCGGCACGGAAGCGGTTGGCATCGTCACCGAGACCGGCGCGGATGTGCAACGGGTGAGGGCCGGCGACCGGGTTGCCGCGATCCTGGATTGGGGCGGCCTGGCCGAGGAAGTGGTGGCCCACGAGATCAATACCTTTGCCCTGCCCCATAGCCTGGAATTTTACCGGGCCATCTGCTTCACCAATTCCTATGGAACGTCTTGCGCCGCCCTGACCTGGCCGCATCTGTTGAACTTGCAGGCCGGCGAAACGTTGCTGGTCCATGGCGCGGCGGGCGGTGTCGGCATCGCCGCCGTCGAGATCGGCAAGATACGCGGCGCCCAGGTGATCGCGACGGTGGGCTCGGATGAGAAATCCGCCATCGCCAAGGCGCACGGCGCCGATCACGTGATCAACTATTCCGACGGCCCCTTCCGCGATCAGGTGCTGGATATCACCGGCGGCCGGGGCGCCAACGCCATCTATGACCCGGTGGGCGGCGAGGTGTTCGAGCAATCCCTGCGCTGCATCGCGCCCGAGGGCCGGATCATGCCCGTCGGTTTCGCCGGCGGCACCATTCAACAGATCCCCGCCAACCTGTTGCTGGTCAAGAACATCACCGTCTGCGGCCTGAACATGGGCTATTACGTGGGCTGGAGTCCGGACGATATGCGCCACGAATACGGCCCCCGCATGCAGGAGATGCTGGCGCAACTGTTCGCCTGGTTCGAACAGGGCAAGTTGAACCCAAGGGTCTCTCACACCTTTGCCCTGGACGATTTTCAGGACGCCATGGCCGTCGTCCTGGGGCGCCGCTCGCACGGCCGGGTCGCCATTGTGATGGACGAGGAGGCCAGGCGCCTGGGCAGGTAGGGGCCGGCTATCCATCCGGGCTTAGCAGCCCGTTGAAAAAGGCGCTATTGACCGGGTTTCACTCGACGGCGAAACATAACGCGACGAAGGCGGTTTCGCCATCCTCCGAGACGATGAGGACCATCTGAGCGACCAGAACGGCTCCAGCTGGCGCAATAA
>JAKZRK010000044.1:0-3269 GCA_047518225.1 Alphaproteobacteria bacterium | reverse complement strand
TGTGACGAAGAAGGGCATATTCTGGGCCTGCGGGCCGAGGTGATCGGCGATGTGGGCGCCTACTCGGTCTATCCCTGGACCGCCGCGGTCGAGCCGGTACAGGTGATATCGTTCCTGCCCGGCCCTTATCGCGTACCGAATTATTTTGGCCGGGTTCGGGCCGTCGCCACGTCGAAGACGCCCACCGGAGCCTATCGCGGCGTCGGCCGGCCCATCTCTACCTTCGTCATGGAACGGTTGGTGGATATGGCGGCGGCGAAATTGTCCCTGGATCCGTTGGAGATGCGCCGGCGTAACATGGTGCGGGCCGAAGAGTTTCCCTACAAATCCGCCTCGGGCATCGTCTGGGACCGGGCCGGTTTCATGGAATGCCTGGATGGTGTCGCGGCGGCGGCGGACTATCAGGCTTTGCGCCAACAACAGGTTGAGGCGCGGGCAGGGGGCCGCTGGGTCGGCATCGGTTTGGCGTCTTATGCGGAATTGACGGGTCTGGGCTCCCGCATTTCCGTGGCGCCGGGCATGCCGGTCAACACCGGCACGGAAAGCGCCAGGATACGGATCGATTCCACTGGCGCGGTGACCGCTTATTTCGGCATCGCCTCCCACGGCCAGGGCCTGGAAACAACCTTGGCCCAGGTCATTGCCGAGGAACTGGGCGTGCGGGTAGAGGATGTGGAGGTCGTCCACGGCGACAGCGCCGTGGTGGCGCACGGCACCGGCACCTTCGCTTCCCGTAGCACCGTGCTGGCGGGCGGGGCGGCAATCATGTCGGCCCGCGCCGTCCGGGAAAAAGTGCTGGAGGCCGCCTCCCATCTGTTGGAAGCCGACGTCGGCGACATGGATGCCGCTGACGTCAAGATTTTTGTCAAGGGCACCGACCGCGGGCTAAGCTTTCGCCAACTGGCCCGCGCCGTCTATTCCGAGATGGGACGTTTCCCCAAAGACGTGCGCGCGGATATCGAGCTGGAAGCGACCCGCATGTATGACCCTTATTTTGGCACCACCAGTCCGGCCAGCCATTTGGCCATGGTGGAGATCGATCCGGAAACCTATCAGGTGACCATCCTACGCTATGTGGTGGCGGAAGACTGCGGCCGTGTCATCAACCCATTGATTGCCGATGGCCAGGTCCATGGCGGGGTTGCCCAGGGCATCGGCGCGGCCCTGATGGAAGAAGTCGTCCATGATGGCGCGGGGCAGATCCTGACGGCCAGCCTAATGGACTACGTGGTGCCGACGGCGGTGGAAATTCCCGCCATGGAAGTGATCCATCTGGAAACGGTGCCGCCCGACAATATTGGCGGCTTTCGCGGCATGGGGGAAGGCGGCACGATTGGCGCGCCCGCGGCCCTGGCCAACGCCATCACCGATGCCCTGGCGCCATTGGGTATCAATATCAACGAACTGCCGGCCACGCCGGAACGCCTGTTCCGTCTGATTGGCAAGCAACTAGGGTAGGATAAATTATGGATCTAGGATTGAGCGGGAAAGTCGCCCTGGTAACGGGCGGGGCGCGGGATGTGGGGCGGGAGATCGTACTGGCATTGGCCAATGAGGGTGCCGCCGTGGCGGTCAACTATCGCGGCTCGGAAGCAGAAGCCCTCGCCTTGGTGGCCGAGATCGAAAACAAGGGCGGCAATGCCCGAGCCTATGGCGCCGACGTTACCGATTACCAGGCCGTGTGGGCCATGACCGAGCAGGTGGTAGGGGACTTCGGCCGCCTGGACGTTTTGGTCAACAATGCCGGTTACGTCACGCCTCAGCGTTTTGTCGATAGCACGCCCGACGACTGGCATAGCCAGATCGATGTCGGCCTGTATGGGGTGATCCATTGCTGCCATGCCGCCGTGCCTCATTTGGCGGCCGCGGGCAATGGCCGTATCATCTCCCTGGCCGGGGATTCCGCCCGCGTGGGAGAGAAAGGCCTGGCCATCACCGCCGCCTCCCGTGGCGGCGTCATCTCTTTGACTAAGTCTCTGGCCAAGGAATTGGGCCGGGATGGCATTACCGTCAACCTGGTCGCCCTGGGCCTGGTGGAAACCGGCCATAGCGACAAGGCCTGGCTGGAAAAGAACATGGCCAAGATCGTGCGCAATTATCCCAGCGGCCGGATTGGCCAGCCCGACGATGTCGCCCCGACCATTGCATTTCTTGCCTCCGGCGGGGCCAGTTGGATCACAGGCCAAATCGTTTCTGTGAGTGGCGGTTACAGCACGGTCGGTTAAGATGAAGTGCTGCAAAAACGATATCTGACAAAAACAAAGAGGGAGGTTGTTGTTATGAATACATTTGTAAATCCCAAGGCCAGCCACAAGCCCTTGGGCGCTTATTCCCATAGCGTCAAAGTACCGCCAGGTGCGGCATGGCTGGTCATTGCCGGCCAAGTCGGCATAGACGCCAAGGGCAAGCTTCAGGACGGCGCGTGCAAGCAGGCGGAGCAGGCATTCCGCAATGTCCTTGCCTGCCTGAAGGAAAGCGGCATGGCCGAGAAGGATCTGGTCAAGTTCACGGTCTTCGTCACCGACCCACGCCATATCGATGACTACCGCGCCGCCCGCAAGAAAGTCATCGGCGATGCGGCCCTGCCGGCCTCGACCCTGTTGATCGTGGATGGGCTGGCCTCGCCCGACATCGTGATCGAGATCGAGGCGATGGCGGCCAAGGGTTAGCGGGACCAAGGCGGGAGTTGCCACGGTAGATATCGATACCGGCCTGAACGTCTGGCAAATGACCACCAATCATAACCGGATGATTGAGCTTCAGGCCGACAATTCGCTGGCCCGCGATGGGCCGGTGGAGTTGGCGTTCTATGGCAGTTCCGCCTTTCGCATTACCTCGCCCAGGGGGGTCAGCGTGATGATCGATCCCTGGCGCAATCATCCCGCGCGCACTTGGGATTGGTATTTTCGCGATTTGCCCATCACGGCGGTCGATATAGGCGTCTCCACCCACGCCCATTTCGATCACGATGCCCTCAATCGCCTTGATGCCCATGTGCTGTTGGACCGTTTGATTGGTATGTATACCTTTGGCGACATGACCATCTATGGCCTGGCGGACAAACATGCAGTGGATTCAAGCTGCGCCATCTATGACTTCAAGAAATTCCATAAGCAATTTCACGGTACGGATCACTGCTGTCCGGTTAACTGAGCGGTGCTGGCTTTGAGAGCCAGGATTTCTGCGGGGTTTGAAGCGAAAATGCATGGTGTCGATTTGAATTGGATGGAGCACTTTTCGGAGTTTCTCCGAGGAGATGCTCATGAACA
>JAKZRK010000043.1:0-10990 GCA_047518225.1 Alphaproteobacteria bacterium | reverse complement strand
TACCCGTTCAACGCCTTCCGCTCATTGCTCGGCATCGCGGGCGACACCTCTGCTCCAACCTATGCCGAGCTTTACTCGGGAGAGTGGCGGCACCCTACATGTAGCGGTCATGGGCGTTAACCGGATAGGCAAGGATCGTTGGTAGCGGGTTCTGACCCGTCCGAGGCGGCGGCGCGGCATCGGCCTGGTCCGAGGTAATTTTATTCGCCGGTTCCTTTGGCGGGTCGGTCGGGTTACGAAGAAGGTCAGTAATACCATTGGTCTGTAATTGCACTGCGGCGGCGGCATTGCCGCCAGTGCGGATTGCTGCGATATGTGACGAGCGAACCTTGCTACCGGCTAGGCTAGCGCCACCGGATAGGCTGGTGCGGCTGTTGCCACCGCTAAGGTCCGACGCACCAAGCACCCTAGGCGCCGCACCGTTGCCGACGGCCTGAGAGAGGTAGTCGGCGGCGTCCTCGGCCCTGGTAAAGGCGTCGTCGCCAAACAGGCGTGCGGCATTGGTCAATCGCTGCCCCTCCTGGAGTCGTGCGGGCGGTGTGGTCTCCTCATGCAGCTTTAGCATGGCGGCGGTCAGGCGTTTCTTGCGCCAATCGGTCCTGGAAAAATAGGGGTGCCCGTTGTTGGCATATACATCGTCGAGCCTTTGTTGCGCCCATTTCTGGCGCGGTGTTTGGGATTGTTTTGAGGTCATGCAGTATATTCCTTTTGCCGAGATATGCGGGCGGCGGGGCGGATTTTTGGCCCCATCGGGATGCGATCGATATTCGCGCAGACGAAAATCAGGCACGAAAAGCGCGCGCTGAAGTTTGCGCGGTGTCCATGCAGCCGCGCCGGGGATGCCCCTCAAGGGTCGCTATTTCAGGATCGTCTGCTCAATACTATTAGCTTGAACACTATAACATAAGTCAATTTAAATTGCAACTATTACGTGCTGCGTTGTACTTGGCTATTGCCCGTGTTCGGCGATCGCGGCCAGGAATGTGGCGGCGAATTTTTTTAGCTTGGCCTGGCCGACGCCGTGGATGGTGGCGAATTCATCCTCTGTCGCGGGCCGGTTCAGGGCCATGTCGGCCAACGAGCGGTCGGAGAACACCACATAGGCGGGCACGCCCCGCGCCTTGGACAGGCGGGAGCGCAGGGCCTTCAGTTTGGCCAACAGTTCAATATCCCGCGCCGAGAGATCTGGCGCGTCTGTGCGGGTGGTCGGGCTGGCTTGCGTCGCGGACCGTTGTGTCCTGGGCCCGGCGTCTCGTGGCTGGGGCGTGGCGTCGGGGCGATAGAAAAAGTCCTCCTCGCCCCGCAGCACGGCCTGGCCACGGGCGCTCAACGACAGGCCGCCATAGCCCTCGATATCCAATTGCAGGTAGGACCCGGCCACCAGTTGGCGCAGGATGGATTGCCATTCGGGCTTGCGCCGCGCCTTGCCGGCGCTGTGGCTGTCCAGGCGGTCGTGGTTGAACTTGCGCACCTTTTCGTTGTTGGCGCCGCACAGGACATCGACAATATGGGCCGCGCCAAAGCGTTGCCCGGTATCGCGGATGGCGGCCAGGGCCAGTTGCGCCAAGTCGGTGCCATCCACCGCCGGTGAGGCATCGAGACACAGGTCGCAATTGCCGCATGGTTCGATATCTTCGCCGAAATAGGTCAACAGGGGCTGGCGGCGGCATTGGGGCGCCTCGCAATAGGCCAGCAGGGCATCCAGGCGCTTGTGTTCCTGGCGGCGGCGCTCTTCACCGCCCCCCTCCTGTTCGATGAACTGGCGGCGCATGCGGATATCGCCCAGGCCATAGAGCATCAGGGCCTGGGCCGGCATCCCGTCCCGGCCCGCCCGGCCAAACTCCTGGTAATAGGCCTCCATGCTGCCGGGCAGATCCGTGTGCAGGACGAAGCGCACATCGGGTTTGTCGATGCCCATGCCAAAGGCGATGGTAGCCACCATGACGATGGCGTCTTCGCGCATGAAGCGGTCCTGGTTGGCATCGCGTTGCCATTTTTCCATGCCCGCGTGATAGGGCAGGGCGGCCAGCCCGTTGATCTCCAACAGGGCCGCCGTTTCCTCGGTCTTTTTGCGGGAGAGGCAATAGATAATGCCGCTTTCGCCGGGGTGGCCGCGCAGGAAGGCCAGCATCTGCTGCTTCCAATCCTGTTTGAATGTCACCGCCAGGTGGATGTTCGGGCGGTCAAAGCCCTGCACGAAAATTTTGCCGGTCTCGCCAAACAGCTTATCCGCGATATCGCGGCGGGTGATGGCGTCCGCCGTGGCGGTCAGGGCCACCATGGCGGCGCCCGGGAACAGGCCGCGCAGGCGGACCAGGTCGGCATATTCGGGGCGAAAGGCCGGCCCCCATTGGGAGATGCAATGGGCCTCGTCCACGGCGATCAGGCTGACGGGCAGGCGGGAGAGAGCATCGAGCATGCGCTCCGTCATCAGGCGTTCTGGGGAGAGATACAACAGCGATACCTCGCCGGCGGCGACCCGGCGCCAGACATCGACGTTTTCCGCCCGGTCGCGGGCGGAATTGATGGTTTCGGCCCGCACGCCCGCCAATTGCAGGGCCGAGACCTGGTCCTGCATCAGGGCCAACAGGGGCGAGACGACTATGGTCAAACCGCCCAGCGCCAGGGCGGGAACCTGAAAGCACAAGGACTTGCCCGCGCCCGTCGGCATCACGGTCAGGACGCTCTCGCCCGCCATCAGGGCATCGATGACCTCCACCTGGCCGGGGCGAAAGCCTGGAAAGCCAAAAACCTCCGCCAGGATACGGTGCTTCCCGTCCGCGAAATTCGCCTTGGAAACAACCATCTCCATATCAGTTCGCACCATCACTGCCCGCCCCGCAGACCAGCGCGGTACAGACCGCGCCGTGGGGCGGCACATAGGCGCCGGATTGCAGGGCGGCAATGGCGGCGGCGGCGGACAGCTCCACGCCCAAGCCAAATTCCCGCCACAGCCAGCGGGCGGCCTGATGCATTTGCTCGTCGGTTACCAAAACGATGTCGTCCACGTTTTGCCGGATTAGGGCCAGATTGATGTCTTCGCTGCGCCGGGGTGCCAGGGTGTTGGCCCGGGTCTCGATGCTGGCCAATTCCACCAGTGCCCCGGCGGCCACGCTTTCATGCAGCGTGGGCGCCCCCACCGGTTCGATGCCAATGACCGTGATATCAGGTTTCAGGGCCTTGGCCGCCAGGGCCGTGCCGGCAATCAGGCCGCCGCCGCCGATGGAGACCAGCAGAACATCCGTGTCCGGTGCATCCGCCAGCACTTCCAGGCTGACCGTGCCCTGGCCCGCGATGACGTCCGGGTCGGCGAAGGGATGGATATAGGTTTGCCCGGTCCGGGCCGCAACCGACAACGCCTCGCGGTTGGCATCGTCCCAGACCTCGCCATGGATATGAACCGCCGCCCCCCAGCGGCGCAGATTGTCGGACTTGGCGGGGGGCGTGTTGCCGGGCAGATAGATGGTCACCCCCACGCCCGCCGCATGGCCCGCATAGGCCACGCCCAAACCATGGTTGCCGCCCGATGCGGTGATCAGGCCACGCGCCTTGGCCCCATCATCCAGGGTCGTCAGCTTGCTCATGGCGCCCCGCGCCTTGAACGAGCCAGAGACCTGCAAGCATTCCAATTTCAGGTTCAAAGTCGGTTGGCCCGGCAAAGGGTCGTGGGCCAGGGTTGCCGGCAACAGGGGCGTCCGGCGCACCCGGCCTTCGATCCGCCGGGCGGCGGCGCGGACATCGTGAAGGGTAACAGTATTCATGTACTCAGGCGTTCCAGTTCTATTCGGGGGGCAGTTCCGCATAGGCTTCAATCTCAACCTTCATATCCGGCGCGACCAGGGCGACGACCTGAACCAGGGTCGAGGCCGGGCGAATATCGGCGAAGACCTCGCCATGGGCTTTGCCCACGTCCCCGGCATCGGCGATGTCGGTGACATACATCACCGTGCGCACCACGTCTTCCGGTTTGGCGCCGGCCTCCGCCAAGGCGGCGACGATGGTCTTGAATATTTGCTGGGCCTGGCCATAGGCATCGTCCGCGACCATTTTGCCGTCGGGGCCAAAGGCGGTGGTGCCCGATACATGCACGGAACGGCCCACGCGGACGGCGCGGGAATACCCCACGCTGGCTTCAAGCGGTCCGCCGGACGAGATGTTTTGCCGGTTCATTTATTTGTCTCCCTTTCTTTGGTGGTCACCACGGCTCCACCACCCGCTTGCGGGCACGGCCGCGGTCGGGCGTGGGGAAGGCGGCCAGGGTTTTGGCCAAGATTGCACGCGTGTCGGCGGGGTCGATAACATCGTCCACGTGGAAGCGTTCGGCCGTGGCCAGGGCGGTATGATAGGTCCTCAACTCGTCGGTACGTTGTTTGTGCCGGGCGGCTTTCTCCGCCTCGTCCTCGATGGCCGCCAATTCCTCGGCATGGATGATGTTGACCGCGCCTTCCAGACCCATGCCGCCGAATTCCGCCGTGGGCCAGGCCAGCAGAAGGTCCGGTTCGCAGGCTTCGGCCCCCATGACGTAATAGCCCAGGCCATAGGCCTTGCGCAGCACCACGGTCATGAACGGCGTGTTGGCGTTGGCCAGGGCGGTCAGGACGCGGGCGGAATGGCGCACTAGGGCGGTCTTTTCCACCTCCGGACCGACCATCAGGCCTGGCGTGTCACACAGAAACAGCATGGGAATGTCATAGGCATCGCAGAGCTGGATAAAGCGGGCGATCTTATCGCAGGCATCGCTGTCCATGGCGCCGGCCAGCACCATGGGTTGGTTGGCGATCATGCCCACCGGCCAGCCCTCGATTCGGGTCAGGGCGGTGACCGCCGCCTTGCCGAATTTGGGGCGCAATTCAAGCACGCTGTCCGTATCCGACAGGCCCTCGATTACCCGGCGCACGTTATAGGCCCGGCGCGGGCTTTCCGGGATAATGTCCCGCAGCTGGCCTTGCTCCCCCGCCTTGCCCGGTTCCTGGCGGCCCCGGAAATAACTCAGATATTGCCGTGCCGCCCCCAGGGCGCTGTCTTCATCCGGGCACAGGATATCGATGGCGCCCGCGGCCTCATGCACGTCCATGGGACCGATTTCCTCCGGCGTCAGCCAGCCGCCCAGGGCGGCGGCCACCAGGGGCGGGCCCGCCATGCCCATGGTGGCGCTGGGTATGGCGATGACCGCGTCGCTCAAGCCGGCCAGATTGGCCTGCCCGGCAAAGGCCCGGCCCGTGACCAGGGCGATGGTCGGCACCTTGCCTGACAGGCGGGCGAAGGTGACGAAGGTGGTACTGGTCCCCCGCGCTGGCAGCATCATGTCGTGGGTCCGGGCGCCGGCGCCGTCCCACCAGCCGACCACGGGCCAGCCGTTGCGTTCGGCCAATGCGAACATGCGCTCGGTCTTGCGGTGGCTGATGGCGCCTTGGCTGCCCACGTGAACCGTATAGTCATAGCCGATGACGACGATGGGGTCGCCGTCAACCAATGCCGTGCCCATGACCAGGCCGTCCGCCGGGCCGGTCATATCGGCCCGGGCGGGGCCCGCCAGTCCGCCGTATTCAACAAAGCTGTCCCCGTCCACGAAGGCGGCGATGGCGGCGCAAATGGTGCTCAGGCCGCGTTTGTTCTGGCGCGCCACGGCATCGGGGCGGGCTTCGTCCAGGCGGGCGGCGCGGGCCGCCAACACCCTGGCAAGATCGGCGCGGGGTTCCGCCTGTTTTTCGTTGCTCATGGCCTATTGAGAAATGCTGGCGGCGGTGGGCAGTGGGCGGTAGGCGGGGGGGCGGCGCGTGACCGGCATGGCGTCTTTCCGATTCTTTTCGTGGTCGTTCAAGGTATGTTATCACGGGGTGAAATAGAACGCGAAAATCTGAACCGCTGGAGGATCCCATGGCCTACGAAACAATGAGCCTTAATGTTGCGAATGGAATTGCCCATGTGCGGTTTGTCCGGGGCGCTGAATTCAACACCATGAACCGCGCCTTTTGGCCGGAAATGGTGGCGGTATTCGGCGAGATCGATCAGGATCCCAGCGCCCGGGTCGTGGTCTTTTCGGCCCAGGGCAAACACTTCACGTCCGGCCTGGATTTGAATGATTTCGCCGTCGGTCTGATGGCCTCCGAGGGCGAGCCCTCGCGCAAGGCGGAGGCCTTGCGGCGCACGGTTTTACATATGCAGGAATCCATGTCGGTGGTCGACCGCTGCCGTCTGCCGGTATTGGTCGCGGTTCAGGGAGCCTGCATTGGCGGTGGCATAGACCTGATAAGTGCCTGTGACATGCGCTACTGTGCCGAAGATGCGTTCTTCTCCATCCAGGAAACCAATATCGGCATGACCGCCGACGTGGGGACCCTGCAGCGGCTGCCCCATATACTGCCCCACGGCATCGTTCGGGAGTTGACCTATACGGGCCGGCGCATGATGGCGGCGGAGGCGCGGGAATGGGGGCTGGTGAACCAGGTCTTTGCCGACCACGAAGCGTTGCTGGCCGGGGTCATGGCCATCGCCGGGGAGATCGCCTCGAAAAGCCCGATTGCCACGGTCGGCAACAAAGAGATGCTGAACTATGCCCGCGATCACACCATCCAGGACGGCTTGAATTACATCGCCACCTGGAACGCCGCCATGCTATCCCGCGCCGATCTGGGCGAGGCCTTCAAGGCCAAACAGGAAAGACGCGACGCCAACTATGACGACCTGGACCCCACCCGGCATCTGGCCTGACTGGAATTTTGGACCGCGCCCGGTTTTTTCCAGACGCCTATGGCGCCAATGGACTGGCTGACGATGGCCTGGGTGAAGGGCAACTAATCGATGCCATGGTGGCCAATCCAATCCTGATCGAACGGCCCATCGTGCTGGCAAATGGCAAGGCGGCGTTGGGCCGGCCACCGGAGAATGTCCTGGAGATTCTTTAGTCTATTTCGAGATTGAAATGGTAGGCCCAGGCCGTGGCGGCGGCCCGGTGTTTGTACCCCGTCTCTGTGCAGCCGCGCACATGGGCGCACTGGCGTGAACGAAAAGAGCTAAATCATTTTCGATGAATATCGAAACTGGTTTAGTCGCTGATCCGGCGGCCCGTGATCAGGGCTTCCAACACATCCAGATTTTCCATGGTCAGGTCATCGAAGCGCAAGGCTGTTTCGCTTTTGACATCATCAATGCGGACGATGGTTGCCATTGCCTCGATGCTCAGATGTTGACCCTTGCGCTCGCCGGAAACCAAAATCCTTATACTCTCTTCCAATTTCCGTCGGGGAATGAGGCCCTCGATCCTTATGCCGCCCAGACCCCAGTCACAGCTTTTGTATTCAACGCGGTCCGCTTCCAACGTCAAACGCAACAACGACGACCGGCGATCGCGGCGAAATTCGTAGGCCCCGGCAGATTTATAGCTTGTTCTTGGCATGGCACCCTTTCCTTGCTGTTAGGATAGGCAGCGTTCATTCACGAAAGGTTAATGCCACCTGTTTCTCAGCGAGATTTGCCATTAAAGGCCATGCGCAGGGCCGCCGCGACCTGATCGATCGCAATTTTGCCCTGATCGACCGCGTCCGCCAGGGAGAGAAAGCCGTGCACCATCCCTTCATAGTTGGTCAATTCCACCCCCACCCTCGCTTGCTCCAAGCATTCGGCATAGGCGATACCTTCGTCACGCAGGGGGTCGTAACCGGCCACGATAACCAGGGCGGGGGGCAGACCGGATAGATCATCGGCCAGGAGCGGCGCAAAACGTGGGTCGGCGGCGTCTTCCGGCTGATCCAGATATTGGTCATAGAACCATAGGATATCGGCGCGGGTCAGCAACAATTCCTCGGCGAATTCGTAATGCGAGGGGGTCTCGGGCGCGCCGCCCGCCACCGGGTAGATCAGAACTTGCAACAGGGGTGCGATATCGCCTTCGTCACGGATGCCGATGGCGGTGACGGCGGTGATATTGCCGCCGGCGGAATCACCTGCGATGGCCATGCGACGGGCATCACCGTCCAATTCCCCTGCGTGATCACTGACCCATCGATAGGCATCCAACGCATCGTCAACGGCGGCGGGAAATTTGTGCTCGGGCGCCAGGCGGTAATCCACCGAAACCACGATACAATCCGCCCTGTTGGCCAGAACCCGGCACAGGTTGTCGTAGCTATCCAAACTGCCGATGACGAAGCCGCCGCCGTGATAAAAGACCAATATGGGCAGCGCTTCCCCTGGTGCCGGTTCGCGCGGCGTGTAAATGCGGATGGGAATTTCTCCCCCGGCACCTTCGATCCAGCGGTCTTCCGAGCGGAAGACGTCCTCGGGCCGCACATTCAGCGCCGGCGCGGTGGTTTCAAAAATCTCCCGCGCCTCCGCCGCCGATACCGTGTGCAGTTCGGGGTAGGGAGATTGCTCAACCAAACCCAGCACGTATTCGATTTGTGGATCCAGCGTCATGGTCCGCCCTTTCTAAAGTTATTGTCCTGGAATGATAATCCGCGATGACGGGATTGCCCGATTGGGTTAAGTTGCCGTTCATATGGCGTCAACCTGGGGAGATTTTCAATGACCAAGGCGCAGTCGGCCACAATTCGCCTGCACGGCAACGACAACGTCGTGGTGGCCCGGGATGACATCGCGGAAGGCAGCACGGTCGCCGGCGAAGCGGTCGATGCCAAGGCAATGGTTCCGGCCGGGCACAAGATTGCCACGCAGGCTATCGCCAAGGACGAACCGGTACGCAAATATGATCAGATCATCGGATTTGCCAGCGCCGACATCAATCCCGGCGATCACGTCCATACCCACAACGTCATGGTCAAGGATTTCGACCGGGACTATATGTTCGGCGCCGATGTCACGCCGGTGGATTTCGTGCCCGAGCACGAACGGGCCACCTTTCAAGGTATCCGCCGGCCCGATGGCCGTATCGCGACACGTAATTATATCGGTGTGTTGACTTCGGTGAATTGCTCCGCGTCGGCGGCCCGCATGATCGCCGACGCATTTCGCGGCGATGCTCTGGCGGATTTTCCGAATGTGGACGGGGTGGTGTCGCTGACCCATGACTATGGCTGTGGCGGCTGCACCGGGATCGGCCTGAATTACATTCAACGAACCATATCGGGCTATGCCAAGTACCCGAACTTCGCCGCTAACTTACTGCTTGGTCTGGGCTGCGAGGCGAACCAGATCGGCGCCATGATGGAGGCGGAAAAGTTGAACCCGTCGGACAGGCTGCATGCCTTTACCATTCAGGATACCGGTGGCACGGCCGCGACCGTGGAACGGGGCATCGGCTTGATCCGCGACATGCTGCCTGACGCAAACCGGGTAAAGCGGGAGACCATATCGGCCAGCGAATTGATCCTGGGTATGGAGTGCGGCGGCTCGGACGCCTATTCGGGCATTTCGGCTAATCCGGGCCTGGGTGCGGCGGCGGAAATCCTGGTCCGCCACGGCGGCACCGCTTGTCTGGCGGAAACGCCGGAGATATTTGGCGCCGAGCATCTGTTGACCCGCCGCGCCGTCAGCCGGGAAGTGGGCGAAAAATTGATCGAACATATCCATTGGTGGGGCCGATATACCAAGGCCCTCGGCGCGGAGATGAACAATAATCCATCCCCCGGCAACAAGGCCGGTGGTTTAACCACGATCCTGGAAAAATCCCTGGGCGCGGCGGCCAAGGGCGGTACCACCAACCTGGTCGATGTCTACCCCTATGCCGAGGCGATTACCGAAAAGGGATTCGTTTTCATGGATACGCCGGGTTACGACCCGGCCTCGATCACCGGCATGGTGGCGGGTGGCGCCAATATTACCTGCTTTACCACGGGCCGTGGCTCTGTCTTTGGCGGCAAGCCGGTGCCCTGCCTGAAGCTGGCCACCAATACCCGTATGTATGACCGCATGGTTGGCGATATGGACATCAACTGTGGCCGCATTGTCGATGGCGAAGCGACGATCCAGGACATGGGCCAGGAAATATTCGATCGAATTCTAGCTACCGCATCCGGCGAGCTGGCAAAATCGGAAGTTCTGGGTATTGGCGCCGATGAATTCGTACCCTGGACCGTTGGCGCGATCCTGTAGAGGGTGGGAATTCCAAGTGTAGAGAAGAGCATGGATTTTCGTCTGGACGGCCGGCTGGCGCTGGTTACCGGCTCGACGCGGGGCCTTGGCTTGGCCATAGCCCGGGCCATGGGGGAACAGGGCGCGCGGGTGTTGATCAATTCCCGCACCGTTGCCGACTGCGAGGCCGTGGTTGAAACTTTATTCGCCGAGGGTCATGAGGTGGCGGCCCTGCCCTTCGATGCCGGCGATGGGCCCAGCCGGGAAGCCGCTCTGGCCAGCTTGGATGGCGGCGCGGACAGCATTGAAATTTTGGTCAACAACGCGGGCATCATTCATCGCGCGCCTTTGGCTGACTTCCAGGAAGAGAAATGGCGCCATGTGCTCGACGTCAACCTGACCGCGCCATTTTTGCTGGCGCAACTGGTTGCGCCGGGTATGGTACGGCGCGGTTGGGGCCGTATTATCAATATTTCCTCGATCATGGGGCAGATCGGCCGGGCTACTATTCCCGCCTATGTATCGTCCAAACATGGCTTGGTTGGTTTGACCAAGACCTTGGGCATCGAACTGGGGCCGCACGGGATTACGGTGAATGCCATCAACCCGGGGTATTTCGCGACCGAGTTCAACGCCCCCCTGATCGCCGATCCGGAGTTCAACGCCATGGTCAAGAGCCGCACACCTCTGGGCCGTTGGGGCGACCCGGCTGAACTGGCGGGCGCGGCGGTCTTTCTGGCTTCGGACGCTGGCGGCTATGTTAACGGCGCCTCTCTGACCGTCGATGGCGGGATGACGGCGGCGCTCTAAAGACCATGCCGGCACACTAGTGTCCGGTTAAAAATCGAATAAATTCAATTGGTTGGTTATTTGCGAAGCGTTGCATCTGTTTTCGTCTCCCGCAAGTGCTTGATGTATGGGCATTTTCTCGAAGAGGGTCACCGAGAGGATCTGTAACAAA
>JAKZRK010000042.1:0-3065 GCA_047518225.1 Alphaproteobacteria bacterium | reverse complement strand
AAATCCAAGGATGAATTCAAGAATAAATCCCGGAATAAATCAATCGACAGATCAATCAAGACAAAGCCTTAACGTAAGGCACCGGTCCAAAAAACACCGCCGCCCACGCTTCTCTTCCGAAAATCACAATGTCAAAGAACGAAAAATGACCGCGCAACGCATGCCCACCAGGTTCGCACCTGGCCGGATTTACACATTGCGGGACAGCACGCCACCATTAGTGCCGCGCGGACGATGTTTATATCTTTATCCAATCTGGTAATCAAGTAGAGATAATTTAATTTTACAATGCGCCGCACATAAACGGGCAACAGAACGGATAAATCATGACGAGACCACGGATTGGCCTGGCACTGGGCAGCGGCGTCGGCCGCGGCTGGGCCCATATCGGCGTAATAAAGGGCCTGGAAAAAGCCGGTGTCGAGGCCGATGTGATCGCCGGCACCTCCATCGGCGCCTTGGTGGCGGGCGTGCATCTGGCCGGGCATCTGGAGGCTCTGGAAAGTTGGGCCCGTTCATTGAACCGCGTGCGCATGATGCGCTATCTGGATCTTTCCATGCAAAGCGGCGGTATCATCGGCGGGCGCCGCCTGCGCCGCCTACTGACCGAGAATCTGGGTGATCTGGTTGTCGAGCATCTACCCAGACCCTTTATCGCCGTGGCCACGGAACTGGCCACGGGGCACGAGATCTGGCTGCGCCAAGGGCCATTGGTGGAGGCCCTGCGCGCCTCTTACGCCCTGCCCGGCATTTTCCCGCCGGTGGATGTCGAGGGCCGGCCACTGGTTGACGGGGCCCTGGTCAATCCGGTGCCGGTTTCGGTCTGCCGCGCCATGGGCGCGCGACTGGTCATTGCGGTCAATTTGAACGCCGACATGCTGGGCAGCGATCGGCAGCAGATGATGCGAGCGCAAAAAAACGAGAAAACCGGCAATGGCGGTGCCGCCCGTGTCCTGGAAAATCTGTTCCGCCGCGACGGCACGCCCGGCATGTTCAACGTCATGGCAAGCGCGCTGAATATACTGCAGGACCGCCTTGGCCGCAGCCGTCTGGCCGGCGACCCGCCGGATGTCACCATCGCGCCACGGGTCGGGCACATCGGCTTGTTGGATTTTGACTGCGCCGGGGAACTGATCAAACAAGGGGAGATGGCCGTGGAACGTTCCATGCCCTTCCTGCAGGAAGCCCTGACCATCTTGCGCACTTAGGACGTTTTCGTCGCATCGACACCGGCCCCGGGGCAAAAAGAACCGCCATAGCTGTCATTGAATACCATGAGGCGCTATCCTGATGATCCTTGGGGACGGCTCGAACGGCCTGGGTTTTCGGTGAACAGCACGCAAATCAGCAAAGACGTCAAAGGGCCCCCGGCCGGCGTTGTCGCCGCCGGCGATCCCCATACAGCCGCGGCGGC
The DNA here is from genome assembly GCA_047518225.1 of Alphaproteobacteria bacterium. Classification (GTDB taxonomy): domain Bacteria; phylum Pseudomonadota; class Alphaproteobacteria. The sequence continues at coordinate 1,651 of JAKZRK010000042.1, read as the reverse complement.
GGCAACCGTCTTGGCCGATGGCGGCAACGCCTTTGACGCGGTTTTGGCCGGGCTGTTCGCGGCCTGCGTCGCCGAGCCGGTCCTCTGTTCCCTGGGTGGCGGCGGCTTCCTGCTGGCGCAAACGGCGGCTGGAAATAGCGTCCTTTATGATTTCTTTTGCCAGACGCCGGGACGCCGCCTGCCCGTCGATGAACTGGAATTCCTGCCGGTGCATGTGGACTTCGGCGCCTCCCGTCAGGAATTCCACATTGGCATGGGCGCCATGGCGGTGCCGGGCATGGTGGCAGGCGCCTATGCGGTGCACCAGGATTTGTGTACCCTGCCCATGGCCCGTCTGGTGCAACCGGCCGCCGCGCTGGCCCGGCGAGGCATCGCGCTGGCGCCATTGCAAAGTTTCATATTGGAGGCCGTGGCGCCGATCTTTCAATGGTCGGCGGCAAGCCGGGCTCTTTACGACAGCCGGCTGGCGCCCGAACGAACCTTGCGCTCCGGCGAAACCCTGACCCTCCCGGCCCTGGCCGATCTGTTGGAAGCCCTGGCCCGGGAGGGCGCGGAACTGTTCTATCGGGGCGAAGTCGCCCAGGCCATCGCCGAGGCCAACCGGGATGGCGGCGGCGCCGTCAACCTGGAAGATATGGCCAACTATCGCGTGCTGCGGCGGACGCCCCTGGCGCGGCGGTTCGCCGACACGGTGATTTTCGGCAATCCGGCACCGTCCTCCGGCGGGCCGCTACTGGCATTCTCGCTTGGCCTATTGCAAGACGCCCCCGCGGCCCGACCCGCCGAACATTTAAGGCGACTGATCCAGGCCATGCGCCTGACCGATCAGGCCCGCCAGGCATCTGGCCTCAACGAGCGCTGCGACGATACCAGGGTCGGGGCATTGCTATCAGAGGCGTTCATGGCGGATTACCTGGCGCGGATGCCGGAGCGGGCCAGCAAGATTGGCGGCACCACGCATATCTCGGTGGTTGACCGGATCGGCAACGCGGCGGCGATGTCGGTGTCCAACGGCGAGGGCTGCGGCCATATCCTGCCCACCGGCGGCATCATGTTGAACAATATGCTGGGCGAAGAGGATTTGAACCCGAACGGCTTTTTTCAATGGCGGCCCAACAGCCGCATCGCTTCAATGATGTCACCAACCCTGGTGCGCCATGACGATGGCCGCGTACTGGCCCTGGGCAGCGGCGGCTCCAACCGTATCCGCAGCGCCATTCTACAGGTGCTTTTAAACCACCTATGCCTTGGCCTGAATTTGGACGAAGCCGTGACGGCACCGCGCATTCATCTGGAACGAGACCTGCTGCATATAGAGAACGGCCATGCGGCAGGGACCGTGCGGCATCTGTCACGGGCTTTCCCGGCGCACCAGATTTGGCCGGACCGCAATTTCTTTTTCGGCGGTGTCCACGCCGCCGCCTTCGATCCCCGGGCCGGCGCCTTTACGGCCGCCGGCGATCCCCGGCGCGGTGGCAGCGTTGGCTGAAATTTGGACGTGGCAAGGCGGCTAGCAGGCTGCTGAAAAACTCCATAATTCGGCCCATTGTTGTCATGCCCGCGTAGGCGGGCATCCAGATGCGGCAATAATTATCGCTGTTTTCAGGCGTTTTCTGGATTCCCGCCTTCGCGGGAATGACCAAGAATTTGT
>JAKZRK010000041.1:0-6061 GCA_047518225.1 Alphaproteobacteria bacterium | reverse complement strand
ACGCTGCTTCGCTCCGCGTAACGCTAAAGCGCTACACGAAGCAGCGCGGGTCCCTCCTATGGATTGCCGGGACAACCGGCAACACCGTATCCGGCATCAACAAGTGGCCCCTTTTTACTCCGGCGCCATGGCCCGAATTTGCTCCGGCGTTGACACACATCTCGATGGAAATGGCCTCAGACCGTCATTTCCGCTATGCCCCCGACAGCGAGCCTAACCCAACTGATCATGTAGGGAAGGGTTCGTTAGTTCAAATTATAGCACCCGGGTCGAAGATCGAAATCGGCTTAAAAGCGGAAGCCGCAGTTTTGGGCCCTTGCCATCGAGGCGTGCCAACAGCGATCATTGAGATGCCGACAAATTAAAACTCCCGCCAAATTTAATAGGGGGAGGTAATAGGCATTCTTTGGTGCCAATCGGAATCCGCCCCGGCTCCCACATTTGTGATGTGAACATCGAGCAGGTAGGGCTCGCCCGCGGCTTGCGCCGCCTTGCCCAGCTGCAACGCCCCATCCAGTTCGCCGGGCTCGTGCACATGCTCGCCATCGATCCCCTGGGCCTTCGCCAGCATGACGAAGTCGATTTCCGGATCACCCAGAAAGGTTTCCGGATACTTGTTCTGCGCTTTCATGTTGCCGCCCCAGGCGGCGAAATTGGCACGCACGGTCTGATAGTTCATGTTGTTCCAGACGATTGTCAGGATCGGCAGGTTATAGCGTGCCATGGTCCAAAACCCGGACGCGCTGTACATCACGCCGCCATCGCCGATGCTCAACACGACGGGGCGGTCCGGCGCGCCGAGCTGGGCGCCGATGGCGCCACCCGGGCCATAGCCCAGGCTGCCGCCGGCGGTGCGGATCAGGCTCCAATCCTTTTCGCCATAGCCGAACGGCATGAGATGATCAGAGGCCCGGAAATTCTCCGATACCATCATCGTATTCTCGGCCAGGTTCCGGGCCATGGCGTCGCCAAGATAAGTTGGATGTATGGGATTGTCCTTGGCATGGCTGGCGGCGTCGTCCGCCTGTGCCGCCGCACGCGCGGCGCTTTGTTCCGCCAGGCTCATTTTGCGCTTTTGAATATGCCCCAAATTGGCGTGATCGGGCTTCCACAGACCGTTCAACGCCCGTAGCGTGTGACCGACATCGCCCCAAACATCAAGGTCCAGGGCAAAGGTATTGCCCATCATGCGCGGGTCTTGGCCTATCCCGATGACCGTGCCGGCATCGGTGAACTTTTCATCCTCGGCGCTGGCGCGGGTGTTCTGCCGATAGCCGATACAGCAAACGACATCGTATTTCTTGTCCGACATGGCGTCGATCATGCCGACATAGTTCGGATGTTCGAGCGGGAAACCGCCGTAGTCGAAAAACCCGACGGCCACGGGCAGGGCATAATTCTCCACCAACTCCAACAGCTCGCTTTGTGCGCCGGCGATCCGGACGTCCGGTCCGGCGATTATCAGGGGGCTTTCGGCGTTGAGCAGGGCATCGTGTATTTTCTCGATGGTGCCGCCATTGGGAACCTGCGCCATCTCCAATCCACGCGCCGCCTGGATCGTGCCCTCAACCTCGGCCGCGTCGAGGGCCGGACCCGAAAACGCCAGATAGACGGGACCCGTCGGCATGGTCATGGCTTCCTTGAAGGCTCGGCGTGTCGCCATTGGAACGCCGCGGGCATCGGTGACCTCCCAGCGATTCTTGGTGATGTCCTCGACCGCGCCCATCTGGGAAAAGCCGCCCGAGGCGCCCAGGGTGTTATGATCGCCGAACGAGCCGTTGTCACGCAAGGCGGCCGTCACCACCATGGGCGTGCCGTCGAAATAGGCATTCTGCAACTGGCCCGATCCCTGGCGCGTCCCCGCCGCCAGATGCACATTCACGAAGGCCGTCTTCTTCGCCGCTTTCGCATAGCCGTCGGCGGCCGAGAGGACAAGGGATTCAGCGAGGAGAAGAATTGGTTGAACGCCGGGCACGGTGAGAAACGCATCAAAGAAACCAGCCTCGGCACTGCCCGTATTGGTGAATGCGTACGCGACCTCCTGTGCGACCAGTTGATGCATAAGCAGTTCCCCGCCCGTGCCTACGACCTTTTTCTTGCTCATGAACCGACATCCCCACTGAAAATACCTGGCGCCGCCACCGTTGTAACCCGGCGTAAACCTAGACTAATTTCGAGATCGACGGAACCATCCATCGCCCCCGCTCGTCAAATTCGGTTGAAGTCAATTGACAGAATTGAAACCGGCGGACAGGGTAGCCGGCAGGTAATTGTGCATGGGGGAGGTCCGCTTGGCCAAGCTAGCAGACGAGGCCGTCTTCGATTTTATCGTCAGCGGCGCCGGCTCCGCCGGCTGTGCCGTCGCCGCGCGGTTGAGCGAGCGGGGCCGTTACAGCGTTCTATTGCTGGAAGCGGGGCCCCGCGATAGCAATCCCTGGATCCATATTCCACTTGGTTTCACGAAGCTATTCACCGATGCGCGGGTGAATTGGAAATTCGAGAGCGAACCGGTCGAATCCCTGGACAACCGGGTCCTGTACCAGCCGCGCGGCAAGGTGTTGGGCGGCAGCAGCTCCATCAACGGCACGATCTATATGCGCGGTGCGCCGGCCGACTATGACGGCTGGCGTCAGCGCGGCCTGGAAGGCTGGGACTGGGAGTCCGTATTGCCGTTCTTCAAGAAGGCGGAGGATAACGAGCGCGGCGGCGGCGAGTTGCATGGCAGCGGCGGGCCGTTGCGCGTCTCCGACGTTCCACGGCAATGGGCCCTGCCAACCGCGATGATCGCCGCCGCGGTGGAAAGCGGCATTCCGGCAAATCCGGATTTCAATGGACCCGAACAGGAGGGCACCGGTTTCTACCAATTCACCGCCTCCAAACATCGGCGTTGGAGCGCGGCAAAGGCCTATCTGGCGCCGGCCCGCAACCGGAAGAACCTGCATGTGGAAACCTCGGCCCAGGTGCGGCGGGTTTTAATCGAGGACGGCCGTGCGGTGGGCATCGAATATCAGTCGTCTTCGGGTATTCGCCGGGCACGGGCCCGGCGCGAGGTTATTGTCTCGGGTGGCGCCTTCGGTACGCCACAATTGTTGCAGCTTTCCGGCATCGGACCGGGCGATTTGCTACAGGAGATGGGCATCGCCGTGCACCGCGACCTGGCGGGCGTCGGCGCGCATCTGCGGGATCATTTCAATACCTACGTGAGTTTCCGCTGCGCCGAACCGGTGACAATGAACGATCTGGCGATCAGCCTGCCGCGCCGGGTACTGGCGGGGGCCCAATACGCCCTGTTTCGAAAAGGTCCGTTGACCAGCACGGCGATTTGCGCCGGCGCCTTCATCCGTAGCGATCCGCTGCTGGAACGTCCCGATATTCAAATCAATATGTTCGCCTGGAGTGCGGAGAGCCGAACCCGGGATCGGGTTAACCCCCACCCCTTTTCGGCCTTTTCATTCTCTCCGGTGCACCTGCGCCCGGATTGCGAAGGTTCCGTCCGCATCAAAAGCCCCGATCCCCTGGCGCCGCCGGCGATCCGCTATGAATTTCTGCGCAGCACCTATGACAAACAGGCGATCCTTCACGGTATGCGGGTTTGCCGGCGGATCGCGAACCAGCCCGCGCTGTCGCGCTATATGGTCGAGGAAATTTTACCCGGCCCCGCCGTCAGCAGCGACGAGGAGCTGCTGGCCGATGTGCGGGCACGCGCGGTTGCAAACTATCACCCGGTCGGCAGCTGCCGCATGGGCGCGGAGGTGGATTCGGTAACCGATGCCCGATTGCGGGTGCATGGCATCGCCGGGCTTCGCGTCGCCGACGCCTCCATCATGCCCGCGATCGTAGCGGGCAACACCAATGCCCCCGCCATCATGATCGGCGAGAAAGCCGCCGCAATGATCCTGGAGGACGCCGCGTAGACTTTTTTCGTTCACGCCAGTGCGCCTTTGGCGCACAGCTCCACTGCGGGCGGCGCAGGGCCGCCGTCGCGGCCTTGAAGCCTTATCCAATCTCGAAAATGTCTAGTCGCCGGAGGCGACGAGGAGGCGGCCCTCGACGCCGTGGCGCGCGATCAATTCAGCCACCAGCCCGCTTTGTCTGGCTTCCGCCACGAAGTCCCGCAGAAACACGATGGCCGCCTTGTTCTCCGGTTTGGTGCCCACCGCCTGCTGCACCGTGGTAAAGCGCCCATCAAGAATGCGCGTGTTGGGCAATTTCTTGACATCTTCGTTCAGCGCCGGCCGCAGACCGGCCAGGGCATCCAGTTTCTCGGCGGTGAACAGCGCCACCGTGCCCCCCAGACCTTTCGCGCGGTGCAGTTCCGCGTGCTTGAGGGTGCGGCTGAGGTAAAGGTCATAGGCGCTTCTGCCCGATACCGCGATACGCACGCCTGGGCGATCCAGATCCTCCATTGTCTGAAATGCAGAGTCCGTGGACACCAGGTATGTCGCCTCTATTTCCACATAGGCAGGGGTGAACGCCATGCTCTCGGCACGGGCCGGCTCGGCCGCGATCAGGCCGATATCCCAGACGTCCGAAGCGGCGGCATCCGCCACCTCGCCCGGAGAGGCGAACGGCACATAGGAAACCGCCACCCCCAGACGCTCCGCGATGGCGCGCGCCAAGTCAGGGGAAACGCCCACCGGATCACCGTCCGGCGTGGAGCCCGTGACGAGCAGCGGGTTTGACAAATTGATGCCCGCGCGGAGGGTGCCATTCGGAGCCAGTTCGGAAACAACGTCTTGGGTCATGTTGGCGGTGCCTATTATTGCGAGGAAAGCAATTATCCTATGCGAGGGCTCCGCCAGACCGCAAGCCGCGCATAGCCATTACCGTGACAATTCGCTAGCATCGGCAAAAATTTGGGAGGTTTAAAGGATGAAAGGCATCGTATTCCTCGGCGAGCGCAAGACCGAGCTTCGCGAGTTCCCGGATCCGCGGCCGGGACCGCGCGACGTGATATTGGAAATCAAGGCGTCGGGCATGTGCGGCACCGACCTGAAGAGCTATCGCGAGCCGTTCATCCCCGGCGTGGTGCGCGGCGGCATCAAGCGCGCGATGGAGCCGGTGATCGCCGGCCACGAGCCCTGCGGCGTGGTTGCCGAGCTGGGGGCGGCGGTTGGCGAACGCGAGGCGCAAGTCGGCCAGCGGGTGATCGACCACCACTACGATGGCTGCGGCGTCTGCCGCCATTGCATGGCCGGCTGGCGGCAGATGTGCGTCGATGGCGCCGTCGTCTTCGGCTCGGTCGCCCATGGTGCGCATGCGCCCTATATGAAGGTGCCGGTCGAAACCCTGGTGACCCTGCCGGACGAATTATCCTTCGAGACCGGCGCGGCGATCGCCTGCGGCACCGGCACCGCCTACGGCGCCCTGGGCCGGCTGTCCCTGCACGGCGACGAGACCATCGCCGTTTTCGGCCAGGGGCCGGTCGGACTTTCGGCAACGCAATTGGCCCACGCCATGGGCGCGCGGGTGATCGCTCTGGACATCTCGCCCGAGCGCCGCCAGCTGGCCGCCGAAATGGGCGCCGATGTCACCCTTGACCCCATGGCGGATGATCCGGTGCGGGCGATCCTGGACCTTACCCAGGGCGAGGGCGCCCATAAGACGCTGGACGCTTCCTCCTCGCCCCAGGCGCGTGCCCAGGCGGTGCGCGCGACCCGGGCCTGGGGTGCGTGCTGTTATGTGGGCGAGGGCGGCGAGGTAACCCTGGATGTCAGCCCCGATTTGTTGCGCCGGCAGATCACCCTGATGGGCTCGTGGACCTTTTCCACAGTCGGCCTGACGGACTGCGCCCGCTTCGTGGCTGAACGGGGCATCGACGTCGACCGCCTTTTCACCCACCGCTGGGCGCTGGATCAGGCGGCGGAAGCCTACCGGCTGTTTGACCAACAGAATAGTGGCAAGGGCGTGTTCCTGCCGTCGTGAGGGGAGAAAGCGATGACCGGTCTGAGCCAACGCAACACACGATCAAGGACGGCTTCATCGAGAACCGGGGCTATTGGGCACCGTTCCCGGAGGGCCTGTTGCTGCTCAGCCCGGAATTCTTCCAGGCCTACTTAAA
>JAKZRK010000040.1:0-2756 GCA_047518225.1 Alphaproteobacteria bacterium | reverse complement strand
CTTATTGCGCCAGCTGGAGCCGTTCTGGTCGCTCAGATGGTCCTCATCGTCTCGGAGGATGGCGAAACCGCCTTCGTCGCGTTATGTTTCGCCGTCGAGTGAAACCCGGTCAATAGCGCCTTTTTCAACGGGCTGTTAACGGCAAGGCGGTTGCCTTGATGGGTGCCAGCCCCGGCCGGCTGGGAACGGCGCGGGCGCAATATCACGTGCGTCAGGTTTTTATCTTCCTGAACGGCCATTTGGTCAATAAACCGGAAGTCATGGTCGGCGGCGCCGGACAGGCGTTCGATGGGAACGGCACCCTGCTTGACGACGGCGCCAAGGACCTGATTGGCCAACTGCCGGGCTCTTTACAGGACTTGAGCGTGCGCATGGCCGCCGGCTGACGGCGCCCTGCCCGCCATGAAGCAAATCCTCGCCGCCTTCGGCGCCGTTATATTCGTTGTGCTGGTTTCCACTGTGGCGGCGGCATTTGACGAGATTGATCAGACCGGTCAAGAGCGCTTCAAGTCCATGAAGTCATGCTCCGGCTGCCACCTGTTGCAAGTGGCGCGGGGCGGCGTGGTCAAAATGATCGGGGCTAATCTGAAGGGCGTGGATCTGCGCAAATTGAATTTGCAGGCGGCCGACCTGCGCCGGGCCGATTTGCGCGGGGTGGATTTGCAGAAGGTCAATCTGGCCGGGGCAAAATTGAAAGGCGCGCTGCTGCGGGGCGCGAATTTACGGCAGGCTAATTTGCAGGGGGCCGGTTTGGCCTGGGCGGTATTGCGCGGCGCCAATCTGGAAGGCGCCGATCTGGGGGGCGCGAATTTGAGCCGGGCCGACCTGACCAACGCTTCCATGCAAAATGCGAATTTGCGCGGCGCTATTCTGTGTCAGACGATCATGCCGTCGGGGGTGGTGAACAAGCCCGATTGTCAGTGGTGGAAGATCGAACCGCAAAGTGACGGCAACAAAAGGGCGGCCGAGACATCCGCACCCGCCCTGGACAAATCCGCCGGGCGGCCGGCGCAAGCCATGGTCAAGCCGGCGGGGAAAAGCGGCCCAGGTCTTGATATCGCAGCATTCCTGGGCCGCATAATTGCCTTCGCCGCGACGATACCCGGCGGTACGGAGGCAGCCTCCAGGTAATATTAATCGCGCAGTTCGCGGCGCAGGATCTTGCCGACCGGAGATTTTGGCAATTCGTCGATGAAGGCGATCTGCCTGGGCACTTTGTAGGCGGTTAGATTTTCCCGGCAAAAGGCGATGATCTGCTCGGCGGCAACGTCCGCGTCGGGCGTTTTCACCACGAACAATTTCACCCCCTCGTCCGTGCGCTCGTCAGGCACCCCGATGCAGGCGGCTTCCAATACCCCGTCCATATTGGCGACCACGGCCTCGATTTCATTGGGATAGACGTTGAAGCCCGATACCAGGATCATGTCCTTCTTGCGGTCGACGATTTTGAAACGGCCTTCCCCGGTCAGAATGGCGATGTCGCCAGTACAAAAATAGCCATCCGCCGTGGTCACGTCGGCGGTCTCTTCCGGTTTGCGCCAATAGCCCCGCATGACCTGGGGGCCCTTGACCCAAAGTTCGCCCGGCTCCCCCATGGCCACTTCGCCGCCATCCTCGCCGCGCAGGGAGACATCGGTCGAGGGCAAGGGTATGCCGATGGTCGCGGTAAATTCGTCCTGTCCCGCGACATTGAAGGTCACCACGGGCGATGTTTCCGACAGACCGTAACCTTCGGTGATATGCAGACCCGTGACCTCGCGCCATTTGTTGGAAATCGCCTCCTGGATCGCGGTGCCACCGCCGCCCACCAGACGCAGGGTGGAGAAATCAAGTTCGGCAAATCCCGGCGTATGCAGCAGGCCATTGAACAGCGTATTGACCCCCGTGATGACCGAGAACTTCCAATTGGATAGTTCCTTGACGAAACCCGGCATGTCGCGGGGGTTGGTGATCAGCACATTGCGCCCGCCCTTGGTGAAGTAGGACAGGCAATTCACCATCAGGGCAAAGATGTGATACAGGGGCAGGGCGGTGATCACCACTTCCTCGCGCTCGCGAATGTCATCGCCCAGGGGCATGGTGAATTGCAGGATATTGGCCACCAGATTGCGGTGGGTCAGCTCCGCCCCTTTGGACAGGCCCGTGGTGCCGCCGGTGTATTGCAGGTACAATAAATCCCCGCCCGAGATTTCGACGGGCGTGAATGAGAGTTTTTCGCCAGCCGCCAGGGCGTCGGAAAACGTCACCACGCCGGACAGGCGTTCGTCCGTGGGTGGGCTGGGCAGGGCGCCGTTGCCACAGTCGCCCAGATCGGCGACGATGACGTTCTTGATCTTGGTATCGCCGATAATTTCCGCCAGCACGGGTGTCGAGCCCGAGAAAATGACAATGGTATCGGTGTCCGCGTCGTTGAGCTGATGTTGCAACTCGCGCGGGGTATACAGCGGGTTGACGTTGACCTGCACCAGGCCGGCCCGCATGTTGGCGAACATGGTCACGGGAAAGGCCATGATGTTGGGCGACATGATCGCCACCCGATCACCCTTCTTCAGACCCAGAGCGCCTTGCAGATAGGCCGCCAGGCATTCCGACAATCGGTCGATGTCGTTAAAGCTTAAATCGTGCCTATCCGGTTGTAACCCACACCCACTATATGTAGGGTGTGCCGTCATACGGCAGGCAAGGGTGTCAGAGTGGAAATTGATGTTTTGAAACGGGATGATTCGCCATTTCCAGCATCACTTCTTGAGTTACAG
>JAKZRK010000039.1:0-2976 GCA_047518225.1 Alphaproteobacteria bacterium | reverse complement strand
CGCGCAGTCATTATGCAGGAGTTGGGTTATCACAAACCCGACAGACTGCTAGGGTTGGGCCGGGCGGATAAGATTGATCAATTCACCGCCCGTCATCAAAGCTTCGATATTGTCGCCGGTCTTGGCCCAGCGGCGTAGTTGTTGGCCTTCCGTCCAACCGGAAATATGCGGCGTCATCAGGACGTTGTCCAGTTCGTGGTACGGCTGGCGCGAGGGCCGGATATTGGGGTCCTCCGCGCTGGGATATTGATACCAGGTATCCAGTATGGCGCCGCCGATGACACCCCTCCCCAGGGCGGCGAACAGAGCGTCCTCGTCGGCGATATGGCCCCGCGCCACGTTGATAACCACGGCGCTGGATTTCATCGCCGCTAATTCCGCCGCGCCGATCATACCCCGGGTGCGTTCGCTCAGGGGGCAACAAATCAATAGAAAATCGACGGCGTCGAGAATCTTCGGCAGCTCGTCATAGCCGCCCATGAAGGCCGGTTCGGGATGCAGCGGCCGTGGGTTCCGGGTCAGGGCAAGCACCTTCATGTCAAACGCCAGGGCCCGCCGCGCCACCGCCTGGCCAATGTTGCCATAGCCTAAGCAACCGATGGTAAGGCCGGCCAACTCACCCCGGGTCTCGCCGCCCGTGGACGGCGTGCCGGTCCAATCGCCCCCTTTGAACGCGGTATTGCGCCGCGCCAGGCCGACCACCCATTCCAGCATGCCGTTAAATGTGTATTCCGCGATCCCTACCTCGTGCTCATAAACATTGCAGATCGTCGCCGCCGCCGGCACTGCTTCAAGGTCAATGGCATCCAGGCCCGAGGCGGGAATCTGCAGCAGTCTCAAGTTGGGCGCGGGGGAAAATTCAGGGCCGTAATCGATCGAGATCAAAGCGTCCGCCCAAGCCATGTTTTCGGCCATGTTCTCCGCCATGGCCGCGCTGTTGTCACCGCTGTCGATTTGCCGCAAGCTGATGCGGTCGCCAAAGCGTTGCGATAGAATGTCCATGCCGCGCCGCGCGACACCACCGTTCAACAAAATCTTCATGCGTGCTATCCCTGTCTTTCAAAGCGTGCCGCGCCAATGATGGAGGCTTACGGGCAAATGAGCAAAGACAAGATCAAAACCCGCACCGAAAGCGACAGTTTCGGGCCGGTCCAGGTGCCCGCCGACCGCTATTGGGGCGCCCAGACACAGCGTTCGCGGCAGAACTTCAAGATCGGCTGGGAAAGAATGCCAATACCCGCCGTGCACGCCTTTGGCATCGTCAAGCAGGCCGCGGCGGAAGCCAATATGGAGCTGGGCACGCTGGATAAAAAGCGGGGCCGGGCCATCGTGCGGGCGGCCAGGGAAGTTGCCGGCGGCAAGCTGGACGACCATTTTCCCCTGGTGGTCTGGCAGACCGGCTCGGGCACCCAAAGCAACATGAACGCCAACGAAGTGATCTCCAACCGGGCGATCGAATTGCTTGGCGGCAAGATGGGCAGCAAGGCGCCGGTCCATCCCAACGATCATTGCAATATGAGCCAGTCTTCCAATGACACCTTCCCCACGGTCATGCATGTGGCGGCGGTGCAACAGATAGAGCATTTGTTGATCCCGGCCCTGCAACACCTGCAACGGGCGCTGGGGGCCAAGGCGAAAAACTTCAATCGTCTGATCAAAATTGGCCGCACCCATTTGCAGGACGCCACGCCGCTGACCCTGGGACAGGAATTTTCCGGTTACGCCACCCAGATCAAGTATGGCATTGCCCGGGTCAAGGACAGCCTGCCCCGGTTGCACCGGTTGGCCCAGGGCGGCACGGCGGTGGGCACCGGCCTGAACGCGCCCATCGGCTTCGATAAGCGCGTGGCGGCGAAGATTGCCAAGATTACCGGCCAGCCGTTCAAGACCGCCGAGAACAAGTTCGAGGCCCTGGCCGCCCACGACGCGGTGGTGGAGGCTTCCGGCGCCATGAATACCCTGGCCGTCAGCCTGATGAAGATCGCCTCGGATATCCGCCTGCTGGGTTCCGGCCCGCGCTGCGGCCTGGGAGAATTGAGCCTGCCGGAAAACGAACCCGGTTCCTCCATCATGCCGGGCAAGGTCAACCCGACCCAGTGCGAGGCCATGACCATGGTCTGCGCCCAGGTCTTCGGCAATCACACCACGGTCACCGTCGCCGGCGCTTCCGGCCATATGGAACTGAACGTATTCAAGCCGGTGATGATCTATTCCCTGTTGCAGTCGATCCAACTGCTGGGCGACGCGGCGGTCAGCTTCACCGATAACTGCGTTGTCGGGATCAAGGCGAACGAGGGCCGCATCGCCGATCTGATGGCCCAGTCATTGATGCTGGTCACCGCCCTTGCCCCCCATATCGGCTATGACAATGCGACCAAGATCGCCAAGCATGCCCACGTCAAGGGCCTGACCCTGAAAGAGGCGTCGATTGAGCTGAATTTGGTGACGGAAGCGGATTTCGACCGTTTCGTGCAGCCGAAAAATATGCTGGGTCCGAAGTAGGCGCCAAGGGCCATGTCCGGAGAGGATGAAGAACTGCTGCGCCGGTCGTTTCGTATCGCCGGGCATCAAACCAGTTTGTCCATGGAACGGGCATTTTGGGATGAATTCCGCCGCATGGCCCGGTCCGACCGCCGCAGCATGACCGATCTGATCGCTGAAATAGACGCCCAACGCACGGCGGGCCTAAGCCGCGCGTTACGTGTTTACATTCTAAACCGGCTGCGATTGGCGGCGTCTTCAAGAAAGGAGATCACATAATTATCGATCATCGCATATGTAATTCTCACGGTCACCTTCCGCCCCCCCCTATGCTTGATAGCTTTAATAATTGTATAAATCGTGCCTATCCGGTTGTAACCCACACCCACTATATGTAGGGTGTGCCGTCATACGGCAGGCAAGGGTGTCAGAGTGGAAATTGATGTTTTGAAACGGGATGATTCGCCATTTCCAGCATCACTTCTTGAGTTACAG
>JAKZRK010000038.1:0-21420 GCA_047518225.1 Alphaproteobacteria bacterium | reverse complement strand
AAGCAGATGTGGCGTGACGGTAAATACGTCACCCTGGGTTGGCTCTCGGTGTCCCATGGGTTCACGGCCGAGGTCATGGCGCGTCAGGGCTTCGATGCCCTTTGCGTCGATTTGCAGCACGGTACTGCGGAAATGAATAGCGTCTGGCCCATGTTACAGGCAATATCGCAGACAGACACGGTCCCCGTCGTGCGCGTCGCATGGAACGAGCCGGCGGCCATTATGAAGGCTTTGGATTTAGGCGCGTACGGCATCATCGTGCCGCTGGTCAATACGGCCGAGGAAGCGGCGATGGCGGTGGCTGCGTGCCGCTACCCACCGGTCGGCATGCGCTCGTCGGGACCCGTGCGCGCCGCGCAATACGGCGGCGCCGACTACCAGGCCAACGCCAACGGCGAAATCGTCGTCATGGCCATGATCGAGACGAAGGAGGGCCTCGCCAACCTAGATGCCATCTGCGCCACGCCCGGCCTCGACGCCGTCTACATCGGGCCGGCCGACCTGTCGTTCGCGCTGGGTCTGGAACAGCGCGGTGATAATCCCGACCCGGTCCATCTGGCCACCTGCGACAAGATCCTCGAGACCGCGCATAAGCACGGCATAAAGGCCGTCATGCACTGTGCCAGCGCGGCGTTTGCGGCGGGCGCCGTGAAGCGTGGCTTCGACATGGTGATGCTGACGTCCGATCTCGCGTGCATGATCGCCGGCGCGCGGCTGCAGCTCGACGGGCTCAAAGCCGAGACTGCCTGAGGATGTGCGAACGCTGAGCAACGGCCCCGGGAAAGGTGTTGCCAGTCGACCAAACTAGCAATGGCGGCCAGTTTGTTGCTATCCATTACGGGGCCGATGACAAGGGCGTGTTCGTCATGCTGGACGGCATGCCGCCCACCCGCCAGACGACCGCCTTCCCTCCCGGCGTGGAGATCCAACGCCTGGGCCTGGCCGAGGCGATCCGGCAAACCCGCAGTTTCCTCAAGGATTGACCCCGCCACCGATAGTCTATAGAAGACGCGGCACTTACGGGAATGAGATCATGAAACCGTCAACCATGCACACGGTACGCAATTCGCACGGCACTACGACCCGCAGCAGCGGCGTGGTGGGCCTTGCCATGCCGTGCGGGTGTTTGGGTTGATGCGATAATCACGATCGAACGTCAGCCCGCAACTCCGAGGGGCTGACAGATAATTTTCCAGAGATAGACTTTCTGTTCCTCCCTTCGGGTAATCCGAAAAAGGTGGAACCATGTCTATCAATCCCGCAGCCCACGATCCGACCCGGCGCACGGTGGCGCTGTTGAACGGCATCACCGTGTGCCGGAGCATGGTCTTTCTGGTGCCCGTCATCGTGCCCTTTTTTGCCGGGCACATTGGCCTGGGTTTTCAGGATTTCCTGGCCTCGGAGGCCATTTTTGCCCTGGTCATGGTCAGCTTTGAAGTGCCCTCGGGCTGGCCGACGTGGGGCGGCGGAAATGGGTCTTGGTTCTGGGCGGTGTGCTGAGCGCCGCCGGGGTCCCCTTGTTCATACCGGCCGGGGATTTCGCCGGCGCGGCCCTGGCCCAGGGGTTGATGGGCGTGGGGATCAGCCTGTTTTCAGGCGCCGATTCCGCCCTGCTGTATGACGCCTTGCGCCAGCACGGCCAGGAAGGGCGGTACCGCGCGGTTGAAAGCCGGCGCCATGGCTTTGGCCTGTACGCCGTGGCGCTGTCCTCGCTGATCGGCGCGGGGCTGTATGCGATTGATCCGGTCCTGCCGGTGCTGGGCATGGTGGGCGGCTATCTGGTTGCCGCCGCCTGCGCCCTGGCCCTGGATGAACCGGAGCGGCAACGGCAGCCAACCTCTTGGCGCCGGCCCGCCTTGCGCGCCCTGCCGTCCGCCAACCGGGTGGTCATCGCCGCCATTCTGACGGGGGCGGTCCTGTTCGCCGGCACCTCCGTCGCCATGTGGGCACAGCAGCCCTATTACAGCGCGCTGCACATTGGCACCGAATGGTTCGGCCTGTTGATGGCTTTAGGCTTCATCAGCGGCGGTTTGGCGGGACATTTCGGCCATTTTCTGGACCGCTGGTTCGGCGCGGCGGCATCCTTGTCGGCGATCTGGCTGGTCCTGGTTGTTGCCTTCGCCGTGGCCGGACTGTGGCCCGGCCATGGCGGCGTCGCCCTGTTGCTGTGCGGATCGGCGGCCTGGGGCGTCGGCTGGCCAGTGCTGCAAACCATCGTCAATCAGCATGTGGGCGCCGCCCGCCGGGCCACGTTGCTGTCGGTGGCGGCGGCGGTTAAGTTGGCCTTCATGCCCCTGTCGGCGGTTGTCGGCTGGCTGGCCAACGGCCAAGGCATCGCCTTTGCCGTGCTGGGCCTAGCCGGAATATTGCTGACCCTTGGCGGCCCGGTATTGCTATGGCTGCGGCGGGAAATGGGCGGTGATCCCATGCCGCGCATGTCCATCACCGCGCGGGACGGTTAAAATCGGCGACGGCGGCGGGCAAAAAGAGGCGGGAAATGACCGGGAGAGCTAAAATACAGAGAAGCCCTGGGCGTATTCGAAATAGAGTTCCTTGGCGCGGCGGCCGATGGGGCCGGGTTGCAGCTCCCGATCCTCGAACTGGGTGATGGGGCGGATCTTGGCGTGATTGCCCGAGGAGAAGATCTCGTCGGCGCCCATGACGTCGTCTACGGTCAGGGTGCCTTCGATCACTTGCACGCCGTCGCCGCGCAATAGCTCGATGGTCCGCTGGCGGGTGACGCCATTCAGAAAGGTGCCGTTGATGGCCGGGGTCATGGCCACGCCGTCCTTGGCGATCCACAGGTTGGAGGTAAGGAATTCGGCCACGTTGCCGTTGGGGTCCAGGATCACCGCGTTGTCAAAACCGCGCCTGGCCGCGTCCGTGAGGGCCAGAGCGGTATTGGGATACAGGCAGGATGCCTTGGCGGTGGTCGGCGCCATGTC
This sequence comes from Alphaproteobacteria bacterium, assembly GCA_047518225.1. Taxonomy (GTDB): domain Bacteria; phylum Pseudomonadota; class Alphaproteobacteria. The sequence continues at coordinate 18,475 of JAKZRK010000038.1, read as the reverse complement.
ACGGGCCGGGCGGCGGCGCGAGGACATACAGACCTTGAACGGCCCCTCGGGCGGCAGGGGATTGTCATAGATCGCCAGCACGAAATCGGTGCTGTCGGGTTCCGGCGTCAGGAAGCCCTCGCGGGCATAGAACATGGGCCGGATATAGAGCTCCATACCCTTGGGCAGTTGGCGCACCCCGGCCCGGCAAAGCTCGGCGATCTCGCCGGCTTCCATGGTCGGCGCCAACAGCATGTTTTCGGCCGAGGCACACAGCCGGGCGCAATGCTCCTCCACATCCGGCACCAGGCCGCCCATGGACCGCGCCCCATCGAACACCACGGAAGCCATCCAGAAGGCGTGGTTCATGGGGCCGATCAGCATGGGCTGCTGGTCGTGCCATTTACCGTCGTGAAAGAACACCGCGTCCATGGGGCGCCTCCGTCGTACAAATTCAAGTCCCGGGCCAGCCAACGATCGCAGGGCGCAAGGCCCATCGCAGGACGATGGCCAGGCAACTTATGGGACATTAGTTACTATTTCGTGGCATCTATCGCGGCCAGCAATTTCGGCGGAGAGATCGGCAACGAGGTCATGCGCACCCCGGTGGCATCCGCGATCGCATTGGCCACGGCAGCCATGACCGGAACGATGTTGGCCTCGCCCACGCCCTTGACGCCATAGGGATGGTCGGGATTGGGCACTTCAACCACCACCGTATCGATCATCGGCAGATCAGAGGCCAGGGGCATGCGATAGTCCAAAAAGCCGGTATTCTGCATGCGCCCGTCCTCGCCATAGATATATTCCTCGTTCAAGGCCCAACCGATGCCCTGGACGACACCGCCCTGGATCTGTCCTTCCACATAAGAAGGATGGATGGCCCGGCCCGCGTCCTGGGCCGCCGTGAAGCGCAGGATCGTCACCCGGCCGGTTTCCGGATCGACCTCGACATCGCAAATCTGCGTCGCCACGCCGGGCCCCACGCCCGTGGGGGCGACCCCGGCGCTACCAACAATAGGGCCACCCGTGGCCGACTTTTGAGCCGCGATCTGGGCCAGGGAAAGCGGCTCGAATTCGCCGACATTCGAAGAGGCCGGCTTGGCATGGCCGTCTTCCCAGATCACGCCTTCGGGATCCACGTCCCAGATCCTGGCGGCCCGGACGCAGAGCTCCGTAATCACGTCCTTGGCCGCATTGACCACCGCCAGACCCGAGGCCAGGGTCACCCGGCTGCCGCCCGTGACGTGGGTGTAGCCGACGTTGGCGGTGTCCGCCACGATGGCGCGCACCTGGTCATAGTCGATGCCCAGGGTTTCCGCCGCCATGATCGCCATGGAAGCACGGGAGCCGCCCACATCGGGACTGCCCGTGGCCACCACCGCCGTGCCGTCATCGTTGATGGCCAGGGTGGCGGCGGAATCGCCGCCGCCATTGAACCAAAAGCCCGAGGCCACCCCCCGGCCCTGGTTCGGACCCAGAGGCGCTTTGTAATGGGGATGCTCCATCAACGCCTCGATGGTCTCGGCATAGCCGATGGAATTGAAGGTCTGGCCGAAAACCGTGGTGCTGCCGTTCCGGGCGGCATTCTTGAGGCGCATTGCCAGGGGATCCATGCCGATCTTTTGCGCCAATATATCCAGGGCGCTTTCCACCGCGAAGGCCGCGATGGGAGAGCCCGGCGCCCGGTAGGCCGCCGCCTTGGGCCGGTTCACCACCACGTCATTGGCCACCACCTTGACATTCGCCAGATCGTAACGGGAATAGGCGCACATGGCGGCACCGATTACCGGCGCACCGGGAAACGCGCCGCTGCCGAAGAACAAAGTTGCTTCCGCCGCGCATATGGTGCCGTCGGTCTTGGCGCCAACTTTTACTTTCATGACGCTATCAGAGGTTGGACCGGAGGCCTGAAAGACCTCGATCCGGGACATCACTATCTTCACCGGCAAGCCGCATTTTCGCGACAGGGCCAGGGACACGGGTTCCAGATATAGCACGGTCTTGCCGCCGAACGCGCCGCCCAGTTCCGTGGGGATCACTTTCAAATCCGCATGGTTCATGCCCAGCAGCTTGGCCGCCACATTGCGGACAACGAAATGCCCCTGGGTGCAGGTCCACAATTCCGCCTGGCCATCCTGGTTGAAGCGCGCGATGCAGGCGTGCGGTTCGATATAGCCCTGATGCACCGCCTCGGTGGAGAGTTCCATTTCCACCACTTCGTCGGCCTCGGCGAACCCGGCCGCGGTATCGCCAACGGAGAATTCGGCGTATTTGGCGATGTTCGACGGTTTCGTCGGCGCCGGCTCCATCCCCATGGTGATCTGATCCTCGTGCAACAACGGTGCGTCCGGTTGCATGGCGGCAGCCACGCCAGTGGCATGGGGCAGCACTTCATAATCGACTTCAATCAATTTCACGGCCTCATTGGCGATCGCCGTGGACGTGGCGGCGACGGCGGCCACCGCATGGCCCTCGTACAACGCCTTTTCCCGCGCCATGATGTTGCGGGTGATATGGTGCAGGTTCTGCTGCACCCGGGCCGGGCCCGCATAGACCGATGGCTGGTCAAGAATGTCGGCGGAGGTAATGACAGCCTTGACGCCCTTCAATGCCTCGGCCTTGGAGGTGTCGATACCGCGGATACGGGCATGGGCGTGGGGGCTGCGCAGGACCTTGCCCACCAGCATGCCCGGCAAGTTGAGGTCGGCGCCGTACAGGGCCGCGCCGGTCACTTTCTCAACCCCATCGGGCCGAATTGGCCGTTTGCCTATCCACTTAAACTGCTGGCTGTTGTCGTTCATTTCTGTCTGTCCTTTGGTATTGCGCGGCTGACCGAGTCTGCGCCGATGATACCGCCCCCATGGCCCCCGACACAAGCAAACCCGCCTCTTCCCTTGCAAGATCAGGTCCGACATACTCTGTCAAGGCCGCGCTCTTTGTTTTGCGCCATGACACTTTCCCATCAAGGCCCCGCATGGCCGGCACGGGAGATCGGCCAGCCGAATATCACCGCGTATTGAAAACAGGTTGGAGGATGCATCATGGTGCTACCGGTGAATTTGCAGGCTGTCGTTGACGAGATGGACCTGCCCAGCGATGAGATGACGGCCTATATCAACCGCAAGACCGGCGAGCTCGCCTCGTTCGGCGAAGAGGAATTCTCCTATGCCAGGCGCGATGAAGATGACGGTGAAGCCAACGAATTGATTCCTGAATGGCAGCAGGAAATGGCCGGCCACGCGAAAGCCGTGCTGGAGAACGATGACTATGTGACACTGCCCGATAAGTTTGAAATTCACGAATATGCGATCATGGAACGATTCTGCCATTCCCTCGACGATGAGCGAGTGCGGAATGCCCTGCTTCGGGCAATAGGGGGCAGGGGCGCGTTTCGGAGCTTCAGGGACCGGGTTTCCGAGGAAGGCGTGCGGGAGGACTGGTACGCGTTCAGGGGTCAGGCGCTGAAACGCATCGCGGCCGATTTTCTGCAAAGCCACGGGATCGCATGCATCGACGAATAGGGACGAGGCGCGCGCGGTGGCCCATATCAAATTCAGCAATACCTGGTGGGGAGAAAAATGGTTGGATGCGCTGTTGGCGCACGCTCCTACCCGAAAACCGCCCCGGGGCGTCTCAATAGGTTCCTATTGGCGCCGGGTGGTATCAGCCTTGAGCATGAAATGATCCGGTTTCGCCAGGGCTTCGAAGCCAAATTGTCGATAAAGGCCATGGGCGTCCGCCGTGGCCAGCAAAAAGCGTGACATGCCCGCCAGGTCGGGGTGATTTACGGCGCATTCAACCAGCCATTTGCCCAAGGCCTGGCCGCGCAGATCATCGATCACGAAGACATCCGACAGCCAGGCAAAGCGGGCGTAATCAGTCACCACCCTGGTAAATCCCACCTGCCGGCCTCCATCGTCCAGGTAGAGACCGAAGTTCAAGGCATTCCGGATCGATTGGCGGATCTTTTCCTTGGCCGTGCCCTGGCCCCAATAGGTCTGGGCCAGATAGTCGACGGTGAAGGCCAGGTCCAGCCGGTCCATATCGGTCGAGATCGTGAAGCCATCCCGCTGCCATTGCATGCCGCGCGCCCTCGATTATGCCTCTTGCTTGGTCTTGGCGGCGGCCACATCCTTGGACATATCGCGCGGGTCCGTCGCGGCGATCGCCAGTTCAGAGACCCAGGCCCGGCGCGGCAGGCTGACCGCCATCATGACGGCCGCCGAGATATCCTCGGGCAGCATCATGCGGGCCCGCGTCGCAGTATCGGGCGGCAGGGCGCGGTTATCCAGAATGGGCGTGTCCACTTCGCCGGGGAAGACCGTGATGCAGCGGATACCGTGGGGCCGCATCTCCTGGGCCAGGACATTCATGTAGGCCCGGGCCGCTACCTTGGCGGCGCTATAGGCCGCACCGGCCATGATGGAGGGGTTGATCGCCGCCATCGACGAGATCATCACCACATCGCCCCGCCCCTGTTCGATCATGGCGGGCAGCAGGGCCTTGGTCAGCACGACGGGGCCCATGGTGTTGACATCCATGACATCGCGCCATTCCTGGGCGCCGATGTAACGGGTGCTTCTGATTTTCGAGCTGAAGCCGGCGTTGTTGATCAGGATGTCGATGGTGCCGTGTTCCGCCAGCAAGACCTGGGCACATTGTTCGATGGCATCCGGGTCGGTCAGATCGCAGGTCATGGCACTTGCCGTTCCACCAGCATCGGCAATGGCCTGAACCGTTTCTTCCAATGGCCCGGCGCGGCGTCCACAGACAATGACCTTTGCCCCGGCCGCGGCGAAATCAATGGCAATGGCCCTGCCGATGCCGGTGCCACCCCCCGTGACGAACGCGGTTTGGCCTTGTAATGAACTCATAACCTACCCCCTTATGGATCTTCCCAGGTGCATCCCGCACTGATTGGACAATTTACACCAATGCGCCGGATTCCAAAGGCCGTTCGCCAAGACTTTGATTGAGCATCAGGAGGTAGCCGTCCGGATCCTGAACAAATATTTCCCGTTGGCCGGCCTCGCGGTCGCCAACCTGACGCCAGACCTCGCGCAGCGGCGTATGAATTGGCCAATTCCCAGCCGCTAGGGCGCTGCCGATTGCCGACAGATCGTCGACTTCAATTTGAAACATTACGCCCTGCCCCAAAGGGTGCGTCATGGGGCCCGTCTCCCACGATCCACTACGTTGACACAACATGATCTGGGCGCCGCGCCCATCAGGCAATCGCCGCTCAAGATAAACAAAATGCTGGGCCGGGCGTTCATAGGCGACGGCAAATCCAATAACACCGCACCAAAACGTTCGGCTGGCTGCGATATCCGTCACCAACAATTCACAAACCATGGGCTGCCATCCCGTCGATGGAGGCCCGCCGTTGCCGCTGTTGTTGCCGCGCGAAGTCATATGGACGCCTGTTTTCCTGGATTGACTTCCGGAACAGAAACACGATGTCTAACTGCTGAAATTTGTGGCGGCAAATGCTATTGTCGGCACCGGCGTCAGCAGAGAGCCAGCCATTGAAGCTGGCCGCCGCCGCGATACGGCCAGGGAGGCACCACAATATGGCGATAAGCGAGACCATCAAGGCGGGGCCGGTGACCGGTGGCCTGGATCACATTCCGGGCCACCTCGGCATGCCCATATTCGGCAACACCTTTGAATTTCTGAAGGACCCCTTTGCCTTCCACCAAAGCCGCCGGCAACAATACGGCCCGGTTTACAAGTTCAGCATCTTTGGCGGCCGTACCGTGGCGTTGTATGGCGCCGATGCCCTGGAATACGTCCTAATGGACCGGGAGAAGAACTTCGGCTCGCGGGACGGCTGGCGGGTACTGCGACAATTGTTCCCCAATGGCCTGATGCTGCGGGATTTCGACGACCACCGCAGCCACCGCAGGATCATGCAGGTGGCCTTTAAGCCGCGGCCCATGCAGGACTACATGCTGCGCCTGAACGAAGGTATCGCCGCCACTTTGCCCAGCTGGACGCCATCGCCCCGGTTTGAGTTCTACCCGGCGATCAAGAAATTGACCCTGGATCTGGGCGCCTCGGTCTTTCTGGGCCTGGAAATGGGCGATGAAGCGGCGAAGCTGAACCAGGCCTTCATTGACGAGGTGGCGGCCTCCATCGCCGTGATCCGCAAGCCTTGGCCCGGCACCAAGATGCGCCGTGGCGTGAAGGCGCGGGCCTTTCTGCTGAATTATTTCCGCGATTTGATCCCCACCCGCCGCACCGGCAACGCCGACGATATGTTCAGCCAATTCTGCCGCGCGAAATCAGAGGAAGGGGCCTTCTTCAGCGACGATGAAATCGTCGACCATTTGAACTTTCTGTTGATGGCGGCCCACGATACCACCACCTCGGCCCTGACCACGATGATCTGGGCCCTGGCGCAATATCCCGAATGGCAGGATGCGGTCCGGGCGGAGGTCATGGCCCTTCCCGAGGAACAGTTGGCCTATGACGCCATGGACAGCCTGGACCTGACCGAGCGGGTCTTCAAGGAAGCCTTGCGATTTCGCCCGCCGGTGCCATTCCTACCGCGGTTTTCCCGCCGGCCGTTCGAATTCGGCGGCTACGAGATACCCGGCGATACCTCCATTACCGTCAGTCCCGGCCTGGTCGCCATGGAAGACGGCATCTGGACCGAGCCGAGGCGTTTCGACCCCGACCGTTTCTCGGACAACCGGGCGGAAGACCGCCGCCACCGCTTTGCCTGGTCGCCGTTTGGCGGCGGCGCCCATAAATGCATCGGCATGCATTTCGCCACCATGCAGGTGCGCGCCTTTGTCCATCAGTTCCTGCGGCATTACCGGGTCGCCCTGCCCGAAGGCTACACGCCACGCTGGCAAGCCATCCCGATCCCCAAGCCAAGGGACGGGCTGCCGGTCATCCTTGGCAAACTGTAGGCCGTCCGATGAAAACCGCGCCGCGCTGCCTTGCCGGTATATTCCTGGCATTGTTTGTCGCGGCGCTGTCCGTCCCGGCCCTGGCGGACAGCCACTGCCGCCGTCCGGGCACGCCGTTGGAAGCCAAGGCGCTGGCGGAAAAGGCCGCCGCGCATCTGGCGGATGTGGGGCTGGGCAAGGCCTTCAGCGATTTCATGTCGCCGGGAGCCGGCTTCATGCCCTTCGATCTTTACGTCTTTGTCTTCGATGACCAGGGCCGGATGTGGGTCAATGGCCGCTTCCCGGGCCTGATCGGCAGCAATGTCACCGAGGCCCGCGACAGCAATGGCCGCAACTTCCTGGTGGAGGCCATGCGCCGGGCCGCACGGGACGGCTCGGCCTGGGTGGAATATCAATGGTACAATCCCTGCACCGGCCGCCCAATGGCGAAATCCAGCCATGTAGTTCGGGCGGGCCGATTTTTCATCGGGGTCGGCGCCTATGGTAGGCTGAGCGTATAAAATAATTCCAACCCATGGGGGAGACATGGCCATGAACGATATCAGGCATCAGGACAGATTGGGCTGGCGGCGCAAGATCGGCGTCGTCGTGCCGTCCACCAACACCATCGTGGAGCCGGAATTTCATGCCATGGCGCCCCTTGGCGTCACCAACCACACCGCCCGGTTCCTGATCCCGAACATGGACCTGAAAAGCGATGCGGACTTCGAACAGCTGGTCGTCGCCATCAAGGCGACCCTGGACGACGCCATCGACGGCCTGATCCCCGCCGCGCCGGACCACATAATTATCGGCATTTCCGCCGAATCTTTTTGGGACGGGGCCGACGGCGCACAGAAATTGCAGGAACGCCTGACGGCCATGGCCGGTTGCAGCCTGACCCTGGGCTCGGCCGCCGCCCGCGGCGCCCTGGAAGCGGTCGGGGCCAAACGCCTGGGCGTGATCACCCCCTATTGGCCCGTGGCCGATGAACGGGTACGGCAGTATTTGGGCGAATGCGGCTTTGAAATCGTGGCATTGAAAGGCCTGAAGGCCAACAGCCCCGTCAACATCGCCGAACAAAGCGAACAAACCCTGCGCCAGGCCATGATCGAGGTGAATAGCCCGGATGTGGATACCATCATCCAGGTCGGCACCAACCTGGGCATGGCGCAACTGGCGGCGGAGGCGGAGCGGTGGCTGGAAAAACCGGTGATCGCCATCAACACGGCGCTTTATTGGCACGCCTTGCGGCAAATGGGCATTAACGACAAGATTCCAGGCTGGGGCAGATTGTTGACGGATTTCTAAATTTAGTTGGATTGAACGGCATGGACTATGGCATTTTCGACCATCTCGACCGGGGCCAGGACGACCTTGCGGCGCAATTCGAGGATCGCCTGCGCCTGACCGAAGCCTATGACCAGGCCGGCTTTTATGCCTACCATTTGGCCGAACATCATGCCACGCCCCTGGGCATGGCGCCCTCGCCCGGCATATTTCTCTCCGCCGTGGCCCAGCGCACCAAGCGCCTGCGCTTTGGCCCCACGGTCTATTGTCTGCCCCTGTACCATCCCATCCGCCTGCTGGAAGAAATCTGCATGCTGGATCAAATCAGCGGCGGGCGGTTGGAACTGGGCGTGGGCCGGGGCATCTCGCCCATCGAGGTCGGCTATTTCGGGCTGGATTACGACACCGCGCCGGCCATGTACCGGGAGGCCCTGGATTTGATCCTGGCGGGCCTGGCGGCGGGCCGGACGGGGGCCGATCTAAACTTCGAAGGCGAGCATTACCAGGTCAGCGGCATGCCCGTGACCCTGGCGCCCCGGCAGCAACCCCATCCCCCCCTGTGGTACGGTCTGTCCCATCCCGACAGCACGGTCTGGGCGGCGGAAAACAGCGTCAGCATCATCACCAACCGGGATGCTGCCGGCAGCCGCCAGATCACCGACCGTTACCGCCGGGAATGGCGCGCCCTAGGCCACGACGACGCCACCTTGCCCCGCATGGGCATGAGCCGCCACGTGGTCATTGCCGAGACCGGGTCCGAGTCCCTCGCCATCGCCCGCCGGGCCTATATCATCTGGCGAAACAGCTTTTACCTGCTCTGGGACCGCCACGGCATGAAGCCCATGAATGTGCATTTTCCCGAAAGCTTCGACGAACTGGCCGCCCTGGGCCAGGCCATCGTCGGCACCCCGGACCAGGTCGGGACGGAAATCCAGCGCCAGGCGGAGGCCGCCGGCATCAACTATTTCCTCTGCCGCTTCGCCTTTGGCGACACGACCTACGACGAGGCCAAACAGTCGGTTGACCTGTTCGCCCGCCATATCATGTCGGCCTAGCGGCGGAGGATCACGGCGATGTGGCCTGACAGGGCGCAAAACAGCCTGTAGCATTCGCGTAACGGGTAATACCAACCGGCGCTGATAGGAACCCGGCAACCAAGGAAGGACCGCAGCCCATGGCCGTAAAACATCTCGTGCTCGTGGAACTCAAGGATGGCGTCACCGATGCCGACATGCAGGAGGCCCTGGACGGTCTCCATGCCTTGAAAGGGCAAATCCCCGGCCTGTTATCGGTGGATGCCGGTCGGAATTTTACCGACCGTGCCGGCAATTACAACTTTGCCGCCGTGATGACACTGGAGGACAAGGACGCCCTGGCCGGCTATGGCCCCCATCCGGCGCACCAGGCCGCCGCGGGTAAATTGGCTGAATTCGCCAACGGCCTCATGGTCGTGGATTTCGAAGTCTGAAAGTTCCGCCCCGTCCCTACCACTGCTCCCAATGGGTGATCTCGGAGGCGGGCGGGCGCTTGGCCGCCTTGAATTCCGTGCCGATGGTGTAGGCCACGGGCAGCAGGGCCACCTGCATGAATTCATCGGGGATGCCCAGCAATTCCGCCGACTCTTTTGCAAAAGCCAGATGCAGGGTGGTCAGGGCGGAGCCCAGTCCCCGGGCCCGCAAGGCCAATTGGAAACTCCAAATGGCGGGATATATCGATCCCATGACCCCGGACCAGGCGGCGCGCGGCGGATTGTCGGGCATATGCGCCACGTTGATGCAGGGGATCACCTGCACGGGCACATCCTTCATGCGCTCGGCCAGATAAAGAGCGGAGGAAATAACCCGGCTGGTTTGCCCCTCGTCGTCCATTGCCGCGGCGTCTTTCTCGGCCTGGTTTAGATAGCCCATGGCGCCGCCGTGATACATATCGCCCAACGCCGCCCGTTTTTCCCCATCCGTCACCACCACCCAGGACCAGCCCTGCTTGTTCGATCCGGTCGGCGCCTGCTGGGACAGCTCCAGACATTCGTTGATGATCTCGCGCGGCACCGGGCGTTCCAGATCCAAACGCTTGCGCACCGCGCGGGTGGTGGACAAAAGAGCATCGGTCACGGAAAGATCAAATACGGTCATGGCGTCCATCCCTGCGGGGTTCGATTGAGGTCTCGCAAGCTATCACGCCGCCCGTTCCGGGAACAGGCCCGGCGCACGACTGGGATTTCCGGCCTTAGAAATTGCTCTCGTACAGGCCGCCGTCGAGCAGCAGGCTTTGGCCGGTGATGTAGCCCGCCTGGGCGCTGCACAGGAAGGCGCAGGCCTCGCCGAACTCCGCCGGGTTGCCGAAACGTTTGGCAGGCACGGAGTTGGCCAGGTTTTCCGCCGCCTGGCTTTCCGAGATATTGTTTTGTTGCGCGTTGTAGCCCAGGCCGCCGCGCAGGCGGTCCGTATCAATATAGCCGGGCAGGATGTGATTGATGGTGACGTTGTGCTCGGCCACGGAACGGGCGACGCCGGCCAGAAAGGCGGTCAGGCCGGCGCGGGCGCCGCTGGACAGATCCAGCCCGAAGACCGGCCGCTTTACCGTGACGGAGGTGATATTGACGATGCGGCCAAAACTCTGCGCCACCATGGGGTCGATAACCGCCTGGATCAGCTCGATCGGAGTGGCGAAATTCATCGTCACGCCTTCCAGCATGTCCTCGCGGCTCAGATCACGGAAGTCCCGAAACGGCGGGCCACCATTGTTGTTGACCAGAATATCGGGCCGTGGACAGGCCGCCAGCAACGCCGCCTGTCCATCCTTGGTGGAGACATCGGCGATCACCGGGGTGACCTCCACATCCGAGGCCGCGCGGATTTCGTCCGCCGTCGCCATGGTGACTGCTTCGTCCCGGCCGTTGACGACGACGTTGACGCCGTTCTTGGCCAGCGACATGGCGCAACCCTTGCCCAAGCCACGGCTGGATGCGCAAACAATGGCGTTACGTCCCTCGATGCCCAGATCCATGATCGATCCTCTCCTCCTTTAAATGCCGCCGGTTAATCGTATTTGTCCTGGATTTCGACTTTGCCGTGCTGTTTCTGGTGAAAATAATTGGCCCGGTAGAATTCGTGCATCATGTCGGCGTAAAGGCGCGGTTCGTACTTGGCGGGATGGTTCTGGTCGATGCAGGCCGGAGCCACGCGGATCATACGGTAAGGATTGGGGCTGTGGAAATAGGCGATGGAGTAACGGTCGTGATCGCCATCAACGATGACGCCATGGGGGGTGGAGAGGAAACGGTCGTTGGACATGCGCCGCAGCATATTGCCGATATTGACCAGAAATGTTCCGGGTATGATCGGCGGCGGCAACCATTCCCCCGAGGACAGGCGGATGGCCAGGCCCGGCACGTCCCGGCGCGCCAGGATCGTCATGAATGAATTATCCGTGTGCGGCGCGGTTCCGAAATCATTGTCCACCACCTGGGTCGGCGGATAATGCAGCAGGCGCAGGGTGGCGTTTTTTTCGTCCGCGAAGTCTTCGTTCAGGTAATCGGGCGGCATGCCCAGGGCCAGGGCAAAGGCCGGAAGCAAACGCTGTCCCAATTCATTCAGCGCGCCGAAATAGGCCATCACCCCCTGGCGAAAGCCCGGCAGACCGTCCGGCCAATGATTGCCGCCGCGCAACGGTTTCCCGGCGAGTACGTCCGGGTGCTCCGGGCCGCGTTCGTGGGTTACGAAAAAGGACTCGTTCTGGTTTGGCGTGGTTGCCTTATGCACCGTGGAATGGGCCTGCATGGAGGTATTCATGGCCATATAGCCGATATTGTTTTGATCCATGGCCAGGCTCTGCTTCACCGCCAGCGGCAGGGCGTGAAAGCGTTTCGATTGCGCGAAGGCGCCGGCGATCAGGTCCTCCCCCACGCCATGGTGGGTGATGTAGAAAAATCCAATGTCCCTGCAGGCGGCCGCTATTTCCGCCGCCAGGATTTCCAGGGCGCCGTCTTCGCCACGAAAATATGGCGCCAAATCGATGATGGGCAACCGCGCCATGGCGGCGTCCAAATCCCGCGCCCCCTGTTGTTGAAATAAATGCATCGCCCAATCCTCCCCTGCCACGATAACCAATCCGCTTGCTTCGAAGCTGAAATATAACCCGGAAAACAGAAACTATTCCACTATTCCCACGCCGCGCCGCGGCCTTGAAATGGTGGGCGGACCAGCTCGAGAAACGTTCGGGCGGCGATATCAAGATCAAGTTTTTCTGGAGCCAGTCCCTGGTCAAGGGCAAGGCGACCATGAAGGCGGTCGGGGCGGGCCTCGCGGATGTGGGCACGATCATTGGTATTTACACGCCGGCCGAATTTCCGGTTTGGAACTATGCCAACACGCCGTTCCTGCACACGGATACCTGGATCGGCATGCGCACCTGGTTTGAGCTGCGCCAGAAATCGCCGGCGTTGTTGAAGGAAACTGACAGGCAAAATATCACCATCGTGGCCAACAACACCGCCGGACCGGTGCATTTGCTTATGGCCAAGTCGCCGGTCACATCCATGGCTGAATTGAAGGGCAAGAAAATCCGCGCGACGGGCGGTTGGACCCATCTGTTCAAGGCCCTGGGCGCCGTGCCGGTGAAGATTGGTTTCGGTGAACTTTACTCCGCCCTGGACCGGGGCACCATTGACGGCACCGTCAATTACACGCCCTTTGTCAAATCCTACAAGCATTACGAAGTGGCGGGCCATTTGACGGAAATCGGCATGGGTCAGGTGCTGGGCTATGGCATCGGCATCAACAGCAAGCTGCTGAAGGGCCTGCCGCAGAAGCTGCAGGACATCATCACCGAGACTTCGGTGCAGTACATGGATGTCTATGCCCGGAACTACATGGAAGATTCCGTCGCGGCCAAGAAAGCCATGACCGCCGGTATCGACGGCAGAAAGGTGGTGTTCCACCAATTGAGCGCCGGGGAGCGCGCGAAATGGGTGGCGGCGGCGGACAGCTTCAAGAAAGACTGGATCGCCAAGGTGACCAAAAAGGGCATCGATGCCCAGGCTTTCATTGCCAAGTTCAATGTCATCCACGCCAAATATAAGAAGATCGTCGCAGACAAAGGCTATCCCTGGGCGACAACGAACTGACGTGACGAACTGAGATAGCGAATGAAGCGTAGAGGGGCGGGGTTCCATTCCGTGGCGGATTGGAACCCCGTGGTCTTTCCGTGAAAATATTGAGTTGGATAGAACGTATTTCCGTCGTGATCGCGACCTCGTCGCTGCTCGCCATGATGCTGTTGGTATGTTTTTCGGTAACGGGACGTTACCTGTTCGCCATGCCAATTCCCGACGATTTGGTGTTCAGCGAGTTCCTGATGATTTTCATTGTTTTTTTGCCCTTGGCCTCGGTACAGGCAGCGCGGGAGCATGTCTTCGTCACGATCTTCACCGAATGGATGCCGAACCGCAAGAAGGTCATCCTCGAGACCTTCGGTGTTTTCGTCGGCCTGATCGCCTTCTCCATCGTCGGTATCGCGGTGTTCGATGACCTGGCCGATGCCTGGGAATTCCAATCCTATGTGGACGGACCGCTGGAATTGCTGGAATGGCCGCCGAAGTTAGTGCTTGTCTTTGGCGTCGCCCTGTTCACCGTGCGTTTGCTGGTCGATTTGATTCAAGCGGTACAAGGCATAATCGCGGACACGGCAACGGCGACGCGGTCGGAAGAAGACCGCGTGCTTGACGCGGATTTCTAGACATTAAGGTTAGTTTATGGATCCCTTTTTATTAGGCATTCTCGGCCTCGGCGCCATGCTCGCCCTGGTGTCCATTCGCGTGCCGATCGCCTTTGGCATGGCCATTGTCGGCTTCGTCGGCATGATCTTCGCTGTCGGCTGGGCGCCGGGCGACGAATTTGATTTCGAGCGCGGTTTCGACGCCTCCTTTGCCTACGCCTCCGTTGAACCATTTTCCTTTATCGCCTCCTTTCCCATCGTTGCGGTGCCACTATTCTTGTTGATGGGTTATGTGGCGTTTCACGCCGGCTTTACCCGCGATATCTACGATACCGCGCGGGTCTGGATGTCGCGGTTGCATGGCGGTCTGGCCTTGGCCTCGGTCGCGGGTTGCGCCATGTTCGCCGCCGTCAGTGGTTCCTCCTTGGCGACGGCGGCGGCCATGGGCAAGCTCGCCGTGCCTGAAATGCTGCGTCATAAATACGATCCCGGCCTGGCGACCGGCGTGGTCGCCGCTTCCGGCACCCTGGGCTCTCTCATCCCGCCTTCCATTCTGATGATCCTCTATGGCATCTTCACCGAGGAATCCATTGGCCAACTGCTAATGGCGGGTCTGATCCCCGGCATACTGTCCGCGGCGATCTACATGGTCATGGTCTGGATCCGGGCCCGGAGGAATCCCGATTTCGCGCCCCGTGGGGAGCGCTCAAACTGGTCCGAGAAGGTCATCGCGCTGAAAGGGACCTGGTCGATCCTGGCCCTGTTCATGATCGTCATGGGCGGCATTTATTCCGGCATCGTCACCCCGACCGAGGCCGCCGCCGCGGGCGCGGCGGGCGCCTTTGTTCTGGGTTTCCTGGCCAGACGCCTGAACTGGGAAAAAGCACGCGACGCTTTGGTGGAGACGGCGCGGCAATCCGCCAATATTTTTGCCCTGGTCCTGGGCGCGAAGCTGTTCGTTGGCTTCATCGCCCTGACCGGCGTCGCCGCCGAGTTGACCATATGGGCGGGCCAACTCGATGTGCCCCCCGTGATTATCCTGCTGTCGCTGTCGGTGATCTATATAATCCTCGGCACTTTCATGGACCCCTTGGGCATGATGCTGCTGACCCTGCCCGTGGTCACCCCGGTGATCCAGGATTTGGGCTACGATCTGGTCTGGTTCGGCGTCATCATGGTCAAGTTTCTGGAGATCGGCCTGATCACCCCGCCCGTGGGCCTGAATGTTTATATCCTGAAGGGGGTGGTGGGCGATGCGGTGCCGCTGGAGACCATTTTCAAGGGCATCATGTGGTTCCTGGCGATGGATGTATTGACCTTGGCCGTTCTCATCGGCTTTCCGGAAATCAGCCTTTGGCTGCCCTCGATAATGCTGCGCGGATAGCGGCGTAGCGGCTGATTTACGGCAATCTTATCGTGAAAATTCTGCAATGGCTTGACCGCGCCATGGTCGTGATCTCCGTTTGTGCCTTGGTCGTCTTGACGGTGGAAGTGTGCATATCGGTTACTGGACGCTACCTGTTCAGCGCGCCTATTCCCGATGACCTGGTGATGAGCGAATTCCTGATGGTGTTCATCGTATTCTTGCCCCTGAGTTCCATACAGGCCGCCCGGGAACATGTCTTCGTCACGATTTTCACGGAACGGCTGTCGAACAATACGAAGGTAATCCTTGAAACATTCGGGGTCTTTAACGGCCTGATCGCCTTCTCCATCATCGCTGTCGCCACGTACACCGACTTCAAGCACGCCTGGGACTACCAATCTTATGTGTCTGGGCTGTGGGAGTTGGTTGAATTGCCCGCCAAGTTCGCGGTTTTTGCCGGCATTGCCCTTTTGGCGGTGCGTTTGGGGGTCGATTTTGTTCAATCAATCGCCGGCATAATCGGTGGCACGGCAACGGCGACGCAGCCGGAAGAAGACCGCGTCCTTGACGCCGAATTATAACGGTTCGGGCAGATAACGGATCCCTTCGGATCAAAGCATACGGGTGGCTTCCTCGATCAGGTCCTCGGCCGCCTCGCTCAGCAACTCTTCCATGCTGCCGCCGTGCACGGCTTCCCGGCCAATCTCCAGCATCAGGGGCACGGCCAGGGGCGAAACCCGGTCCAGGCGGCGATGTTCGATGCGGCCCCGCACCCGCGTCAGCATCCGGCCCAGGCGTTGGATATCCAACAGGCCCGTGGCGGCGTCGGCCTGGGTGGCGCGCAACAGAATATGGTCTGGTTCGTACTTGCGCAGAACGTCATAGATCAGGTCCGAGGAAAAGGTCATCTGCCTACCCGTCTTCTCCTGGCCCGGATGGCGCCGCTCTATCAAGCCGGCGATCAGGGCGACGTTGCGGAAGGTTCGCCGCAACAGATTGGATTCGGCCAGCCATTCCTCCAGATCGTCGCCCAGCATATCCTCGCCAAACAGCGGGTCTACATCGTCCACCTGGTTCAGGCTCCACACGGCGAGGGCATATTCCGAGGCGACGAAGCCAAAGGGGCGATATCCCGCCCGCTCCATGCGCCGGGTCAACAGCATGCCCAGGGTCTGGTGGGCCAGGCGGCCTTCAAAGGGATAGCAGACCAGATAATGCTTGCCGCCACGGGGGAAACCTTCCACCAACAGGCCCTCGGGACCAGGCAGAACGGAACGGCGGCGCTGCATGGCCAGCCAGTCCCTGACCGGCGCGGGCAGGCGCTGGTGCGCCTTGACATCGGCCAACAGGGTACGCACCCGGGCGGCCAGATAGGTGGACAGGGGAAACTTGCCGCCATAATAGGACGGCACCTTGGCCTCGACACCCGCCGCCCGGGTGACCGTGGCCACCGTATCGCGCATGCCCTCAAAACGCAAAATTTCGCCGGCGAAGCCAAAAGTATCTCCGATTACCAGTTGATCGATGAACCACTCCTCGATCTGGCCCAGATTGCGGCCGCGTTTCAGGCGCACCCGGATCATGGGCTCCTGCACGATGGTGCCGACATTCAGGCGGTATTGCCGAGCCACCCGTGGCCCGGCGATTTCATGGCGTCCCTGTTCATCCAAGGTCAGGCGGGCATAGCGCTCGTACTGGCGCAGGGAATAACCGCCCGTGGCGACATAATCGACCACCCGGTCAAAATTGTCCCGGCTCAAGGTGGCATAGGGCGCGGCGCGGCGGACCTCGCCATACAAGGCCTCCGCCTGGAACGGGCCGCCACAGGCGGTGCCCAGGATATGCTGGGCCAACACGTCCAGGCCGCCCCGGCGCGGGGACTCGCCATCAAGCTCGCCATCCATCACCGCCTCGGCCGCCGCCTGACATTCCAGCACCTCAAAACGGTTGGAAGGCACCAACAGGGCCCGGCTGGGCTCGTCCAGGCGGTGATTGGCCCGGCCGATCCGCTGTACCAGGCGGCTTAGGCCCTTGGGCGCGCCGACCTGGATGACCAGGTCCACCGCGCCCCAGTCGATGCCCAGGTCCAGGGTCGAGGTACAGACCACGGCGCGCAGGTCGCCGCGCACCATGGCCGCCTCCACCTTGCGGCGCTGTTCCACGTCCAACGAGCCATGATGCAGGGCGATGGCCAGGCTATCCTCGTTCAGGCGCCACAGATGATTGAACACCACCTCGGCCTGGGCCCGCGTGTTGACGAAAACCAGGGTGGTCCGTTGCCGCGCTATGGCGGCATAGACATCCGCCATGGCATGCAGGGTCATGTGGCCGGCCCAGGGCACCCTGGCCGCCGCCGCCATGACGGCAATTTCCGGCCGCGGGCCGGGGCCGCCATCGATCAGCGCCACCGGCCCGGCGCAATCCAGAAAATGCGCCATCTCGCCGGGCGCCGCCACCGTCGCCGACAGGCCGATCTGCCGCGCCTCCGGCGCCATGCCGGCCAGGCGCGCCAGCCCCAGGGCCAGCAGATCGCCCCGCTTGTTGGACGCCAGGCTATGCAGTTCATCGATCACCACATAACGCAGCCCGGCGAAATAGCGCGCCGCATCCCGGTACGACAGCAAAAGGGCCAACTGCTCCGGCGTGGTCAACAGCATGTGGGGCGGATTACGCCGCTGGCGCTGGCGCCTGGATTGCGGCGTATCGCCGGTCCGGCTTTCGACCTGGATCGGCAGCTTCATTTCGGCGATCGGCTGCTCCAGATTACGCCGCACATCCACGGCCAGCGCCTTCAGGGGCGAAAGATACAAAGTATGCAGACGGCCGGCCTTGGCCGCCCCGCCGTCGATCAAATCGCACAGGCTGGGCAAAAAGCCGGCCAGGGTTTTACCGCCGCCCGTGGGGGCGGTCAGCAGCACCGATTGGCCGGCGCGGGTACGTTGTAAAACAGCTAGTTGATGGGGCCGGGGCCGCCAACCGCGCGCGGCGAACCAGGCCGTCAGCGCCGGGGGCAAAGCGATCTCTTGCGGGATCTTGTCCATGCGGGCAAATATAACCCGCCCATCCCTAGTGTCCTGATCGATAAATTAATATGATTATGTCTCTATTTGTTTTCAGGAGGCGCGATTGATGGCGAGAGTGGCGGTGACGATCTCTTTGAGCGATGACGAGCGCGCCGAATTGGAGGCGCTGTCTCGTCGTCGCAAGACGTCGCAGGGGCTTG
>JAKZRK010000037.1:0-4051 GCA_047518225.1 Alphaproteobacteria bacterium | reverse complement strand
CACTTTGTTACAGATCCTCTCGGTGACCCTCTTCGAGAAAATGCCCATACATCAAGCACTTGCGGGAGACGAAAACAGATGCAACGCTTCGCAAATAACCAACCAATTGAATTTATTCGATTTTTAACCGGACACTAGTGAGGTTCGCCAATTAAAATGCTGCTCAATCTCCGGCAATTCTTCGTCCGGAAGGTCTGTAAAAAGTGCGAATTTCCGGAGTTTATTGGCCATCATACGTCAACCTTTTGCGCCTCATCGAATTCGCTTGTTTCAGTCTATGCAATGCCCCGGGTCGAGTAAACGAGATGGAAGATTAGGAATATCGGGAAATTTGCCTAGATTTGATGGTTCGTAATGACTGCATGTCTGTCTATCACATCTGGTCATCTCTGACGTCAGTTGTTCTGTTTGCAATACGCATTGGGTTCCGGCGCGGCTGTCGGCAAGGCCCCGTGGGTAGGCGCGGTTTGCAGGTCGATGTGGGACATCGTCCAAAGACCGCAACGCCGCCACGGGGCCTTGGTGGGCGGCCTCCGGTGGCGCCCCCAAGCCATTCGGATGCGTTGCGCCGCTTGCCCGATATACTATATCGCGCTGCTCAACGCGCCTACCCGAATGGCTTATGGACGCTATCAAATGACTCACAATAGCCCGGAAACGCTCTAGCCACGCCAAATCTGGCCATGCCGGCAGCCGCCGGCCGGTTTGGGAAGCAGGCCACCCCAAAGATTACCTAGTTGATCAAGCCGCCTTCGCCTTCGGTTTCCGCCGGAGGCGCCTCGGCGGTCGGGCCGGCCTGGTGATGCACCAGGCGCCAACGCCGCCCCTCATGGATGAATATATTACTGGCGATCAGGTAATTGCCGTTGATCTCTTCATAACAGACCACATAGGCCATTTCGCCCTGCATATGCGCCTGGGCGCCCAGGCTTCGAACGGCTGGTGAGTCCGGATTGGTCAGGATCGCCCGCCAGCTTTCCAGGACCTCGTTCCGGCCTTCCAATAGGCCCCAGCCCGGATGGATGCAGGTCAGTGTCGCCCCATCCGCCCAGACCTCGGCCATGGCCGACATATCCCGGTCCGCGAAGGCGCGGTAGAACGCCTCGTTGGCGAACAGCACCGCATCCAGTTCCGTCATAACGCGCTTCCCTCAACGCCCGCCGTCCATTCCGGCATGTTTGCCCCGCATGACATTTCGCATTTTTCCCGCCGAGGCGATAGACTAGCCTGAAATCGAGCCAACAGAGGATAACATCATGGCCTACAGCGAAATTCTTTACGACGTCTCCGACAAGATCGCCACCATCACCTTGAACCGGCCCCAGGCGCTGAATGCCTGGACCACCGTGATGGAAGGCGAAGTCCGTGCCGCCCTGACCGACGCCTCGTCCGATAATGCGGTGGGCGCGATTATCCTGACCGGCGCGGGACGTGGGTTTTGCTCCGGCGCCGATATGAAGAACCTGAATTCCATCCAGCAAGGCGCCACCGGCGGCGGGCCCACGTCGGACAGCGTACGCGCCGTCGACAACGCCATTCCCGGCGGGCTGTCCCTGTCCAACGATTTCAGCCAGCGATACACCTATTTCCCGACCGTGCCAAAGCCAATCATCGCCGCCATCAACGGCCCGGCGGCGGGCCTGGGATTGATCATGTCGCTATATTGCGATGTACGCTTCGCTTCCGACGCGGCCGTCTTCTCCACCGCCTTTTCCCGCCGCGGCCTGATCGCCGAGCATGGCATTTCCTGGATGCTGCCGAAACTGGTGGGCCACGCCAATGCCCTGGACATCACGCTCTCGGCCCGCAAATTCGATGCCATCGAGGCCAAGGATATGGGCCTGGTCAGCAAGATTTTTCCCATGGACGGCTTCATGGACGAGGTCCGCGCCTACGCCACCGAAATGGCCACCCTGGCCTCGCCCCGTTCGCTCCGGGTGATGAAGCGGCAGCTGTATCAGGCACTCATGCAATCTCTGGAGCATGCGGTACTGCTGGCCAACAGTGAAATGCCCGCCAGCTTTGAATCGGAAGACTTCAAGGAGGGCGTGGCGCATTTTGTCGAACGCCGGGCGCCGAACTTCACGGGAAGATAGAAACCAGATCCTAAAACGCTTGTGCGCCCGAGAGCGGTTGCCCTCGGGCGCCGTTCCGTTCTAAAAGCCGGTTGAAATTGTCCCCCTTACCCAATTATCGAAAGACCAAGCCATGCCAACGGTCCGCACCGCCATCTCCGAGATGCAAACCCAGCGCATCGGTGAAGTTTCGCGCATCGCTATTGGTGACCCAGATGTCATCCCCCTGTGGTTTGGCGAGGCGGATCTGGATACACCGGAATTTATCCGCCAGGCGGCCGTGGAGGCCCTGCAAACGGGACAGACCCGCTATGTCAACAAGCGGGGTATCCCGGAATTGCGCCAGAGCATTCTGGACTATACCCAGGCCCAGTTCGGCGTGGGGTTGGATCCGGAGCGGATCACGGTGACCGGTTCGGGCATGACGGCCATCCTGATCGCCACGGAAACCCTGGTGAACAACGGCGATAACGTGGTGCTTGTCTCGCCGATCTGGCCGAACATCTTTTATTGCGTTCAAACCATGGGCGGGGAAAGCCGCCACGTGCGCCTGGATTTGACCGAAACCGGCTGGCGGCTCGATTTGGATAAACTGTTCGACGCCTGTGACGAACGGACCAAGGCGATGTTTATCGCCTCGCCCTCCAATCCCACGGGCTGGATGATGGAGCCCGGCCAACAGCAGGCCGTACTAGATTTTTGCCGCGAACGCGGCATCTGGATCATTGCCGACGAAGTCTATCACCGCATCGTCTACGACCGCCCCGTGGCGCCGTCGTTCCTGTCCATCGCCAAGCCCGACGATGCGCTTTACGTGGTGCACTCCATGTCCAAGGCCTGGGCCATGACCGGCTGGCGCTGTGGCTGGCTGGTGCATCCGGCGGAATTGGGTGACCGCATGGGCGATCTGTCGGGCATCAACAACACTGGCGCCACCACATTCGTACAACACGCCGCCGCCGTGGCGCTGCGTGACGGCGAGGATTTCGTGGAGGAGATGGTGGCGCGCTGCCGGCGCGGCCGCGATCTGGTGCATCAACGCCTGGGCGGCCTGGAACGGGTCAATCTGGCGGCGCCGAAGGCGGCCTTTTATGCCTTCCCCCAGATCGCCGGCCTGGATGACGATCTGGAATTCGCCAAACGGCTGGTGCGCGAACACCGGGTCGGCCTGGCGCCCGGATCCGCCTTTGGCCCCGGCAACGAGGGCTTCATGCGCCTGTGTTTTGCAAAATCCGAGGCCCAGCTTTCCGCCGCCATGGACCGCATCGAAGCCGGTTTGAACACCCTTTAGGATTTCGCCGTCCCGGCGTTGCCATAGACCGTGGGTTGGGCGCGCGCGCCCTTGGGGCCGCCGGGATCGGGCGGGGTCGGAATGTTATAGGGTGGCGGGGCATCGCCCCGGGCCGCGCGGATCGCCGCCGTGATCGGACTTTCCAATATTTCCCCGACCGCCATGGCCGCTTTTCGGTCAACGGGCTGGGAATTCAGATCGTTGGGCACGGGCATCATGTTGGCGGGATAGTAGGCCATCTTTTGTTTTGCCGGATCGATTTTGTGGCTCAAATTCAGCTCGCGCCGGCTAACCCCCTTGATCGGTTCAATACAAACGTCATCCACCACCTCCAGATCGAACCACCACTTCTTCGCCGGGTTGCGTTTGCCCTTGCACAGATAATCGTCGAGCCAGACGGCGATGGGGACCAGCAGCGGCTTTAACCAGCGCGCGTTGATACCGCACCAACTGGCCAGCCGCTCCATGACAGGGCCGTCGGCGGTGACCACCTTATTCAGCGGGCAGGTTTTCATACAACGTCCGCAGGCCGAGCCCTTGGCGTTGGTCAGACGATAGCGGGCGCAGCGTTCCGCGTCCGGCTTCCACATCTCGTAGCCGTTGAACATGATCTTGTCGCCCCACGAGATGGCATCGCAAGGGCATTCACGGGCGCATCTGTGGCAGTGACCGCAAAAATACTGCA
>JAKZRK010000036.1:0-17135 GCA_047518225.1 Alphaproteobacteria bacterium | reverse complement strand
TTCATCGAGAACCGGGGCTATTGGGCACCGTTCCCGGAGGGCCTGTTGCTGCTCAGCCCGGAATTCTTCCAGGCCTACTTAAAACTCTCGCCGGCCCCGGCCTTCGGTAGTCCTAGAGCGTTTCCGGGCTAGCGGGCACCTTGATGAATATCGTAAATGCTCTAGACTTAAGCCGTCTTGTAATGGATGCCTGGAATGCGGAATGGGGTGAAACGGGCGCAATTGCCCCGGTTTTCGCCTTGGGATGGGAGAACACCCGCTCCGTGGAGGTATTCGAATGTATAGTTGTGTAGCAGTATAGGTCGCAAATTGGCGTGACCAACGCCTGAAGCATGCGCCAGGTGTCACGTTGGGCTTGTGACCGCTAAACCAGGCGGTTCAGGAGGCACTAACATGGCAGCGAAGAAAATAGCCGCCCACGCGGGCGCGGAGCACACGATACCCGATGTGCGTACGATCAGAACGGCGGACCTGAAGGACGCCTTGGCCAAGGGTATCGCCGATTTCAACGCCAAGCCGACCCACCTGCTGTTCCTCGCCATTATTTATCCTATCCTCATGATTCTGTTTGCCCGGACCTACGCCGGGTACGATTTCCTGCCGCTGGTCTTTCCGATCATCGCCGGATCGACGTTGCTCGGCCCCTTGGCCGCTTGTGGAATGTACGAGTTGAGCCGTCGCCGGGAGCAGGGTCTCGATGTCTCCTGGGTGAATTGCTTCGACGTCCTCCGATCACCGTCAATTCTGGCGATTGCCACCATCGGGGTCATTTTGGGGGCGATTTTCTTTGCCTGGATGGCGGTGGCGCAGGGGATCTTCTGGTACTACTTCGACAACGTCGTTCCGGACACGATCACGGCTTTCGCCGAACAAATATTCCTCACTCCTTCCGGCTGGTCACTGATCGTCGTGGGCTGTGGCGCTGGTTTTCTGTTTTCGGTCTTGGTGTTGACCATTAGCGTCGTCTCAATACCCATGCTTTTGGATCGGCACGTGGATGTGATGACGGCTATACTAACTTCGGTACGATCGGTTCTGGCAAACCCTAAAACCATGGCGCTTTGGGGCCTCATCGTTGCCGGCTCTTTGCTGATTGGCGCCTTGCCGCTGTTCGTCGGCCTCGCGGTCGTGATGCCCATACTCGGACACGCGACCTGGCATTTGTATCGAAAGATCGTCGTAAACTGACGTCGTCAAAATTGGGTGGACCGCAATAATGCCGGCGGCACGAGAGCATATTCGGGCTGTTCTGCCGGGTGGTGAGGCTTGGTTTCCCCACGCCTGCCCCGCAAAACTCTGGAAGCGCTCTAGTCTCGGCGTGAAGAGACCGCCTTAATTTCCCATGCTGAAGAATATGCCCCGCGTCAAGAATGTATAATCCGCCTCGAACACCATGAGACCCATGAATACCACCACCAACACCGGTGGGATTGTAATGGCGTAAATCATCGCCAACCGCTCCCAACGCATATGCATGAAAATGGCGACGATAAGGCCTGCCTTCAATAACATGAAGACAATGATCAACGTCCACCTGAGATAACTTTCAAGATGAAAATAGTCGACGGCATAAGACCCTGCGCTGAGTACAAAAAGTAATCCCCAGACCTTGAAATATACGCCAATCGGATGCTGTTGGCCTTCTACGTGTGCTGTATCGTCAGCCTGTGCCATGTTGTCCTCTTACCAAAGATAGAAAAAAGCGAAGATGAAAACCCACACCAGATCGACGAAATGCCAGTACAGGCCCATAATTTCGACGCTCTCGTAATTGCCTTTTCGGCTGGTGAAAAAGCCGCGTGTTGCAAGGTCATAATCGCCGCGCCAGACTTTACGCGCTATGGCGAACAGAAAGATTACACCGATGCTCACATGAAAACCGTGGAAGCCCGTGATCATGAAAAAGGTTGAGCCGAACTGCGCCGCGCCCATGGGATTGCCCCAGGGGCGGACACCTTCATCGACGATCAGCTTGGTCCACTCAAAGACCTGCATGCCGACGAACGAGGCGCCAAATAACGCCGTTACGAGCATCAAAATCGCGGTCGTGCGGCGATCGCGTTTATAGCCGAACATGACGGCCATGGCCATGGTTCCACTACTGCTGATCAAGATGAATGTCATGATCGCGATCAGGATCAGCGGTATCGGTTCGCCCCCAAAAGACAAGGCAAACACCTCGCTGGGATTGGGCCACGGCACCGTGGTGGACATGCGGACCTTCATGTACGAAAGCAAAAAACAACTGAAGATGAAAGTATCGCTGAGCAGGAAGATCCACATCATCGCCTTGCCCCAGGGGACGTTCTTGAACGCCCGCTGGTCAGACGACCAGTCAGTGACGAAGCCCCGCATGCCATCGGGCACGAGTGGCGAATTACCCATTTCTGTCTGTGTAGTTTCTGTCATATGGATTTCGTCCTCATTACGTAAGCAACAATAGAGCGAACAAGACAAACCAAATCAGCAGCAAAAAGTGCCAATAGAGCGCACACAAATCGACGCTCAGGCGCAGTTGTCCCACTTCATGGCCGCGCCGAACCTTGGCCATGGTCCTACCCCAAGCCACCAAGCCGCCTATCACATGGATCCCGTGCAACCCGGTTAGCATGTAAAAGAAGGCATTCGCCGGACCCAAGGACACGGAATATCCCGATGTCACGAGTTCCCACCAGGCCAGGAGCTGCCCGGCCAAAAACGCAAAGGCCAAAACGCCCCCCGCCGATAACCCCGCCTTGACCCCGTCAATCCGGCCCCGGCGCGCACTAACCAGGGCATAATGCATCGCCACGCTGCTGGAGATCAGGATGGCCGTATTCAGCCATAACAACCAAGGCAGGGACAACGAATTCCAGTCCGAAAACACCTTCCGTTCCATGTAGGCGGAGAGCATGAGCGAGAATAGGACCACGACCACGACCAGGAACAGCCGCAGTCCGATTTTTGCCGTGGGCTGGGCAAAGGTGCGTTCATCGAGCTGCTCGACGACCATGCCCGGTTCGGTCTCCCAAGGCTTTACCATCAATTGCCGGAAGATATTCACGTCCGCGGGTCCCCGCGGCCCGCATGGCGAAGCAATGCGCCGGCAAGCCTCGAGTCCATTCGAAAGACCGTCCGGGTCATCACCGCTCCCCTATTCGGCCGGTTGAGGCACGGCCCCGGCAAGTTCCGGATCGCCCTCCGCGACGAGATCGGGGTGAAGGTTTTGCGGCACGTAGTCCTCTTTGGCGCCGGGGACGCCGTAAGCATAGGCCCAGCGATAGACCACCGGCAGCGTCGGGCCAAAGTTGCCATGTCCCGGCGGCGTTGTCGCCGTTTGCCACTCCAGCGAGGTGGCCCGCCACGGGTTGCTGCCGGACAATTTGCCTTTAACCATGCTCCAGCCAATGTTGAACAGGAACAACAATTGGGCCGCACCGACGATTAGCGCGATCACGGTGACGAAGGCATTCAGGGTCTCGGCCGATTGCGGGATGAAATTAGTATCCGTCATTTCATAGTACCGCCGCGGCACGCCCAGGAAGCCCAGATAGTGGAGGGGAAGGAAAATTGCATAGGCACCGACGAAGGTGACCCAGAAGTGGATCTGTCCCATGGGAACGTTCAGCATCCGGCCCGTCATCTTGGGGAACCAATGATATATCGCGCCGAATATGACCAGGATAGGCGCCACGCCCATCACCATGTGAAAATGGGCGACCACGAACATGGTGTCCGACAGCGGCACATCGACGACGACATTGCCCAGGAATAGACCCGTGATCCCGCCATTTACAAATGTAACGATGAACGCCAGGGCAAACAGCATGGGCAGCGTGAGTTGAATGTTGGCACGCCACAATGTCAGGACCCAATTATAGACCTTAATGGCGGTGGGAACGGCGATGATCAGCGTGGTGGTGGCAAAAAAGAAGCCAAACCACGGGTGCATGCCACTGACGTACATATGATGCGCCCACACCACTAAGCTGAGGGCGCCGATTATGACAATCGCCCAGACCATCAGGCGATAGCCGAATATATGCCGTCTGGCATGCACACTTATGAGATCGGAGACAATTCCAAAAGCCGGCAGGGCAACAATGTAGACTTCCGGATGGCCGAAAAACCAGAACAGATGCTGAAACAAAACCGGGCTGCCGCCGCCATACTGCAGCTGTTCTCCAAACTCGACGATGCCCGGCATGAAGAAGCTCGTCCCGAGCATCCGGTCAAGGGTCATCATAATGGCCCCGACGAATAAGGCGGGGAAGGCCAGCAGCGCCAGGACGGTGGCCATGAATATGCCCCATACGGTCAAAGGCAGGCGCATCAACGTCATCCCGCGCGTACGGGCCTGCAACACCGTCACTACATAGTTCAAGCCGCCCATGGTGAAGCCAACGATGAACAGAGCCAGCGAGACGAGCATGAAGATGATGCCCATTTCCGCGCCCGGCGTGCCCGAAAGTATGGCCTGGGGCGGATACAGCGTCCAACCGGCGCCCGTAGGCCCGCCCGGTACGAAGAAACTCGCCAACAGAACCACCACGGCAAGGAGGTAGACCCAGTAACTCAACATGTTCACATAGGGGAAAACCATATCGCGGGCACCTACCATCAACGGGATGAGGTAGTTGCCAAAGCCGCCAAGGAACAGCGCGGTAAGCAGGTAAATCACCATAATCATGCCGTGCATGGTGATGAATTGATAGTAGTCCTCGGCCTCGATAAACGAGAAGGTTTCGGGAAATCCCAGTTGCAAACGCATCATCCACGATAACACCAAGGCCACCAGGCCAATGCCAATCGCGGTGAAGGAATATTGGATGGCGATGACTTTCGCATCTTGCGAAAAGACATACTTCGTCACCCAGCTTTTCGGATGATAAAGATCCATCTCCTCGACCTCGGCGGGCGGGATAAATTCGACTTGGTCATGTGCGGCATCAACCATCACAAATTACCTCTTGCTTGAAACTCGTTATACGCCATTGGTTGCAGCTTCATCGGGCCGTTCGGGCCTCGGCGGCAACCGGCGCCGCCTCGTTCAAGGCCAGATTTGCAGCCTGCTCTTGAACCCGCCCCGCCCGCGCCATGGTTTGCGCGAAGGTCGTCTGTTCCCGCAGCCAATCCTCATAATCATTCTTCGCCTCCACCACGACACTGCCACGCATGGTATGGTGGCCCACGCCGCATAGCTCGAAGCAGAGTATATCGAAGGTTCCGGTCCGGGTCGGGGTCAACCAAAAGTAGGTGACCAATCCGGGCACCATATCCATCTTGGCCCGAAACTGGGGGACATAGAAATCGTGCAGCACGTCAATCGAGCGGAGCAAGAACTTGATCGGCCCGCCAAGCGGCAGATGGAGGTCGTCGCCTTCGATCAGGACATCGTCCTGGCCGTTGGGATCGTCTGGATTCAGGCCGAATGTATTGTCGTCGCTAATGAGCCGGGTATCGGAGGTGCCCATTATCCCGTCTTTTCCAGGATATCGGAAACTCCATTGCCATTGTTGGCCGACGACTTCAATTTCCGCCGCCCCTGGCGGCACGGTCACGTATTGGTTCCATACGAACAAGCCTGGAATTAGCATGCCGGCGACACCCAGCGCGGTAAGCCCTGCCAGCCACCACTCCAGCTTCTTGTTCTCCGGCTGATATTCCGCACGTTTGCCTTCCTGGTACCGAAAACGGAACATACAATAGGCCATGAACAAGATAACCGCGATGAATACCACACCGGTAATCCAAAATGTGATGATGATGGTATCGTCGATGTAAGCCCAATTTGAAGCGATCGGCGTCCACCACCATGGACTCATAACATGAAAAACAACGGTTCCCACGGCGACCAAAATCATTAATACAGCGGCATACATACCTTTTACCCCAGAATGCAAGTATTACAGGCAAGAACACAAGGAAATTGGCACTTATATTTACTTAACACTTTGAATCCAGCCCTGAAATACTTTACCGCGGCACATCGCCCGTACCGTGGCTTTATCTTGTTGCGAGTGTTACTGGCAGATTGCGGCGACCACCGGCGTCGGTGCCATGTAACAGCTTGACGCCAGGTGCCGACGGCCCACGGGCGAAAACCCGCGGCGCAATATGTCCTGGAAGTTTCTCTCTCAGCAATAGCACTGGCAGTAATTGTACTAGTCTACCGGTCACCGTATCGCTGCCCCCATTATGCGAAGAAACACGCCTTAACTCTAACCGAACTCTTACAAATTTGGCCGTCCACCCACGCCTAAACCAGCCGCCGGACCCCTTACACGGGTCCAAGCGTTGTTAAACTAATATCAGAGAAGCGGCGGCAGAGCAATTGCATATTCACGGGAAAGCAGGGTCGTGCCCAATCGGGGCATTTGATCCGGACTGATCAGCCATGGCGCCGTCCGGGAGGAAATACATGGCGCCGTGACGGCGAAAATCTGGCTTGGAATCGGGACAAGGTTCACCGCAGGGCAGCACCTGCAATAAGCCGCGGACGACATTTTCGGCGTATTGCCGGCGCGTCACAAGGTATTCCAAATACCCAGCAAACCCACCAGCAATACGCTGCCACCAATGATTGCCGCAACCAGCAGCACATTCTTGAGCCCGGTTTCTTCAGCCATTTTCCATATCTCCTATTATTCAGTCGGTTTTCATTTTTAGTGTCGCCGAGAATTCATAACCTAAAAACCCGCAAAGGCCGACAGAAAATTTCCGCGATTGCCCGGCATGGGGCAATGCGTCCAATCGCGTGCCAACAAATTTTCGCGCAGGCGTAGATGGCCAAATAAACGCCTGCCTATGCGATCCACTCGCTGACCGGGGCGTTCGCGTCCTGGAGGGGCTGACAGATTACGTCGATCAATGACGGCCCCGGACAATTCAGGGCCGCCGCAAGTTTGCCTTTCAGTTCGCCGGGATCTTCTACGCCCCAGGCTTGCAGGCCGTAGGCCTGGGCAACGCGGGCATGGTCCGTGGCGGAAAAATCCACCGAGAAATAGCGCCCATCGAAGCCTGACTTCTGCCCCGCCTTGATCCAGCCAAAGACCCCGTTGGAGACCACCACGAAGGTGATGGGCAGGCCAAGGCGGGCCACGGTTTCCATCTCGCCGGCATTGAAACCGAAACTGCCGTCGCCCATGACCGCCACCACCTTGGCGCCGGGGCGGCCATAATAGGCCCCCACCGCCGCCGGCAGGGAATAGCCCAGGGCGCCGTGGGCCCGGTTGGAGAAAAACTGCCGGCCCGTGCGCTTGACCGGGTAATAGGCCGAGAGATAGGGGCAGGGCGTGCCCGGATCGGCGATCAGCACGGCATCGTCATCCAGCAGTTCCGACAATGCGGCGACCAGACGTTCGGGCCGGATGGGCCGTTCATCGCTTTCGGCCAGTTGCTGAAAGGCGGCGAACTTGGCCGCCTTGGCCTGGGCCACCGCCCCGGCGTTCAGATCCCGCTGGGGGGGCGTGGGTGTGCCGATTTCGGCGTTCAGGGCGGCCAGGGCCAGGCGGGCATCACCCACCATGGCCGCCTCGGTCGGATAATTGGCGCCGATCACACCGGGATCGCTGTCTATATGGGCGATGCGGCAGGCCCCGGGCGCGGGATAGCGCCAGCGTTCGGTGGTGACCGAACCGGCCCGGCAGCCGATCAACAGCAACAAATCCGCATCTTCCATGAAACGGCGGGTTTCCACGACGCCGCCATTGCTGCCCACGACGCCAATCGCCAGGGGGTGATCTTCGGAAATGGAACCCTTGCCGCTAATCGTGGTTGCCACGGGGACCGCCAATTGTTCCGCCAGGCGGCCCAGTTCGGCCTCGGCGCCCGCCAGAACAACGCCGCCGCCGCAGACGATAACCGGGTTGCGCGCCGCCAACAGCACTTGGGCCAGGCGCGGCACCGCCGCCGGATCAGGCCCCGTGGGCCAGGCCGGGTGACGCCCCAGGTCGGGATCGCACCAGATATCGGCGGCGTCCACGGCGCCAATTTGCACATCGAACGGCAACGCCAAATGGGCCGAACCGGGCCGCCCGGTCGTCATCTCGCGAAACGCCGCGCGCAGCATCTTGGGCACATCCTCGGCCCGTTCAATGACCCCGTTCCATTTCGTCAGGGGCCGGAATAGGGCCGATTGGTCCAGTTCCGTCAGGGCATAGCGGCCACGGGCGGCAACGGAAATGTCGCTTGTGATGGCAAGGATGGGGATGGAGCTTTCATTCGCCTCCACCAATCCCGGCGCGATATAGGTGGCGCCGCCGCCGCTGGGGCCCTCGCAGACGCCTACCTTTCCAGACACCCGGGCATAGGCATCCGCCATGTACGCCGCCGATCTTTCATCGCGGCTTAATACATGGGTCATGCCATGGTTCAGGCGATGCAGCGCATCATAGAATGGCAGCGAAGTATCGCCGCACAGGCCAAAGATATAGTCCACGCCATGACCTTGCAGCATGTGCACCAGGGCCTCCGCGCCGCTCAACTGATTCATGATCATCCTCCGGAACCCTGCCAACAGATCTAAACAGATTAAGGGACCCGCGGCCTGGCCGCGAGCCCCCAATTTCTTTCGTGCCGGCGTTATCGCAGGTTAGAGCGGTTCCGGACTAACTAGCAGCCGGCAGCCTTTTTCAATTGCGCGGCCGGTTTGAACTTCAGAACCTTGGACGCCTTGATCTTGATCGGCTCGCCGGTCTGCGGGTTGCGGCCTTTGCGGGCGGCCCGCTTGGTGACGGAGAAAGTACCGAAGGTACCAATGGTGTACCTACCTTCCTTTTTGGCAGCCTTCAGGCCGCCTTGGATTTCGCCCATGACGAGGTCGACCGTGCGTCCTGCTTCGGCTTTCGAGATTTTGCCCTTTTTGGCAACCCGCTCGATTAATGCTGCTTTGCTCATGTTTATGTTCTCACTGATGCCAGAGGTTGATGATTCGCCTCCTGTATCCGAGCGATTCTGGGTTGGCAAGCGCCACTCTTCGGATTCGCACGGCCAGCCTGGGCTTTAGGGCAATTGCAAGGTTTTTCGCCAGCAATGGAGCGGCATTGCGCCCGATGCCGTTTTAGAAAGTTCTCAATATTAGGCGATTCGCAACTAGTCCCGGCACTCAATCCTAGAGCGGAACCGCTCTAGCCCTCTCCGGCCAAGGCGCTGCTGCTCCGCATGGCCTCGATCGCCGCGTCGTCATAGCCCAGTTCAGCCAGAACTTGGGCGCCGTGCTGGCCCAGGCGCGGCGCTTGGCGGCGGATGGCGTCGGGGCTTTCGGAATAGCCGACGGGGGGCTTGGTCAGAACCACGCGGCCCTCCGAGGGATGGTCGTAGTGTTCGAACATGCCCACATCGTCCAGGTGGGGATCGGCGAATACACCGTCCAGGCTCAGCACCGGCATGGCCGGGATTTGTGCCTCATCGCACAGCGCCAGCCACTCTTCCGTGGTTTTTTCCGTTATCGCCTCCGCCAGCAGACCATAAATGGCATGCACGTGTTCGTTGCGGGTGCCGTGATCGGCAAAGCGCGGGTCGTCCGCCAGCGCGGGGCGGTCCGCGATGCGGAAAAATTCCCGCCATTGCTTGTCGCTATAGGGCAACACCGCCATGTAACCGTCCTTGGTGCGATGGGGCCGGCGCAGGGGCGTGGTCAGGCGTTTGTAACCCAAGGGGCCCAACGGCGGCGCGAAGCCATGCTCATAGATATGTTCCACCATCAGGAATGAAACCATGGTCTCGAACATGGGCACCTCGACGAATTGCCCCACGCCCGTGCGTTCCCGGTGCAACAGGGCGGTGGTCACGGCCTGGCTCATCATCAGGCCGGTCAGTTTGTCGACCATCACCGTCGGGGCGAATTTGGGTTCACCCTCCACCGCCTCGAACAACCCGGCCAGGCCGGAGCAGGCCTGGATCAGATCGTCATAGGCTGGTTTGTCCTTGTAGCGGCCCCGTTGCGAGAAACCATAGCAGCCGCAATAGATAATTTCCGGCTTGATGGCGCGTACCGCATCATAGGAGAAGCCCAGGCGGGCAATGGCCTGGGGCCGCATGTTGTGGACCAGCACATCCGCCGTTTCGATCAGCTTGACCAGGGCCCCCTTGGCGCTGTCCTGTTTCAGATCCAGGGCGATGGAGCGTTTGTTGCGGTTCATATTCAGGAACGGCCCGCCCATGCCGGGGCTGCGCGCCTGTCCCAGATAGCGGGTGGAATCGCCCTTTGGCGGCGCCTCCACCTTGATCACGTCGGCACCGGCGTCGCCCAGCAACTGGGTGCCGTAAGGCCCCAGCAGAATGGACGTGATGTCGATAATCCGGTAGCCGTCCAGGGCGCCGGTCAATTTACCCTCGCTGACTTTACCATCAATACGACCGGGGCATCTTGAGGACATGCTGGCCGATGAAGTTTAGGATCATCTCGCGGCTGACCGGGGCGATGCGGGCGATGAAGCTTTCCCGCAGGTAACGTTCCACGTGGAATTCCTTGGCATAGCCCATGCCGCCATGGGTCATCACCGCCTGCTCGCAGGCCGTGAAACAAGCCTCCGCCGCCAGATATTTGGCCGCATTCGCTTCCGCCCCGCAGGGCAGGCCGGCGTCGTACAGGGCGGCGGCCTTCCAGACCATGGCGTCGGCGGCTTCCAGATGCGCCCAGGCAGCCGCAAGCGGATGCTGGATCGCCTGGTTCTGGCCGATGGGCCGGTCGAACACCACGCGTTCGTTGGCATAGTCGACCGCCTTGCGCAGGGCGGCCCGGCCCAGGCCGACGGCCTCGGCCGCCACCAGAATGCGTTCCGGGTTGATGCCGTCGAGCAGGTAATAGAAGCCCCTGCCTTCCTCGCCAATGCGGTCGTCCACGGGGACCGGCAGGTTGTCGTAAAAGGTGGCGTTGGAATCCACCGCCTTGCGGCCCATTTTCTCGATCACCCGGGCTTCGCAATAGTCGCGGTCGAAGTTGGTGTAGAACATGGTGATGCCCTCGGTGGGCTTGGCGCTCTGGTCCCGGGGCGTGGTCCGCGCCAGCAGCAAGATCTTGTTCGCGGTCTGGGCCGTGGAGGTCCACATCTTGCGGCCGTTGACGATGTATTTGTCGCCCGTCAGCACCGCCTTGGTTTCGATCCGGGTGGTATCCAGGCCCGCATCCGCCTCGGTGACGCCGAAACAGGTGCGGTCCGTGCCCGCGATCAGGGGCGGCAGCAAACGCTGCTTCTGCGCCTCCGTGCCATGCACGACGATGGGGTTGGGGCCGAAGATATTGATATGCACGGCGGAGCAGCCGGAAAACCCGGCGCCTGACTGGGCGATGGTCTGCATCATCAGCGAAGCTTCGATAACGCCCAGGCCGGAGCCGCCATATTCCTCGGGCATGGCGATGCCCAGCCAGCCGCCATCCGCAAAATCCTTGACGAAATCCTCGGGGAAGACGCCATCCGTGTCCCGGGCCAGCCAGTAGGCGTCGTCATATTTTTCGCAAAGCTTTGCCACCGCATCGCGCACCGCAATCTGATCGTCGGAAAAAGAAAGATCCATCACTTATCCGGGCCGCGCCGGCTCCCATTCTTGCCACATTTGCCCCTCTTATAGCGGATCGGAGGCCGCGCGGCATAGGGGCGCATTGACGCTGGCCCGCCGGGCCGGGAGAATGGCCGGAGCAACGACAGAAAACATGGCCTATACGAGGGAGATGCTGGGATGAAGGACGGCGCCATTAAGATCGGTGAAAACCGTTATCGGGAAACATTTGGCCGCTATTACGAGGACTTTGAAATCGGCGATGTTTATGAGCATCGGCCGGGCCGGACCATATCGGAGGCTGACAATACCTGGTTCACCTTGTTGACCATGAACCAGCATCCCCTGCATTTCGACGCCGAATACGCCAAACACAGCGAGTTCGGCAAGCCCATAGTCAATTCCGCCCTGACCCTGGCCGTGGTCGCCGGGATGAGCGTTTCCGATGTCAGCCAGAAGGCCATCGCCAATCTGGGCTGGACCGATATTTCCATGCCGGCGCCGGTCTTCAACGGCGATACCATCCATGCGGAATCGGAGGTGAAGGGAAAAAAGCAGTCCAAATCCCGCCCGACCCAGGGCATCGTGACGGTGGAAACCCGGGCCCATAAACAGGACGGCACCCTGATCATGCGCTATCAACGCACGGTCCTGGTGCCCAAACGGGGCCATGGCGTGGATGACAAAATTCTCGCCGCACAGCAGCAAAGGGATTAATTCCATGAGTGACATTCTGACCAACCGCGCGGGTGAGAGCATCACGGCCGCGGACGAGCGGCAATTGCTGGATGCGGTGCAGCGCTGGCTGGACCGCGAGGTCCGCGACAAGGTTCTTGAGATGGACCACGCCGATGAATACCCCCACCAAATGGTCGAACAGATGAAGGAGCTGGGTCTGTTCGGCGCCACCATCGGCCAGGAATACGGCGGCCTGGGCCTGCCCGCCGGCACTTACGCCAAGATCGTGACCGCCGTTTCGGAAGTCTGGATGTCACTAAGCGGCATCTTTAATTCCCATCTGATCATGTCGGCGGCGGTGGAACGCTTTGGCACCGAGGAACAGAAACGCAGCTATTTGCCGCGCTTCGCCACTGGCGAGATCCGCGGCGGCCTGGCCCTGACCGAGCCCAACTGCGGCACCGATCTGCAGGCCATCCGCATGCGGGCCGTGCGGGATGGCGATGACTATGTGATAAATGGCACCAAGACCTGGATTTCCAACGGCGTCGAAGGCAGCTGTTTTGCCCTGCTGGTAAAGACCGATATGGAAGTCCAGCCCCGGCACAAGGGCACATCAATGTTCATCGCGGAAAAAGGCCCCGGCTTCACGGTCAGCCGGAAACTTGAAAAGCTTGGCTATAAAGGCATCGATTCCGCCGAGCTGATATTCGAGGACTACCGTATCCCCGCCAGCCGCCTGATCGGCGGTGAGGAGGGGTCGGGCTTTCGCCATGCGGTGGGCGGGTTGGAGCTGGTCCGCATCAATGTGGCGGCCCGTGGCGTCGGCATCGCCAATGCCGCCCTGAAAGATGCCATCGCCTATTCCCAGGTGCGCGAGACCATGGGCAAGCCGATCTGCCAGCATCAGGCCATCCAGATAAAACTGGGCGATATGGCGACCCGCTGCGAGGCCTCGCGCCTGTTGGTGGAAGCCGCCGCCAGAGCCTATGATAAGGGCGAGCGTTGCGACATGGAAGCGGGCATGGCCAAGCTGTTCGCCTCGGAATCGGCGCTGGAAAACGCCACCGAATGCATGCGTATCCATGGCGGTTACGGCTATTCCAAGGAATTCCATGTGGAACGCTATTACCGGGATGCGCCCTTGATGTGCATCGGCGAGGGCACCAACGAGATGCAGCGCATTATCATCGCCCGGCAACTGGTGGAAAGGAACCCGGTGTGAGCCTGCCACTGGCCGGGCTGCGTATCATCGCGGTGGAACATTACGGCGCCGGACCCTATGGCACCGGCTTTCTGGCCGATCTGGGCGCCGATTTGATCAAGATCGAGAACCGGCGAATGGGCGGCGATATGTCCCGCAGCGTCGGCCCCCATTACCTGGGCCAGGGGGATTCCCAATTCTTTCAGGCCTTCAACCGCAACAAACGCTCCCTGAGCCTGGATCTGAAACATCCCGACGGCCAATCCATCCTACATCGCCTGGTGGCCACCGCCGATGGCCTGATCAATAATCTGCGCGGCGATCAACCGGGCAAGCTGGGCCTGCGTTACCGGGACCTCGCGGCCCACAACCCGGCCCTGGTCTGCACCCACGTCTCCGCCTATGGCAGCGATGGCGCGCGGGCCGGCTGGCCCGGCTATGATTTCCTGATGCAGGCGGAGGCCGGGTTTCTCTCCCTCAGCGGCGAACCGGACGGCCCGCCCGCCCGCATGGGCCTGTCCATCGTCGATTTTATGACCGGCATCACCTCTTCATTCGCCCTTCTGGCCGGCATTACCGAGGCCAGGGCTACCCGTCGTGGCCGTGATTTGGAGGTCTCGCTCTATGACGTGGCCATGCATCAATTGAGCTATCCGGGCATCTGGTACCTGAACGAAGGCGATGTCACGGGCCGGGTGCCGCGCTCGGGCCACCCCTTCATCGTGCCTTCGCAACTATACCGAACCAAGGACGGCTGGATCTTCGTCATGGCCCAGACCCAGAAATTCTGGGAGGCATTGTGCGACAAGGTGGGCCAGCCGGATTGGAAGGCCGACCCCCGTTTTCAGGACTATGAAGGCCGCCATGAACACCGCGGCGATCTGACCCTGATGCTGGACGGGGTCTTGATCAAGCGCACGACGGCGGCCTGGCTGGACCATTTCGCCGGCGAAGTGCCCGCCGGCCCGGTCAACGATCTGGCCCAGGCCCTGGACAATCCCTATTTCCGGGCCCGCGGCGGTGTCCAGGAGGTGGACCACCCGGACCGGCCGGGCCTGAAACTGTTGAACAACCCCATCCGCCTGGGCGAGCCCATCCCCGCCCGCCCCGGCCCCAAACTGGGCGCCGACAGCGAAGACATTCTGGGGGAATTGGGCTATTCAACGGAAGAAATCGCCAAGCTGCGCGCCGACGACGCGATCTAGCCCACGCCATCCAGACTATGCACATTCACGCCATCACTCTATTGTCATCCCCGGGCGCAGCGGAGCGGAGACCCCCAAAGTCTCATGGCGATCCAGGGCCGCAAGCCAGTGAGCCTGCCACCCTGGATTGCCGGGTCAAGCCCGGCAATGACCCAAGAGGCGGAGCGCGACGAGCCAAAGTCCCGCAAATCAGTAGAAGGCCCGTAAAATGAAACTCGAAGGTATCCGCGTCCTCGATCTCTCGCTATTCCTGCCGGGGCCGTTACTCACACAAATGATGGCCGATCACGGGGCCGAGGTGATCAAGCTGGAACCCATCAACGGGGGCGAGCCGAACCGGGTGATCGGCGCCGTGCGCGACGGCACCACGGTGTTTTTCGCCAATACCCACCGCAACAAGCAAAGCGTGCAGCTTAATTTGAAGACCGGGGAAGGCGTGGAAGCCGCCCTGCGCCTGGCGGCAAGCTGCGATGTCATGATCGAAGCCTTCCGTCCCGGCGTGGTGGACCGCCTGGGCGTCGGCTATGACGCGGTGGCCGCGCGCCATCCCGGCATCGTCTATGCCTCGCTGTCGGCCTTTGGCCAGGACGGCCCCTATGCCAGGAAACCGGCCCACGACATGGCGACGGAGGCCTATGCGGGCATCCTCAGCGTCAATCTGGGCCCCGACGGCCAGCCCGCCATTCCGGGCATCGCCAATGCGGACATGCTGTCCTCCATGATGGGCCTCTCGGCGGTGCTGATGGCCCTGTACCGGCGGCGGGATACCAATCGCGGCGATTATATCGACCTGGCCATGATGGACAGCCTGATCGCCGCCATGCCCAACAATATGGGCCCCGTGTTCGCCGAAAAGCGCGCGCCGGAGCCCAAGGACGAACGCTCCTGGGGCGGCAACGCCATGTACAATATTTACGCCACCTTGGACGGCAAACATATCGTCCTGGGCGGGGCCGAGATGCACTTTGCCAAAGCCATCCTGGACAAAATGGGCCGCCCGGACCTGATTTCCGTCTGCGAGCCGCCCCCCGGGCCCAACCAGGACCCGGCCAAGGAATACCTGACGGAAAAATTCCTCTCGGAAACCCAGGCCTATTGGATCGACTGGTTCGCCGATGTGGACGCCGCTTTCGCCCCGGTCAACGACCTGCGCCAAGGCGCCGACGACCCGCAACTGCGCCACCGGGAGATGATCATCGAGGACGAGCGCGGCTGGGAACACATCGGCATCCCCATGAAATTCCGAGACGAGCCGGGCAAGGTCGTCTTCGACCTGCCGGAGTTAGGTGAGCACACCGAAGCCAACCTTCGCAACATAGGCTACAGCGGCGAAGATATCGCCGCCATGCGCGAGAAGGGCGTGTTTTAGGGGTGCGTTACGCAAGAAGATAAGGTCTCACCCCTACTTTCACGATTTCACTTATCGTTGCCTTGTTTCTGATGGGTGGCAGTAATGAAGTCGATGAAGGTGACCGCTGCCCCAACGGCCAATCTCGCATGGCGTGGCTCAAGACCACGATGTTTGCCGTCGCGGCCATGCCCCGAGCCATAGAGTCCACGTAACTCAGCAAGGTACTGTGTTTGGACCGAAAGATTACGCAGAAGCAGTTTGATCGTATTCGAACCCTTGGCTTCGTCAGAAATACCGTCGGGAACGAGCTTTAATTCCGTGGTCACCATCTTTGTTAATTTCGGCAAATCTGTCTTTGCCGGGATACTTATCCCGCGTCGACCCAGAATACTTTTGCAACAGGACTCTACGAGTTCCTTGGCTGTGCCAATGGCCAAGGCTGGGTCGCCCTCAATTGCATTTTCGAGGCGTTCGATTTCTTTTTGCATCCGACTTGCATCGAGGGCATCGGCGACTGCTCGCGCTCTCGACACCGATCGATTGTCCGTCATTTGTATACGGCGAGGAACATAACGCGGTCGGCCAGCAATCTTCTCTTCTTCTACAAGATACCAACCAACGCGCTGGAGCTGATCATTAAACTCGCCTACCAGCTTGAGCGCTTCGTTTCTGTCGGGGCGGACAACCGGATGGACAATCTCACACAGGAACCTGAGAAACATCTCAGTCGGCCCGTTGAGAATATTGAAACGGGCATCTTTATAGATCCAATCGTCCTCCCAATCATCATTGTTGTATCGATGCTGCCAAACATCGCCGGAGGCGTTTTGGAACCGATTATCGTGCGAAGGCAGGGTTTCGAGGTCAAATAAGCGATTTAGGAATTCAACTTCATCTATTCGGCCATACCAGCGGATATTGTCAATTTTCAGCCCGTCAACAATATTGCGCCTTATGGCGGCAGATAGATCATCGTTCTGCTCTCGCCATTCCGGTTGAGGCGCTACCCTGGGTGTGACGGAGACTTTGAACCAATCCGTCGAGAATTGCTCGATAATTGGACCAATGCGATTAGTAATTTGTTCCGTGCCTATCCGGTTGTCACCCATACCCACTACATCTAGGGTGCTCCCAATCCCCCGAGTAAAGCTCGGCCTAGGTCGGGCGGCGATATCTCCGGCGATGTCGAGCGCCTCCTGAACCGGAACGGATCTCCCGA
>JAKZRK010000035.1:0-39620 GCA_047518225.1 Alphaproteobacteria bacterium | reverse complement strand
CCCTAAGCCATTCGGATGCGTTGCGCCGCTTGCCCGATATACCATATCGCGCTGCGCAACGCGCCTACCCGAATGGCTTAGGGTCGCCATCAAATGACTCACAATAGCCCGAAAACGCTCTAACCACTATCATTTGCGCTGTCGCTATCCAGGACCTCGCGCACCCGTTGGGCCAGGGCTTGGCTCTGATAGGGCTTGTTCAATAGTATCACGCCGTCTTCAAGCTGGCCGCGATGATTGAGAGCCTCGCGCGTGTAGCCCGATGAATATATGACGCCGGCCACGGGATAGCGTTCGCGGAAAGCAATGGCGACATCGCCTCCGCTCATCCCTTGGGGCAGGATCACGTCGGTCAACAACAAATCGATGGCTCCGGAGGCGGTCATGACTTTTAACGCGGCCGGACCGTCCTCGGCCTCCAGAACGGTGTAACCGAGGCGGCCCAGCACGGTCACGAGATAATTCCGCACGTCCTTGTCATCCTCGACCACAAGGATCGTTTCATCGCCGGTCGGCGGGTTCCCTTGGGATTTTTTGGTGGCGTGAGCCACGGCGTCCGTCTCTTCGCTTCTCGGCAGGTAGATTTTAACCGTCGTGCCTTCGCCTTCTTCGCTGTAAATCGAAACGTGGCCACCGGACTGCTTGGCGAAACCAAAGACCATGCTCAAGCCCAGCCCGCTGCCCTCGCCGACGTCCTCGGTGGTGAAAAACGGCTCGAACGCCCGCTCTCTCACCGCCGCCGGCATCCCGGTGCCGCTGTCGCTGACGGCGATTAACACATAGGCGCCGGGGGCCAGGCCCTCGGGCGTCGCGCTGCCGGTTTCCTCCACGATCTGGTTCACCGTTTCAATGGTCAACAGCCCGCCATCCGGCATGGCGTGGCGGGCGTTGATGACGAGATTCAAGAGTGCATTCTCAAGCTGTCCCGCATCGACCATTGTCAGCCAAAGATCGGCCGCCAGCGTCATCTCGACGGCGACGTCCGCGCCGATCGTGCGCTGGGCCAACTGGCCGAACTGCGGCAGGATATCGTTGATCCTGGTGGCCTTGGCGTCCAGCTCCTGCTGCCGGGAGAACGCCAGCAACCGGTGTGTCAGCTCCGCGCCCCGGAGCGCGGCGCGGAGGGCGGTCGTAATGTTTTCCCGGTCGAATTCGTCTCCATTGCCACCCTCCTTAATCAAATCGAGATTGCCGATGACAGCAGCCAGTATGTTGTTGAAATCATGCGCCACGCCGCCGGTGAGCTGGCCGATCGCCTCCATTTTCTGGGAGCGGCGCACTTGTTCCTCCAACTGTTTACGCTCGGTAATGTCATGGATGACAGCGCTGAAATACTTCACCTCGCCCTGTTGCCACGTACCGAGTGACAATTCGATCTGAAATTCCTCACCATTTTTCCTCAGTCCGTGGAGTTCGATGGTTTTGCCCATGATGCGGTATTCTTCCGTCCTGACCGCCCGCTGAAAGCCCTCCCTGTGACCGGCTTTGTACCGTTCGGGCATGATATCGGTTAAGGGACGCGTCAGGATTTCTGCTTCACTATATCCGAACGCCCTTTCCGCGGCCGGATTCCACGAGATAATGATCCCGTCGTGATCAACGGCGACGATCATGGCAGCCGATGACGACTCGGAGATGGACCGAAAACGCTCCTCGCTCTGCTGCAGCGCCCACTCGCGCTCCTTCAGCTCGGTGATGTCGGTCCGAATGCCGACGATGCCGCCGCTCGACGTCTTGTGTTCCTCGATCCTCAACCAGCGTCCATCGGCGATTGCCTGCTCGAAGGGAGGGCCGGGATCGCGGTGCCGCCGCACCCGCTCGCCGAGCCATGCCTCTTCCCGCCCCGCGGCCTCGGTGTACTGGCCATTTTTCAAACCGAATTGAAGGATATTTTCGAAGGTGTTGCCCGGGGTTATCGCCGGCGCGCTCTCCTTATAAATTTCCCTGTATCGACTGTTGCTGACAACCAGCCGGTCGTCCGCGTCGTAGAGTACGAACCCTTCATTGATACTGGCGAGCGCGTCTTCCAGCAGTTGCAGAGCCTCGCGCTCACGGCTGCTGCTTTCGGCAAGAGCCAATTGTTCCCGCCGGCGTTCGGTGATATCGCGCGTGATGCCCTCGGTGCCCAGAATATTCCCGGATTCGTCGTACCGGTAGTGGGCGCTCGTGGATACCCAGATCTCCTGGCCGTCCTTTCCCCGAATGCGGGTTTGGGCGTTTCTGAGGCGTCCCCCCTGCGCCGTCAACTCGGTCATGATATGGGCGTATTCCGCTTCATTTATGTAGATGTCCCGTATGTTCCGCCCGATCAGCTCATCGGGCCGGTACCCGGTAAACCCGGTGACCGAAGGTGAAATCATCGTGAACGCGCCGTCGCGATCAGTCCGATAGAAGGTGTCTTCCAAATTGTCCAGAATGGATCGCACATCGCGTTCGGATGCCCGGAGTTCCTCTAAAATTCTGGCCCTCGCCCTTCCGGCTTCGAAACTCGCCAGGAAATCCTTTCGAAGTCTCTTCGCCTGCCAGGCGCTCCCTAGTACGCCGATCACATTACCGCCGGCGCACACCAACAGCAGGACGACAAATTGCCGATCGATGGCCGAGGTCACGTAATAATTGGCGGCGATGGTGGAAAAGGAAAATAACCCACCGTTCCATAGCTGAAACAAAATGCGGTTTGGAATAATTATATAAACCGTCACAAAGTATCCAAGGTAGATCGCGGTGGATTGATGGTTTGCGCCGCCATGGGTTATCAGGGCAAGGCTCATCATTATTGTCCCGCCGACAAAAGCAATAAAGTTCCAGGTCTGCAACCCTCGAACCCTGCGGGTGGGCGAGAAGGCGAGGATTGATACATAGATAAAAATCAAGGCCGTGAGCGTCCGCACAGATAAAAGAATAAAGAAATCCGTGCTAAATCCGAGTTTCCGATAGTCTTCCTAGGGCAAACAATGAGCGCCAGGACAACGCCGATGATCAGGCCGGCATAACCGACGGCTTTCGACCAACCGGGCCAGGTCTCGTGCCAAAAAAGCCGCTCGAGATCTCGATCGACGAACTCGCCCGACCAGGTCGAGCTCTCGGTATTGTACTGCTGCGCCACCAAACCCCGTCCTCCATGGAACAAATATACTCAAATCCACGTGTCATTGATGAAGTTCATCGCGTGTGCCCGCGAGTTGCCGCTGCTTCCGCTGATGCAACGGCCCAGGATTTCAGCCGATCAGACGACGGATAACGCCAGGCTACGATAGATCATAAT
The DNA here is from genome assembly GCA_047518225.1 of Alphaproteobacteria bacterium. Classification (GTDB taxonomy): domain Bacteria; phylum Pseudomonadota; class Alphaproteobacteria. The sequence continues at coordinate 36,355 of JAKZRK010000035.1, read as the reverse complement.
CAACAATTGAGCACCCACGTAAGCATGATAATCTGGTAAATTCGAAATCATCGTTTTTCAAATTCAGCAATATAGGACCCATGGAAATGGCACTTGAACTCCGCTCTACCGTTAAGACTGGCGGCACGCTTGAAATCATCCTTGCCGAGGTGCCGATCCCCGAGCCCAAGGATAACGAGGTCGTGGTCCGCATTGAAGCCAGCCCGGTCAATCCGTCCGACCTTGGCCTGCTGTTTGGCGCGGCCGACATGAGCACGGCGGCGGTATCTGGCAGCGCGGAAAGCGCGGTGGTGACGGCGGACATTCCCGATGCCATGATGAAGGCGATGGCCTGCCGGCTGGACCAGTCTCTGCCCGTCGGCAACGAGGGCGCCGGCGTGGTGGTCGAGGCCGGGGCATCGGACAGGGCGCAGGCATTGATGGGCAAGACCGTCGCCGTCATTGGCGGTGCGATGTATGCCCAATACCGGGCGGTCCGGGTGGACCAGTGCCTGGCCCTGCCCGACGGCGTGACGCCGGCGGAAGGCGCGTCCTGGTTCGTCAATCCCATGACCGCGCAGGGCATGGTGGAAACCATGCGGATGGAAGAGCACAAGGCGCTGGTGCATACGGCGGCAGCCTCCAACCTGGGGCAATTGCTGAACAAGATCTGCCTTCAGGATGGGGTTGATCTGGTCAATATCGTCCGCAAGCCGGACCAGGCGGCGCTGCTGAAGGGGCTCGGCGCGAAGTATATCTGTGATTCCTCCTCGCCCGATTTCATGGACGAACTGACGGAAGCGTTGGTGGCCACGGGGGCGACCATTGCCTTTGACGCCATCGGTGGCGGCAAACTGGCCGGGCAGATCCTGACTTGCATGGAAGTGGCGGCGAACCTCACGGCCACGGAATACAGCCGCTATGGTTCCACCACCCATAAACAGGTCTATATTTATGGCGGCCTTGACCGCGGCGCCACGGAATTCAATCGCAGCTTTGGCATGGTCTGGGGCATCGGCGGCTGGCTGCTGACGCCTTTCCTGAAAAAAGCGGGCGGCGAAGTGATCGACAGACTTCGCCAAAGGGTCGCGGCGGAGATCAAGACGACCTTCGCCAGCCATTATACCCAAGTGGTCTCGCTGGCCGAGATGCTGACCCTGGACGCCATGGCCGTCTACGGCAAGCGGGCCACCGGCGAGAAATTCCTGATCAACCCCAACAAGGATGTCTAGCAGACTGACGCGGCAAGACCCTAGCCGGCCGCGCCTTCCGTCTTCAATGCGGCAACCGCGTCGCCGTTCAACCCCAACCAGTCGCTGATCACCTGATCCGTATGTTCGCCCAGCATTGGTGAGGCTTTTAGGCGCGTGGCCTTGCCGTCCACCCGTACCGGCCAGCCCGGCATCTTGAACGGACGATGCACCGGATGGACCATGGTCTGCATGACCCCACGCGCCTCGAACGTGACGTCGCCGTTCAACTCGTCGGTATCCAGCACGGCCCCGGCGGGTATCCCCGCCTCGCCCACCTTCTTCATCGCATCGAATTTGGATTGGCGCCGGGTCCAGGCGGCAATCACCTCGTCCACGTCCGCTTCACGTGCGACGCGGTCGGCGGGGTTCCGATAGCGCTCATCGCCGATCAGATCTTTCCGCCCGATCAAGGTCAGCAGCCGGTCCCAATGATCCGGGTTGGCCCGGCTTGTCATGATGTAGACGTAATCATTCGGCCCGCCGGGGGCGCAGGGATACAGGCCCATCGGCGCATTGGTCACGCCCGGTATCTTGCTGCCGCCCCGCAGGGCCGCCTTGCCGGTCCGGCCCTGGGTGGCGAAGTTGACGCGCATATAGTGCAGCATCGCATCCTGCATCGCGACCTGAAGCCGGTGGCCCTCGCCGGTCTCCCGCCGCTTGTACAGCGCCCCTAGGATGGTGATCGCCATCAGCATGCCGGTACCGGTATCCCCTACGGTGACGCCGGGCCGGGTCGGTGGGCCATCCGCCTCCCCGGTCACGCTGAAGGTACCGCCGCAGGCCTGCGCGATCATGTCGAACGCCAGGTTGTTCTCGAACGGGCTGCCCTCGCCGAAACCCTTGACCTGGGCATAGATGATGCCTGGTTTGATCGCCTTAACCACGTCGTAGGACAGGCCCAGCCGCTCGATGGTGCCGGGGGCGAAGTTCTCCATCATCACGTCCGCCTTGCCGATCATGTCCTTGACAAGATCGAGGCCCTCGGGCGACTTCAGATCGAGGGTGACCGACTTCTTATTGGCGTTGAACATTTGGAAGTAATACGGATCATTGTCCGGTTTATCGGGACGCAGGCGGCGGCCGGGATCGCCCATTTTGGGATTCTCGATTTTCACCACCTCCGCGCCGAGCCAGGCCAGGGTTTCGGTGCATGAGGGGCCGGCCTCGAACTGGGTGAAATCGATGACCTTGACGCCTTGAAGGAAGGTGAAGTCAGTCACGCTATCGGGCATGGGCGTGTCTCCTCTGGGCTGGAGCGGCGGGACGGTTCGTTTGGCGCCAAGACTGGCACAGTCCGCCGGCCGACGCCAACCGCTTGGCGCCCGGCTCTAATCTTTAATCGCCTCATCACATTTCGGAGGTTCCTCTTTTGCCTCCCGTGCGGCGCTGATAGCTGGAAAATGAGTAGGGCGGCTAATTGCGGCATGCGAGAGCGCCGACGCTATTTTCGATAGAATGCCAGATAATTTGCGAAACATGAGGTTTTCCCAACCCGTAAAGTCAAAATGTCTGCAACGACGCCCTCGCTTTAGAAATCGAACACCAGAAGAGCCCGGAAGCGCTCTAATTCAGCCGCACATATTCAAAGTCTACGGGTTGGTTGTTGATGCCGCGCGCGGGCGGGGCGATCCAGCCGGCGAATTTGCCCGGCTCCATGACCGCTTGCATCAGGCCGATGACATAGGAGCGGTCGGCGTCGGTGGGCAGCCAGTCGCCATGTTTCTGGGTCCATTCCGCCTCGGTGATGACCTGGCCTTCGGGGCTGACCCGCATGCCGCCGGTGTTCGCGAGATTGAAGCTGCCGATCTGACGGTTGAAGGCGCGATGGGGCAGCTTCAATTGGAAATCGATACCCTGGCGCTTGATGGCCTGGTTCCAGCGGCGTACGCCACGGGCGCAATCGGTGACATAGTCGTCGCGCAGGCGCTCGTTGATGACCGTCAGCGCGTTATCCTGGTTGGTGACGAATTTTTCGCCCTCCAGCTCCAAAATCGGATACTGCGCTTCGCCTAACTTGTGATCGTCGTCGATCTTGGTTTCCTCAAAACGGCCCTTCAGCCCCATGGAATAGAAGTTCGCCGCGTTGGTGGATCGTTCCGAGCCGAACAGATCCAGGGAAACCGAGAAATGAAAGTTCAGGTATTTCTGCAGGGTCGGTAGATCAATGCCACCCATTTTGCGGACATTGTCTTCGCCATGCTCTTTCATCAATTCGCAAGCCCGTTGGATCACCCGGCCCACGCCGGTCTCGCCCACGAACATATGATGGGCCTCCTCGGTCAGCATGAAGCGGCAGGTCCGCGATAACGGATCAAAGCCGCTTTCCGCCAGGGACGCCAGTTGGAATTTGCCATCCCGGTCCGTGAAATAGGTGAACATGTAAAAGGACAGCCAATCGGGTGTTTCCTCGTTGAAGGCGCCCAGGATACGCGGCTTGTCCGCATCGCCCGAATGGCGTTGCAGCATCTCTTCGGCCTCTTCCCGGCCATCGCGGCCGAAATAGCCGTGCAGCAGATAAACCATGGCCCACAAATGCCGGCCTTCCTCGACATTGACCTGAAACAGATTGCGCAGGTCATAGAGGGAGGGGGCGGTGAAGCCCAATAGCCGTTGCTGTTCCACCGAGGCCGGTTCGGTATCGCCCTGGGTGACGATCAGGCGGCGCAACATGCCACGGTATTCGCCGGGCACCTCCTGCCAGGCGGCCTCGCCCTTGTGCTCGCCGAAATTGACCTTACGATCGGCTTCCGGTTCGGCCAGAAAGATACCCCAACGGTAATCCGGCATTTTCACGCGACCGAAATTGGCCCAGCCTTTTGAATCCACGCTAATGGCGGTGCGCAGATAAACGTCATGGGTCTGAAATTCCGTCGGCCCCATTTCGTGCCACCATTTTTGATAGTTCGGCTGCCAGGCCTCCAAGGCCCGTCGCAGGCGGCGGTCTTCCGACAGATCGACGTTGTTGGGGATGCGTTCCTGATAATCAATGGCCATGGGGTCAGACCCTCCTTTTATCGAATTCGCTGCGCTGGCCGGTGCCATACAACGGCAGCGCGCCGGTTTCGCCAACCGCATTGGGGCGCTGGAAAATCCAGTTTTGCCAAGCGGAGAGGCGCGAGAATATTTTGCTTTCCAGGGTTTCCGGCCCTCCGAAGCGCAAATTGGCTTCCATGCCGGTCAGGGCGTCGGGGGAGAAGGCGGCGCGCTCTTCAATGGCGATGCGTACCTCGTCCTCCCAGTCGATGTCGTCGGGCGCAAAGGTAACCAGGCCGGCCGCTTCCGCCGTAAGGGCATCCATGGCTTCGTCCTGGCGCAGGTCGAGCGCGGCGATGGTCTCTCTATCGTCCAGGAACCTGGATTGCAGGCGGGTCAGGCCATTGACCATGTGGTAGGCGCCAAAGTTCATGGCGGTCAGCGTAACCGTGGCCGGCGGCCGGTTGTCGCCTTCGAACTGGCCATCCAGCATGTAGCTGCGGTCGGCGGCCAGGGCCAGCTCCAGCAAAGTGCCGGTGAAACACGATCCCGGTTCGATAATGGCGAAGATGCTGCGGGAAGTGACATCGATACGCTTCAAGGTGCGTTTTTGATACAGGATTACCTCGCGCACCAGCCAATGATCCTGGTTGGCGGCCATGGCGGCATCGTGCGCCGCGACCAGATCGCTATCGCCGATGCTGTGAAACAGCCAGGTGCCGATTTCGTTTTCGTTGGTGCGCAGGTGCAGGATGGCATCGTCCAATTCGCGGGCCAGGCGCAGGGGCCAATAATCGGCGCCCTGAGTTTGGATGGCATCGGTATCGCTGGGCGGTGCCTCGGCCGGGGCCAGCACGGTCAGAGAGGCGGTGCGCGCGGCCCTGTCGATTTCCACCGTCAGCGTGGAATAGCGGATGCTGTCGCCTTCGATGGTGCGCTGCAGCCGGGTCAGGGCGATACCCTGGCCCTCCGCGGGCCGGTCCGATTGGGCCACGGCCCGGGCCGCGCGGTCGGCCACGGCGCCGTCATATTTGGAGCGTGGCGCGGTCTCGTCGATCAGGCGCCAGTCCACGGCCCGCTGGCCGCGGATGCCTTCCTCCAGGGTGCAGAAGAAATCGGCCCGGTCGCGCCGCACCTTGCGCTTGTCCGACAGGCGGGTCAGGCCGCCGGTGCCGGGCAGCACGGCCAACAGGGGTACTTCCGGTAAAGAAACGGTGGTAGCGCCATCGTCAATCATGATGATCTGGTCGCAGGCCAGGGCCAACTCATAGCCGCCTCCCGCGCAGGGTCCGTTTACGGCGGCGATATAGATCTGCCGGGAATGGGCGGAGGCGTCTTCAATGCTATTTCGGGTCTCGTTGGTGAATTTGCAGAAGTTCACTTTATGATCGTGGGACGAGGTCGCCAGCATGCGGATATTGGCGCCGGCGCAAAAGATCCGATCCTTGGCCGAGGTCAGGACAACGGCGGCCACTTCCGGATGCTCGAAACGCAGACGCTGTACCGCATCGTAGAGTTCGATGTCGACGCCCAGGTCGTAGGAATTCAACTTTAATTCATAACCGTCCCGCAGGCCGCCGCCTTCGTCCACGGCCATGGCCAAGGTCGCTACGCGGCCATCAAAGGACAATCGCCAATGCCGGTACGACTCCGGCTCCGTGCGGAATTCAATCATGCGGTCTGCTCCCCATTTCTTAATAGGCATTATAATGCATAAATAATCCATATCAAGAATTATTTCGCAGGTTTGGTTTCTGTCTCCTTGCCGCGTAAGCCCTCGCGATAAATAATGTAAACGCCGGTGGCGACCAGGATGGCGGCGCCGCCCACGGTCCAGCGGTCGGGCAGGTCGCCAAAGGTCAGATAGCCGAACCAGGTATTCCATAGCAGGGCCGTATAAGACAGTGGCGCCAACACGGCGACCGGGGCGAACTCAAACGACTTGATCAGGGCGTAATGGCCGATCGCGCCCATCAACCCCAGTGCGATCAACATCAACCAATGTTCCGGCGCCACCGGATCGCGCCAGAAGAACGGCACCAACAGGCTCATGGCGACGGCGCCGATCAGGCCGGAGAAGAACAAGGTGGTAATCGGGTCGTCGGTGCTGGACAACATGCGCGTGGTGATCTGGTAAAGAGCATAACCAAGCGCCATGGCCAGCAACAGCCAGACGGCCCAATGCACCGCGCCAAGGCCCGGCCGGACGATGATCATGGCGCCGACAAAGCCGATGGTGACGGCGGTCCACCGCCTGCCGCCGACCGCTTCTCCCAATAACGGTACGCTCAATGCGGTGACCATTAGGGGCGAGACGAAGCTGATTGCCACCGCATCGGCCAAGGGCATGTATTGAATGGCCGTGAAGAAGGCGATCGTGCACAGCACCAGCAACAACGATCGGATCCATTGCAGCCCGGGGCGGCTTGTCCGCAGCAGGCTGCGCCCGCGCCTGGGCCAAAAGATCACGGCCATGACGGCGAAATGGAAAAAATAGCGAGCCCAGCTGATTTGTATCACGGGCAGGGTCTGGCTCAAATACTTGGCCTGCAGATCCATCAGCGAAAGCAGAAACATCGCGCCTAACGCCAGCATAATGCCGGTAAGCTGATTTCGCCCCGGTAGCGCGCTCTTCCCTTCGGCGCCTGCTGTCCTCACCTAATTTAAACGCCCCAGGGCCTTGGACATCAGCATGTACAATTTGCCCACGTCAGAGGACAACAACACCGCCGCCAGGATATCTTCGGGATCGTTTTCCTCGGCCTGCGCCAACGCCTCCTGGAACTGGACAAGATAGCGGTCCACGTGTTCGCGGAAGCCGTCGTCGTCTTCGTAATTGGCGCGGATGGCATTCAGCGAGAAACGGTCGCGGTTGCGGACGATGCGGCGGGTGAATATGCCCCGGTCGCCGTCCAGATAGCGCTCCCAGGCATCCTCGGGCACATTCTTTTCCAGGGCCCGGTCAAGATCGATGGCTAGGGAGTTCATGCGCTCGGTTATAAAGGTCATGTTGCGCATGAACCCCTTGCGCCGGTTCAAGGCGCTGCCCTCTTCGATACTGGCCGCGTCGGCAACGGCCTTTTCGCTGACCTGGCGCAATTCTTCGGCCTGGCGGCGATAGGTTTCGCCGATAGAGTCCGCCGCCTGGCCGGTCCGCTCGGTCAGTTGCTCCAATTCGCCCGCGTTGCTGGCCAACTGTTCGCCCAGGCGCAACAGCCGCGTTTCGCTACCCTTGGCCTGATCGGACAACTGATCCACCGCCAGACGCAAATCCTTGCTCAATTCGGCGACCTGCTGCGACAGCCGGTTGGATTCATCGCGCAGTTCATTGCCCTGGCCGGCCATGTCCAGACTGGCGGCCTTTAGCCTTTCGGCCCCGCGCTCGCCGGCCGCCGCGACATTCTGAATTTCCTGGCGAAAGGCGATGCCGGCGCCCAGGATTCGCGTTGCTTCACGGTCGGACGTTTCATTCAAGGCGGTCGAGGCGTTGTCGAAGGAGATATGGGCGTCGCGCAACCGGGCCGCCGCCTCGTCGGCCGCCTCCGCCACGCGGGTGGTGCCACGGCCCAGGACATCAATGGCTTCGGCCAAATCGGTTTTCGACTGGGCCGCCACGGCGCTCATTTGATCGGCCCGCCGCAGAAGGTCCTCGCTTACGCCGCCGGACTGCTGGCTCAGGGATTTGCTTTGCTCCATGAAACGGGCCAGGGACGTTTCGATGCGCGCCGCCGCCTCCGCCGCCGCTTCGTTCAGTTGATCGCCTTGCCCGCGCAGGGACTGTGCCAGGCGGGCCATGTTTTCAACCGCCTTGGTGGAGGTGCCTTCAGCTTGCGTGCTGCCCTGGCTCAGTAAATCCATTATCTGGTTCAGATAGGCCCCGCCCTTGGTGGCGGCGGCATCCAGGGTTTGCAGTTCCTCTTGCAGCGCGCTGCCGGCCTTGGCCAAATCATCCAGCGCGGATGTTGATGACTGACTGAGGGCAGCGGTACTTTTCTCCAATATGGTCTCTATCTGGTCGGCCCGTTCGGCGATAGCCGTGGCGATTTGCTGCAAGGCGCCGGCCCGGCTGTGCAGATTCTGGTTCAGACGCGCGGTGCGTTTCTCCGTCATCTCGGCGGCTTCCTCCAGCACAATGGCGTGCTCCTTCATGGCGGCGCCCAGGGTCGTCGCCTCGGCCTGAACCCGGTCCGTGGCGGCTGTTAGATGTTGCGCGTTCTGGCGCAGGGTTTCGCCGGTGGCGTCCACCGCCGCGTTGGCTTGCTGGGCCGCCGCGGCGACGCCATCGGCCTCTTCCCGCAAGTTGGCGGTGGTAATGTGAATCTGGGTCAGGGCACGCTCGCCTTCGACGGCCAGAGTGTCGGCGGCCTCTACATAGGCCGCTTCGGTGGCGCGCATTTCCGCTGTCGCCGCGGTGCCGGTCTGGGCCAGTCCGGCGATGCGCTCTTGCAATTGGCGCCCGGCCCCTTCGGCCCGCTTGGCCGCCACCGTTACGCCTTCGATGCCCTTGTCCAGGGTGGACTGCACCGCCTCGATACGCTGCCCGGCGGCGGCGGCAGCCTCGGCAACCCGGTCGGTGGTGGCCCGGGCGATCTGCTGCAAATTCGCTTCCGCCCCGTCGCTCAATTCACCAAGGCGCCGCTCCGTCATGCTGGTCAGGTCGTCAATACGCCCGTCCGTGCTCTGGGCGAAGCTATCGATCCGTTCCTCGACCGTGCTGGCCATGGCGTCGATCCGATCCTCGGCGCCGCTGGTCAGGTCTTCGATTTGTCCGGCTGCCGCGTTGGTGGCGAATTGTATCCGGCTCATGGCCTGTTCCACACCTTCGCCGGATTGGCCCATGGCCTCCGCCGATTGTTGCGAGGCCGCAGCGATGGCCCCGGCCCGTTCGTTCAGATGCTGGCTGGCCTGGTCAATCCGCTGGTCGGCCTGCCGGGCGGCCTGCTGCACGGTTTCCGCCGTTGCCGCCAATTGGCTGCCCGCCGCCGCGATGCGTTCCTCGGTCCTGCCGGCGGTGGCGTCGAGAATTTCCATATGCTGCTGCACCCGCGCCTCGATACCGTGGGATATGGTTTCCACCTCGCGCGAAAGCTGGCGCAAGCCGCCGCCGTCCTGGCGCATGGCCTCGCCCGCGCGCTTGGCTTCGGCGCCAATCTGGACCGAAGCATCTTGCAGCCATTTACCTTCCTGATGCAGGTTCTGGCTCATCTGGTCACCGCGGTTGATCAAATCGTCAACCGTCAGGCCCAAATCCGCGATTTGCGCCCGCAGGCCGGCTTCCACCGTTTGGGCCTGGCCAATGGTGCGCTGGGCCAGGCCTTCCAGATTGTCCACGACGTCGGTGATCCGGGCCTCGAACTCTTCGCGGATGGCTTCGGCGGTTTGGCTGGCATTCTGGCCGAATTTTTCCGTATTGCCCGCGACGGATTTGCCGATTTCGTCGATCCGTTGCTGGAAGGCATTGCTCAACGCCAAGGCGTTCAGGGCGGCTTGGCGGGAGGCATCCTCGGCATAGCCGGTGACAACGGCGGCGCCATCCTTGAAAGATTGCGCGATTTCCTCGGTGCGGCGGTTGACGAAGCTGGCAATTTTGTCTGTCTCGGAGGCGATTTGCACCGTGCGTAACTTAAACGCCTGGCCAACCGCCTCGGCCCTGGTTTCGCCCCGGCGGGCGCTGTCTTCGACCGCGCTGTTGAAGGCTTCGGCCCGGCCCCGCAACTTGGCTTCAACCTTGGCGACCGTGGCGCGGAGGTCATCGACCGTACCCTCCGCCAGGGCCAAGAGCTGTCCGCGACGGGAGTCGAGGTCCGCCAACATGGCATCGATCCGTCCGGCGGCATGATCGGTCATGCGGTCGGCGGTTTGCCGCGCCTCATACTCTTCTTCCCGCAGCCGCTCGGAAATCACCTCGGCATGTTGCGAGACATCCGAGGTGATGCGCCTGGCCACATCCGCCAGGGCGGTGGCGCGCTCGTCCACATTTGATTGCAGCTTGGTCCAATCCTGATCGATCCCATCGATGGTGCGGTTCATATCGCCGCTGACCCGTTCGATGCGCGACAGCAGGGTAGCGCTCATTTCCTCCAGGCGGCGCACGGCCTGTTCCGTGGCCGCGGTGGTGGCGGTGCGAAGGTCGTCCGTCTGCAACCGAATACGGTCGCCGGTGTTGGCGACACGGGTTTCCAGTCGGTCGATGGTCTGATCGATTTCCTGACCCAATTTACCGACCGCCTGGCGCACCCCGTCGGCCATCTGATCGGCGTGGCCGGCGACGGTCTCTTGCGTCTCGGCCGAGGATGCCTCGATGCCGATCAGTTGCTGGGCGAAATGTTGCCGCATCTGGTCGGCGCTGGCCACGGCCTGGTCGGTCATCTCGCCGGTACGCACCAGCAACTGGTCCAGGGAATGGCTGTAATCCTGACCCATCTGATCCACCACCCCGCGGACGCCGTCGGCCATATCACTGGACCGCCCGGCGACGGCCTTTGCCGTTTGGATCGATGCCAGGTCAATCCCGGCCAACTGCTCGCCATAATGGCGGCGCATATGTTCGGCCTGCGCCATGGCGTTGGAGGCCATTTCGCCGGTCCGGGATTCCAGACGGTCGACGGATAGATTGAAGTGATCGGCAAGGTCGTTGAGATTTTGATCGATGCTATCGGCCAGGCGGTCGGCGCGGCCGGCCAGGGCGCCGTGGGCCTGGTCCGTCGATTGCTCGATGACGGCCAGTTTATCCTGATATTGCAGGCGCAGTTGTTCCACCCGTTCCAGGGCAGTGTCGCGCAGGTCGTCGGAGCGGTTGTTCAGGCCGTCGACGGAATGCTCGAAGGCTTCGGTCATGGCGTTTAAATTTTGCCGCATCTGGCTGGCCATGCGCTCGTTTTGCCCCGCGATGGCGGTCTGGATCTGGACTGATTGCTGTTCGATCTCGGCCAGTTTTACACCATAATGTTGCTGCATCTGATCCGCCCGGGCCGTGGCGGCTTCGGTCATCTCACCGCCGCGATGGCTCAATTCGTCGATGTTTTGATCGAAGCGTTTCGCCATTTGTTCCAGGTTACGGGCTAGGACCTGGGCCAATTCGGTGCCACGCGCGGCAATGGCGGCCTGGTTTTCGTCGGCGTTTCGCGCGATAGCATTCAGCCTGTCTTCGAAATGCTGGCTGATATTATCGGCCCCGGCCATGGCCTCGTCCTTCAAACCCCCGGCGCGTTCGGTCAGGTGGTCGATGGCGGTGTCGAAATCGGTCTCCATGGTGGCCAGGTTTTGTTGCAAATCCGCCGTCATCTGGGCGCTACGGGTGGCGATGGTGGTTTGTGTCTGTTGGCCGGTGCGCTCGATCTCGTTCAGGCGGGTGCCATAATGCTGGCGGATCTGATCGGCCCGCGCCATGGCGTCTTCGCTCCAGGTTCCCGCCCGGCTATCCATATGATCGATGGTCTGGGCAAACTTCTGATCCATCTCATGGGCGGTGTGGGCGACGCCATCGGCCATCATGTTGGTCCGCTCGGAGAAATTCTGCTGCGCCTGCGCGGTGCTCCGCTCTATTTCCGCCAGGCGGGTATCGTAATGCTGGCTCAGACGGTCGGCCTGGCTCATGGTGTTTTCGGTCAACGCCTCGGCCCGCGCCTCGGCCCGGTCCATGGCCTCGGCCAAGGCGTCCGATTGCGCACCGAGGACGCTGGCCGCCGCTTCGGCCCGATGTTGCGATTGCGCGATCGAGGCTTCGAAGTCGCTGGCCTGTCCCAACAGCAGATCGTTGATTTGACTACCTTGATCAGTCAGGCGTTCAGCCGCGCCTTCCAGGGCCCGGGCCCGTCCGCCCAGCTCTTCGACCAGGGCAGCGGTGCGGGCGTTGGACGAGGTGGAGCTGCGGGAGATATCCTCGACCCGTTGGCGCAATAGATTTTCGACCTGGCGCACCTGATCGGTGGCCTGCGCCGATGCCTGGGTCAACTCCTCCGCCTGGCGCCGCAGGGCCGCCGAGATCATTTCGATGCGGCCAGCCGCCCGATCGTCGGGATAGGTCAGACGCCGCAGCTCCGCCTGCAAGGCAGCCGCGTGATCGGTCATCTCGCTGCCCCGGCGCAGATAGAACAACGCCAGCCACAGTACGCCCAAAGGCGCGAAAATGGCGCTTAGCACCGACGCCAGTTCGTGGGGCAGCAAAAAGGCCAGGGCATCCCAACCGACATAGGCGGCGATATAGCTGAAACAGGTGACCAGCCAGACCGCGGTGATCACCAGCCCCAGCATCAGACCGCGGTGGAAATCGACCTCCCGGGGGGACCACCATCTTGGCGGCCGCCCGCCCGGGCCGTCGCCCCGGCCCCCGCCAAAGCCACCTTCCCGCCCGTCCTGGTCGTGCTCGACGGCTTCCGCCGGGATCAGCAATTGGGTGATCGGTGTCTCTATCTGCGACATTGGGCTATCCCTTCACGACCCACGATTACAGCGCATTCCGCAAGTGATCTGGATGGAATTGTATGTCCAATTGGGCATAGGGCGGGCGTACGTGCTGAACAAGGAAAAATTTTGGCTTTAATCCAGTGTGGGTGATGGACAACGCGAAGCGGACCCGTTCACCCGGATAGACCTGCCCCTGGCTAAAGCGGATCACGTCGCGTGGTTCCGTCAAATCTTCAACCTGCGCAAAGCTGTCCGAGCGGAAGGGCCGGTTCACCGTCGCCATTTGGGCAAAAGACAGGCCGTCGTAATAATCACTGCCGCGCCCTGGCTTGAACTCCAATTCCAGGGCATAGTAATCCCAGATCAGGGCGGTGCGGTTGATCACCACTTTTTGCAGCGCGAAACCCACCGCATGCATGGTTTTTACCCGGCTGCCGAAGTCCGCCGACACGACATCGATGGCAAGCACCACTTCGCCCTCGCCAAAAACTTCTTCGACCAGCACAATGGGATCGTCCAGGGTGCCAGTGCCGGATGCCGCCAACAGGCGAAAATTGCCCGACGCTTCGGAAAATGTAATCCCCGGCAGCGAAATGCGGCCAGCCGCCGCGGCCCCTCGGGGGCCGGAAGCCGCGGCCAGGACCAGAACCGCCAGGGCGAGATAAATAGTTGAGATTTTTGTTAATCGTTCAGGCATGCCCCATTGTCCCTGACTGTGGGCCTCAGGTCAAAGCATGGCTGGCATCCCCCTTGCAACGGCGCCCATGGGCACGCGACGGCTTTTAATTCATCAGGAAGGCGCCTAAACTGCCGCCCCAAGGCGGCGTATAGGGCCCAATACGGCCTGTCCGCCCCAATGGGGAGAGGCAAGGCAATGGCGGTACGGACCATATACGAGGCGCCGCGCCCGGCGGCGGGGCCGGGGGAAACCATCGTGACCAGCACCTGCGGCCATAATTGCGGCGGACGCTGCGTGGTCAATGCCCATGTGCGCGAAGGCCGGATAGCCAGGATTTCCACCGATTTACGGCGCTGGAACCCGGAACATCCGCCGCTGCAGGCCTGTGCCCGCGGCGTCGGTCAGATCGAACGCACCTATCATCCCGACCGATTGCAATATCCCATGCGCCGTACGGGGCCGCGCGGATCGGGCCAGTTTACGCGCATTTCCTGGGACGAGGCCTTGGACGAGGTGGCGGCGCAATTGTTGCGGGTGCGGGAAAAATGGGGCAACGCGGCCATACTCGACGGCTCCCGCTCGGGCAATTTATCCGTATTGCATGGACGGGGGCCGGCGAAGCGCTTTTTGCACATGTTTGGCGGCTGCAGCGATCTGTGGTCGAACATGTCGTGCGAAGCTGAAATTTTCTCCCTGCGCGCCACCTATGGCCAGGGCATCTCCCACAAGGCCGCGGGCCGTGAACCCACGGACTATGTCAATTCGAAACTGATCTGGCTGTGGGGCTGGTCGCCGGGGGACGGCACCTTTGGCACCGGCACCATGCAATATTTGAAAGCGGCCAAGGCGCAAGGCACGCGCATGGTCTGTATTGATCCCCGCCGAACCCGCACCTCGATCCAATTGGCCGACGAACACGTCTTTATACGTCCCTCCACCGATGCCGCCGCCTTGATCGCCATGGCCTATGTGATTGTCGACGAGGGGTTGCATGATCAGGCCTATTGCGACCGCTTTGTACAGGGCCTTGACGAGGCGACCTTGCCGGAAGGCGCCCCCGAGGGTGCCTCATACCGCGCCTATTTGAGGGGCGAGAGCGACGGTATCGTCAAAACACCGGAATGGGCGGCCGGGATAAAGGGCATACCCGCCGCGACGATCCATCGCCTGGCCATTGAATTCGCCACCACCAAGCCGGCCGCGTTGCAGGGTGGTTATGGGCCGGGGCGGACGGCCTTTGGCGAACAGTTCCACAGGGCGGCCTATGCATTGGCGGCGATTACCGGCAACGTGGGCATCGTCGGCGGCAACTCCGGCACCTCCAATGGCGCCACGGGGCATGGCAACATACAAAACTTTCCGGCGGGACCGAACCCGGTGGATGCAAAGATCTCGGCCCCCTTGCTGGCCGATCTGTTGGCGCGGGGCAAAAGCGGCGGTTATCCCGCGGATATCAAACTGATTTATTCCATGGGCGGCGATCTGTTCAATCAATGCCCCAACGCCGCGAAAGTGGCCGGCGCATTGGATAGCGTCGAATTTATTGTCGGCCAGGACAATTTCCTCACCCCGACCACGCGCCACGCGGATATTGTATTGCCGGCCACGACCTTTTGGGAACGCAACGACGTTCATACCCCTTGGGCCGGCGCGGGCCATTATGCGATTTTCATGAAACAGGCCATCGAACCCATGTATGAGTGCCGCAACGATCTGGATATATTTACCGATCTGGCCGGGCGCGTCGGGATCGAGGGGTATAACGACAAAGAGGACATGGACTGGCTGCGCGAGTTCACCGCCGGTGCGGTGGATGATTTCGATGCCTTTCAGGCGCAGGGCGTGGCGCGGTTTCCCGCGCCCGAGGATGCGGTGGCTTTCGCCAAACAGATCCGCGATCCTGAAAGCCATAAATTCGCCACGCCGTCGGGCAAGATCGAGGTTTATGCCACTTCCATCGCGGACAATCCCGATCCCTATGGCCTGGGCGCTATTGCACCGGTCCCGACCTGGGTGCCGCATCTGGAAAACGATGGGGACTATCCGCTTAGCCTGTGCAGTCCCAAGTCCCGGGCACGGACCCATTCCATTCACGGCAACCAGGACAAGCTGGCCAAGGTAGACCCGGATGACTTGTGGCTGCACCCGGATGACGCCGCGGCGCGGGGCATTCACCATGGCCAGATGGTCCGGATCTTCAACGCCCAGGGCGCGACGGTTCTGCCGGCGCGGGTGACGGAAAATATCGCGCCCGGCGTCGTTTCCATCAAGGAAGGCGCCTGGTTTACCCCGGATGCGGAAGGCGTCGATACGAAAGGTTGCGCCAACGCCGTGACCCTGGACCGCTCCGCGCCCAGTGGTGCCACCACCTACAACACGAATTTTGTCGAGGTGCGGCCGGTTAATATCTGAGTTGAAGCCAGGCCGGGCGGGACTTTACGGGTTGCTGATGCCGGTGTCCGGCACCAAGCCGACCAGTTCGTCCAGGCAGGCGCCCAGGGTGCGGGCCGTGGTATCCAGGGTGGTGTCGGCCTTGCGGTACAGGCTTTCGCGGCCCTCCAGGATGCGGTGCAGATCTTCCATGGCCTCCCGGTTGCCGGCCATGGGGCGCTGATCGCCCTGAGCCGCCACCCGGGCCATATGCTCCTCCGGCGAGGCTTGCAGCCAAATGGTGTAGCAAGAGGAGAGCAGGCGTTCGTAGGTGCCCGGTTCGGTGACCAGGCCGCCGCCCGTCTCCAACACGGCCCTGGGATGGGACTCGATCACTTGTTCCAGGCATTGCCGTTCCAAGCGGCGGTAGGCGGTCCGGCCCAGCAGATCAAAGATCTCGTCCAGACCCATGCCGGCCTTTTCCTCGATCTGCTTGTTCAACTGCACGAAGGGCAGGACCAGGCGCTTGGCCAGGGCGCGCCCCAAGCTGCTCTTGCCCGCACCACGCAGGCCGATCAGGGCGATACGGCCGCTTTGCCCGGCCTCCGGCGCATAACGCTGGCGCAAATGGCGATGCAGGTCGGCCAGGTCGTCGTTGTCCAGGTCGGCCAGTTGTTCCAGAATCAAGGCCATTTCCACCGGCCGGTCGGGGCCGTCCCGGACCAGTTCCGAAAGCGGCAGATGCATGGCGGCCGCGATTTGCCGCAACAAGATGATCGAAACATTGCCCCGGCCGCTTTCCAGTTGTGCCAGATAGCGCTCCGATACCCCGGATTCGGCGGACAATATCTTGCGCGTCATGCCGCGCCGGGCCCTGGCCCCGCGCACCCGGTCGCCCAACAGGGCCAAATAGCGCGCATCATCACCGGCCCTATCTGCCTGCTCCTGCTCCATTCGACCCTGCATGGTTGCCTCGTTGCCGTCCATTCGTTACCGATTGGCTATTGGAACATGAAACGATAGAATATGCATTATAATTCTTTTTAATTGTCTATCGACCAATAAATGCAGTATATATCATTTTCATAATCTGGCGATCTTAGTTTGGGGGACCTATGGCCAAATCCATCACCATATTGATTGGTACCATCACGGGGACCGCCGAACTGGTTGCCGAAGATGTCGGCCCGGTGTTGGAAGAAGCCGGTTACGAGGTTGAAATGCTGGATATGGACGGCCTGAGCCCGGATGTCCTGTGCGATAATGACCTGGTCCTGATCTGCACCTCGACCTATGGCCAAGGTGATGTGCCCGACAACGCCATGGAGCTGTACGAGGCTTTGGATGTGCACCAGCCGGATTTGTCGGGGCTGCGTTACGGCGTCATTGGTCTAGGTGACAGCACTTATGCCGATACCTACAATCAAGGTGGCGCGCGGTTCGATATTCTGTTGCGGGAACTGGGGGCGCAACGGGTCGGCGAGGTCATGCGCCACAATGCCTCGAGCGATGAACTGCCGGAAGAAGCGGCCGTCGCCTGGGCCCGGGAATGGGTCGAAATTCTGGCCAAATAGCAACGTTGCGACAGTGGGAGGAAGATTGGTATGACGGGCGGCTACAGTACATTCGATCTATCCCAGGATCCGCCATTGGTGACCGTGCCACGGGACTACAACCTGGCGGTGGATTTCATGGACCGGCGGGTTGACGAGGGCTTTGGCGACAAGGCCGCCTTTATCGATGATAATGGCACCCACACCTTTGGCGCGTTGCAGGACAGCGCCAACCGCTTTGGCAATGCGATGCTGGATTTGGGCCTGCAACCGGAACAGCGCGTCATGCAGCTGCAGCTGGACAGTATTGATTTTCCCATTGCCTTTTTTGGCACCATCAAGGCGGGATTGGTGGCGGTGCCGGTCAATACCCTGCTGACCACCGAGGATTATCAATACATGCTGCGGGACTCCCGGGCCCGGGCCCTGGTTGTCAGCGCCGAATTGTTGCCCGCCGTGTCACCGATCCTGGATAAATTGCCGGCCCTGCGCCATATCATCGTGACCGGCCCGGGCGATACCGGCGGTCATGCCGGCATGGCCGCGACCCTGGCCAATGGGGCGCCGGCACTGGAGGCGGCGGCGACGTCCGCCGACGATGTGGCGTTTTGGCTCTATTCCTCCGGCTCCACGGGACGCCCCAAGGGCGCGCCGCATCTGCAAAGCGATATGATCAACACCGCGGTCCTGTATGGCCTGGGCGTGCTGGGCATTCGGTCCGACGACGTGGTCTATTCCGCCGCCAAGTTGTTTTTCGCCTATGGTCTGGGTAATGCCCTGACATTTCCCATGATGGTCGGCGCCACCTCTGTCCTGATGGCCGGACGCCCCACGCCCGAGGCTGTCATGGCCCGGATAAAGGACAACGAGGCCAGTATTTTCTATGGCGTGCCCACCTTGTATGCCGGCATCCTAGCGGATGATGGCATCGGCCGCGCGGCATCCTCGCCGCGTCTGCGCCACTGCGTTTCCGCCGGCGAGGCCTTGCCCGAAGAGGTCGCCAAACGCTGGGCCGACCGCTTCGGCGTGGATATTCTGGACGGCATCGGCTCCACCGAGATGCTGCATATCTTTGTCTCCAACCGGCCCGGAGACGTGCGTTATGGCAGTACCGGTCTGCCGGTGCCCGGTTACCGCTGCCGGCTCACGGACGATGCGGGCGCCGATGTGGCGCCGGGAGAAATTGGTGATCTGCTGGTTAGTGGACCATCGTCGTCGCCCTATTATTGGAACAACCGGGAAAAAAGCGTCGCCACCTTTGAAGGCGCCTGGACCAGGACCGGCGACAAATACATGTACGATGATGACGGCTATTTGGTTTATGCGGGCCGTTCCGACGACATGCTGAAGGTGGGCGGCATCTGGGTTTCGCCCTTCGAGGTGGAATCCGCCCTGATGGCCCATGAAAGCGTCTTGGAAGCCGCGGTGGTCGGGCATGCTGATAGCGACGAACTGATCAAGCCAAAGGCCTATGTCGTCCTGAAAGCGGGCGGCGGTGGGGAGAGCCAGGCGGTGGCGTTGCAACAATTCGTCAAGGATCGTCTGGCGCCCTACAAATATCCACGCTGGGTGGATTTTATCGACGAATTGCCGAAGACCGCGACCGGCAAGATCCAACGTTACAAGCTGCGGGATTGATGGCGGCCGGTGTATGGCGGACTGTTATGACAGTATAGAGGCGGCGGGCCAGCGCCTGGAATGCGCCTGGCTGGGGCCCGCCCCATCCACCGGTCCCGATGGCCCGCCCACCCTTGTGTTCCTGCACGAAGGACTGGGCTGTGTTGCCTTGTGGCGCGATTACCCGGCCCGGTTGGTTGCGGCCACCGACCTTGGCGGCTTTGTCTATAGCCGCCAGGGCTATGGCGGCTCCGAACCCTGCGCATTGCCGCGGCCCATGACCTATATGCATGACGAAGGCTTGCGGGTATTGCCGGCATTGTTGGCGGCCGCTGGGATTGGGCGGGCCATCCTGGTGGGCCATTCCGACGGCGCCTCGATCGCGCTGATCTATGCCGGTGGCACCCCGGCCACGGGTTTGGCCGGTCTGATCCTGGAGGCGCCCCATGTCTTCATGGAAGACTGCAACGCAGCCGCCATCGCCGCGGCGCGGGAAACCTATGCCACGGGCGATCTGCGCCGGCGCCTGGCGAAATATCATGGCGGCAACGTGGATTGCGCCTTTCGCGGCTGGTCGGAGCCCTGGCTGGGGGAAGGCTTCAGTACCTGGAACCTGGAAGAATATTTGCCGCTTATCTGCGCGCGAAAGCCGGTGCCTACCCTGGTGATCCAGGGCGCGGCTGACGAATATGGCACCATCGCCCAATGCCAGGCCATTGAACGGGGCATCGGACCCGACGCCGCGACGCTGTTGCTGCCCGATTGCGGCCACGCACCGCACAAGGATCAGTTCGAAAAAACCCTGTCCGCCATGGTGGCCCATATTGGCGGTATCGTTTGAGGCCTATTCGGCGCGGCACGCCTTGCCGCCGCCGCCACCGGGGCAATCGCCCGCGGGCGCAGGCCAAAAGCCACGGCGCCACCATTCATGGCGCCGTCGTCTCGGGCTGAAATATGGTTGAGTCCCGGGGCCCCGGCAACGCGGGCAGCACCCGGCCGCAAAGTAGTCCTAGGCGGCTTTCCTGCGCGGAATAAACGGCTGGCGCGGTTCGATCTCTAGATCGCGGATCGACTTCGCCTTATGTTCGTCGCAGTACGAGCTACCGTCCGAGCGAATTTCGCCGCAGTATTTGTGGCTAGGGTGGTCGCCGTGGGGCCACATGGGCCAAAGACACCCTCTGCGGGGCCTGATATCAAGCATGTGCCGCTCTCATCGCGTTATTGAATAGGACATGGAACTGTGGAACACACTGGTTATATGTTGCGGCGCACCATATTGTCAAGTACTGATTATCATTAAAGAATCATCATCTGTCACTTTTATCGAATCGGCCTGTGGATAAGTCGTGAAAAAGCCTCCGCTTTGCCTGCCTGGCTCAATCGGATACTGTTGCGGGCATGGCATATCCCAGTGAGAGCCAGGTTCGCTATTTGAAGCGGGGCATGATCCAGCCGGGCGGAAAATTACCCCTGTTCGACGAGCTGGGTCAGGAAATTGACGTTCGCACTATTCGCGCCTGTATCAAGGCCGGTTGGTCTGAGCCGTGGTTCGCCAACCCCTTGAAGCCGGATTGGCTGGTCTGCCGCTTGACGGATAGCGGCCGGGCGATACTGGCCAGATAGGATGTGTTTTAGTTGAGAAATCCGTGGACGTCGGTTTGCTCTGGTGCGGACGCCATGCACCCAATCCCCGCCTTTCGCCCAATGCGGTGGCGTTTATGAGCAGGCGTTTGTTTTGGGTCTGCTGGGGCGGGTGCTGCCGGCGGAAAAGATGCTGGACCTGGATAAGGCATCGGCCTTTCCCGACGAGGCCTTTCGGCCATTGCGGCGGACGGCTGGCCTGGCCTGCCCATAGGCTCGGAAATTGGCGGCGGCACCTCCGAAATTCTCGGAAATGTCATTGCCAAGCGCATGGGGCTTTAGCAATGCCGCGATTTGCCGTAAAACAATGCGGCAAGGGATGCGCAGGGCGAAATTTCACTCGCATCAACGACGATGCGCTGGCAAACTGAGCCCTGATCGAGGGCGGAATTCGAGCGGACTGAATGGCGAGAAAGAGTGATATTAAACGCACGTTGAAACTCGTGATCGACGGCGTCGACGATGTGCCCCATGCGGACGAGGCGGCGCGGCGTAACCTGCGCCGAACGTTTACCGGCCTGCGCGACATCTTGACCCGCTTGCCGGAGGAACGTTTGGTCGAGGCCGAGATGGTCGCCGATCAGGCCAAGGAACTATTGACATCCGCCTCGCGAATACGCCGCAACAAAACCATGATCCTGTCATCTTCGGCCGGCCTGCGCCAAGCGGCGGAAAGGTTGGACGATATTGCCCCACGGGTTCTGACCCTATGCCGCCAGGGTGACCGACCAGTTTAATTAGCCCGGCTTGGCGAGGTTCCAGCAGGCTACTGAAGACCAGGCTGCTGGGGTCCAGCGGTTGGGGTCACAGCGGTTGGGGTCAAGTCTTTCTTTTTGCAGCGGCGAGAGATATCCTGCGCCCATGGCACGTCCCCTGCGCATAGAATATCCCGGCGCCGTCTATCACCTTACCTCTCGCGGCAACGGCGGGCAGGCGGTGTTTCTGGACGATGGCGACCGGGCCGCTTTTTTGGACTGCCTGGGCCTTAGCATCGCGCGCCACGGCTGGCGCTG
Source organism: Alphaproteobacteria bacterium (assembly GCA_047518225.1). Taxonomy (GTDB): domain Bacteria; phylum Pseudomonadota; class Alphaproteobacteria. The sequence continues at coordinate 14,871 of JAKZRK010000035.1, read as the reverse complement.
CCACGGCTATTGCCTAATGGACAACCATTATCACCTGCTGGTGGAAACCCCCCGGGCCAACCTGTCCCTGGGCATGCGCCAGGTCAACGGCGTCTATACCCAGGCCTTCACCCGGGCGCACCAACGCCGGGCATCTGTTCCAGGGGCGCTACAAGGCGATCCTGGTGGAGCGGGACGCCTATCTGCTGGAGCTGGCGCGCTATGTGGTGTTGAACCGGGTGCGGGCCGGCATGGTTGCAGGGGCGGCGGATTGGCCCTGGTCCAGCTACCGCGCCACCGCCGGCGAGGCCAAGGGTCCGCCGTGGTTGACGGTGGATTGGCTGCGCCGGCAATTCGGCGGGCCGGAGGCCTGGGCGCCCTATCGCCAGTTCGTGGCCGAGGGCATGACGGATGACCGATCGCCCCTAGCCGGCGGTCTGGCGGCGGCGGTGACGGGTGGCGCCATTCTGGGCGGTGCGGAGTTCGCCGCCGGCCTGGCCCCCCATCTGCGCCAGGCCGGGCGGGAGGTGCCCCTGGCCCAGCGTAGTCTGGCCCGCCCGACCTTGGCCGAATTGCGCGCCTCGGCAGCGGATGCGAAAGACCGGAGCTGGATGCTTCAGGCCCAGCGCGCGTACGGCTACAGGCAAAGCCAAATCGCCGCCGAGGCGGGCCTGCACTACTCCACCGTCTCCCGGCTCATCAAGGCTTTGGAAGCGAAAAAGTCATAATGAAAGACTTGACCCCAAACAATCCACGTCTTTCATTGTGACATATCTGGTAATCCCTTGACGGCTGTCTCAACTATTCAATGGTTTGCCGGTGACGGCCAGGGCGGCTTCCTTGACCGCCTCGTTCAGGGTGGGATGGGCGTGGCAGGTCAGCGCGATGTCTTCCGAGGAGGCGCCCATTTCCAGCGCCAGGACCAGTTCGGCGATCATGGTGCCCGCGTCCGGGCCGATGATGTGGGCGCCCAGCAGACGATCGCTCTTTTTGTCCGCCAGCAATTTGACGAAGCCGCCCTCCGTATCGCCGCTGGAGCGCGCCCGGCTGTTGGCGGCGAAGCTGAAACGGCCCTTGTTGTAGGCGATGCCGGCTGCCTTTAACTGTTCTTCGGATTTTCCCACCGTGGCGACTTCGGGCCAGGTGTAGCAGACGCCGGGAATGGCGCCGTAGTTCACCTCTCCCACGTGGCCGGCCAGTTTCTCGGCCAGCACCACGCCCTCGTCCTCCGCCTTGTGGGCCAGCATGGGGCGCTCGGGCAAGACGTCACCGATGGCGAAGATACCCGTGACGTTGGTCTGGTAATCGTCATCCACGGGGATGAAACCGCTTGCGTCCGTGGTAACGCCGGCTTCGGCCAGGCCCAGGCCATGGGTAAAGGGTTTCCGGCCGATGGCGACCAGGACCATGTCCGCCTTGATGGTTTCCCCGTCGCCGCCTTTGGCCGGCTCCAGGCTTAGTTGCACCCCGCCGCGCACTTTCTTTGCCGCCGTAACCTTGGTGCCCAGGCGGAATTCCATGCCCTGCCTGGTCAGGCCGCGTAGCAGGTTGCGCGATAATTCGCCATCCATGCCCGGCGTGATCCGGTCCAGGAATTCAACCACGGTTATTTTAGCGCCCAGACGGCCCCAGACCGAACCCAATTCCAGGCCGATATAGCCCCCCCCGATCACCACCAGATGTTTTGGTACCTTGTTGAGCGACAGAGCGCCCGTGGATGACAGAATGATCTTTTCGTCGATCTCTACTCCCGGCAGAGCCATGACATCGGAGCCGGTGGCAATGACGGTATTTTCCGCCGTCAGGGTGCGTTCGCCGCCGGCGTTCAGGTTGACCTGGATGGTGCCCGGCGCGGTAATGCGCCCGGTGCCGGGGATATATTCCACCTTGTTCTTCTTAAACAGCCCCTCAATCCCCGTGGTCAGATCCCCAACCACCTGGTTCTTGCGGGCCATCATGGCCTTCAGGTCCAGGGATAGGCCGTTGGTATTGATCCCGTGCCGGGCGAATTCCACTTCCGCCTCGTGATACAGATGCGAGGATTGCAGCAACGCCTTGGAAGGAATGCAGCCCACGTTCAGGCAGGTGCCGCCCAAGGCGCCGCGCATTTCCACACAGGCCGTGCGCAGGCCCAACTGGGCCGCCTTGATGGCGCCGACGTAGCCACCCGGGCCGCCACCAATGAAGACCGCATCGAATTTGTCATCACTCATAGCCCTACACCACTATATTTCAAATAACAGGCGTTCGGGTTCCTCGATACATTCCTTGACCCGCACCAGGAAGGTCACCGCCTCGCGGCCGTCAATAATCCGGTGATCGTAGCTCAACGCCAGATACATCATGGGCCGGGCCACGACTTCGCCATTTACCACCATGGCCCGGTCCTGGATCTTGTGCATGCCCAGAATGGCCGATTGCGGCGGGTTCAGGATTGGCATGGAGAGCAACGAGCCATAGACCCCGCCGTTGGAGATGGTGAAGGTGCCGCCTTGCATATCGTCGATGCTCAATTTGCCGTCACGGGCGCGGCGGCCGAAATCGACGATCGCCCCTTCGATATCGGCGAAGGACATGCCATCGGCATCGCGCAATACCGGCACCACAAGGCCCTGGGGCGTGCCCACGGCGACACCGACGTTGTAGTAGTTCTTGTAGATCAGATTGTCGCCGTCGACCTCCGCATTGACCGCCGGCACCTCGGCCAGGGCCTGGGTACAGGCGCGCACGAAGAAGGACATGAAGCCCAGGCGGTGGCCGTGGCGTTTTTCGAACAGGTCGCGGTATTTGCCGCGCGCCGCCATGACCGCGCCCATATCCACCTCGTTGAAGGTGGTCAGCATGGCGGCGGTGTTCTGGGCTTCTTTCAGCCGCCGCGCGATGGTTTTGCGCAGGCGGGTCATGCGGACGATTTCTTCCAATCCCGCATTGGCCCGCAATCTCACATCTTGGTTCCCCGCTGGCGCGACGGCGACGCTGGCGGACGGAATGACCTGCCGTGCCGGTGTCGCGGGTGCGGCCGGGGCTGCCGCTGCTCCGGCCGCGGGAGCCGGAGCGACGGCCGGGGCAGCGGCCGGCGGGCGTGCGCCGCCCGCTTTGACGTAATACAGAATATCTTCTTTCAACAGCCGGCCATCCTTGCCGCTGGCCGGAATGGTGTGGGGTTCGAGGCCATGTTCCTGCACTAGTCGGCGCACTGCAGGCGACAAAGCAGCCGTCGCCGTGGGAGCCGCGGCGGGTGCTGCCGGGGGTGCCGCCAAGGGTGCCGCCAAGGGTGCCGCTACGGGATCGGTGATAGGCGGCGCTGCGGCCGGCGTAGCAGCAATGGGCGCGGGTGCAGCGGCGGTTTGGGTTTCATCGAGCCGGCAAAGCAAACCGCCTACGGCCAGGGTGGTCTCTTCCGGCGCGATGATTTCGCTCAAGACCCCGGCGCTAGGGGCGGGAATTTCTACCGCGACCTTGTCGGTTTCCAATTCCACAAGCGGCTCATCCTGGGCGATCGCTTCACCGACCCCTTTCAGCCAACGGCCCACGGTCGCCTCGGTCACGGACTCGCCCAATACGGGAACCAAGATATCGATCATCGGAGGACCCTCGTCTCGTTTAATGCGCTCAAAGTCCCAGCGCCTTGGCTACCAAGCTGGCCTGTTCTTCGTGATGTGCCGCCATGCTGCCGACCGCCGTAGAAGCGCTTTCCGGCCGCCCGACGTATTTTAGCCGTTGGCATTTGTGGCCGATCTTGTCCAGCACCTCTTCCAGCCGGGGCATCACGTGCCACCAGGCGCCCATATTCTGCGGCTCTTCCTGGCACCAGATCACATCCGCTTTGGGGAAGCGGGCCAATTCCTTGCTCAAGGCTGCCTTGGGGAAGGGGTATATCTGTTCCATGCGCATCAGGTAGACATTCTTTTTCTTGACCGCGTCCCGTTTCTCCAAAAGGTCGAAATAGACTTTGCCGCTGCACAGCACGATTCGGCGGATCTTATCATCGGCGGCAAGGGCATCGCGGTTGCCTTCGTGGTCGTCCCACAACAGGCGGTGGAAGGTCGAGCCGGGTCCAAGTTCGGCAAGGGTGGAAACACAACGCTTGTGGCGCAACAGAGATTTTGGCGTCATCAGAATCAACGGTTTGCGGAATTTCCGGTGCAGTTGCCGGCGCAGAATATGAAAATAGTTGGCCGGCGAGGTGCAGTTCGCCACTTGCATATTGTCCTCGGCACAGAGCTGCAGAAAGCGTTCCAACCGGGCAGAGGAATGTTCCGGGCCTTGGCCTTCAAAGCCATGGGGCAGCAGCATGACCAGGCCGCACATGCGCAGCCATTTGCTTTCACCGGATGCGATGAATTGATCGATGATGACCTGAGCACCGTTGGCGAAATCTCCGAATTGAGCTTCCCACAGAACCAGGGCGCGGGGTTCGGCCAGGGAATAGCCATATTCAAACCCCAGCACCGCGGCTTCCGAGAGAGCAGAATTTATGACGTCAAATGACGCTTGCTTGCTGTCCAGGTTGTTCAAGGGCGTATAGGGATGCTCATCGACCTGATCGATAAATTCGCAATGGCGCTGGGAAAACGTGCCCCGTGCGCTATCTTGGCCCGACAGGCGCACGGGAAAATCCTCCAGCAACAAGGATCCGAAGGCCAGGGCTTCCGCCGTGGCCCAATCGATGCCCTCGCCGCTTTCAATTATCTCCCGTTTGGCGGCAAGCTGCCGGCGAACGGTTCGATGCAGGTTGAAGTCCTCGGGCGCTTCGGTCAGCACTTTGCCGATTTGGCGCAGGGTATCGAGTTTCACCGAAGTATCGCCCCGCCGGGCGCCGCCGCGGGCAATGTCCAGGCCTTCCCAACGGCCTTCCAACCAATCCGCCTTATTGGGCTTATAGCCCGACGCGGCCTCAAAATCCTTTTCCATGCGGGCCTGGAAATCCGCGACGCTGTTGTCGCCTTCTTCCTGGCTTATGACGCCGTCGGCAACCAGTTTTTCCGTGTAGATCTGCCGCGAAGTAGGATGCTGGCCGATAGCCTTGTACATCAAAGGCTGGGTAAATGCGGGTTCGTCGCCTTCGTTGTGGCCGTGGCGGCGATAACAATACATGTCGATAATAACGTCTTTTTTGAATTGCTGGCGAAATTCAGCCGCGATCTTGCCGATGTAACCAACCGCTTCGGGATCATCGCCGTTGACATGGAAAATGGGTGTTTGCACCATTTTACCCACATCGGATGGATAGGGCGAGGAGCGGGATAAATTAGGATTGGTGGTAAAGCCGATCTGATTGTTGACGATAATATGAATGGTGCCGCCAATTGTGTAGCCGTCCAGATCGGAGAGGGCAAAACACTCCCCCACCAAGCCTTGGCCCGCGAATGCGGCATCACCATGCATCAACAAGGCCATAACCTTGCCGCGGTCATTGTCATTTAGCTGGTCTTGTTTGGCCCTGGCTTTTCCCAGCACCATGGGATCGGCCGCTTCCAGATGGGATGGATTGGCCGCCAGGGACAGATGCACCATATGACCGCCAAATTCCCGATCGGCCGAGGTGCCCAGATGATATTTCACATCGCCCGAACCCTGTACGTCCTGGGGGTGGCCCGTCTGGCCCTGAAATTCCGAAAAGATTGCGGTAAACGGCTTGCGCATGAGATTTGAAAGTACATTCAGGCGGCCGCGATGGGGCATGCCCAGAGAAATTTCCCGAACCCCTAATTGAGCCGACCGGATCAACACCGAATGCAGCAGCGGCATCAGGCTCTCGCCGCCGTCAAGGCCGAACCGTTTGGTGCCCGGATGTTTTACCTGCAGGAAACTTTCGAAGCCTTCGGCCTCAACCAACTCGCGCAGGATTTGGCGTTTTTCGTGGTCCGTGAGGCTGATCTCCTTGCCCCTGCCTTCGATCCGCTCCTGAATCCAGGCTTTCTGGTCGGCTCCCATGATGTGCATGAATTCCACACCGATGCTGCCGCAATAGGTACGGTTCAAGATGTCCAGAATTTCCCGCAAGGTGGCGTTTTCCAGACCAAGGACGTAGTTGATATAGATCGGCCGGTCCAAATCCGCCTCGGTAAAGCCAAAGCTGCGCGGGTCCAGTTCGGAATGGGATACTGTTTTTTGCAGGCCCAGGGGGTCCAGTTTGGCATGTAAATGGCCGCGCACGCGAAAGTTCCGGATCAGCATCAAGGCGCGCAGGCTGTCCGTGGTGGCCTGGCGAACCTGGGCCGGGGTAACCGCGCCCATTGCGCCTGGCGCCCGGCGGGCGCCGGCCATCACATCCCGTTCCTCGCCGCCGGCGGCATAGAGGTCGGTTTGATTTTCCAGGCCGGTACGTGGGGCCCAGGGGGCGCCGCGAACTTCGGCTACCACCGCCTCCGCTTCGTCACCCAGTTCGTAGAAAAATTGTTGCCACGAAGCATCAACCGAACTGGGAGAGTTCAAAAATCGTTGGTAAAGCTGTTCTATGAAAGCGCTGTTGGCGCCAAATAGGAACGACGAACCTTCAAGGTCCGAACTTTCAAGATTCGATCCTTCAGGGTCCACACCCTTAGAGTCCACTACGGACATGTTTCCACCGGCGGCTTTCCGCCGCCGTCTCCATTGCGTTTGTAAGCCTTGCGCATATTGTGCGCGGGATGGTTAACCCTTCATTACTTCCGACATGGTGCTGCCCAGTTTAGCCGGTGAATCCGCTACTTCGATGCCGGCGCTTCGCATCGCCTCCATCTTGTCGCCGGCCGTTCCGTTGCCGCCTGAAATGATGGCGCCCGCATGGCCCATGCGTCGGCCGGGAGGGGCCGTGACGCCGGCGATAAAGCCGACCATGGGCTTCTTGATCTTGGCTTGCTTGATGAATTCGGCGGCCTCTTCCTCGGCCGTGCCGCCGATCTCGCCAATCATCACGATGCCCTCGGTCTCGTCATCGTCCAGGAACATTTCCAGGCAATCAATGAAATTGGTGCCATTGATCGGATCGCCGCCAATACCGATGCAAGTGCTTTGCCCCAAACCGGCCGCCGTGGTCTGGCCCACGGCTTCATAGGTCAACGTCCCTGACCGGGAGACGACGCCGATCTTGCCACGGGTGTGGATATGGCCTGGCATGATACCGATCTTGCATTCATCCGGGGTTATCACGCCGGGACAGTTCGGCCCAATCAGGCGCGTCCTGCCCGAGGCCTGCAAGGCCCGCTTGACGGTGACCATATCCAACACGGGGATGCCTTCGGTGATGCAGATCGCCAGTTCGATCCCGCAATCGATGGCTTCCAGGATGGCATCCGCGGCATAGGACGGCGGGACATAGATCACCGAGGCATTGGCCGCCGTCGCCTCGATCGCATCGGCCACCGTATAGAATACCGGCAGGCCCAGATGGCTTTCGCCGCCTTTTCCCGGCGAGACGCCGCCGACCATCCTGGTGCCGTAGGCGATCGCCTGTTCCGAATGGAAGGTGCCCTGATTGCCGGTAAAGCCCTGGCAGATTACTTTTGTATTCTTGTTGACCAGCACAGCCATCAGGCGGCCTCCTGCACGGCGGCAACCACCTTGGCGGCCGCATCCCCCAAATCGTCGGCGGAGATGATCGTCAGGCCCGATGCCGCCATGATTTCCTTGCCCTTTTCAACATTCGTGCCCGCCAGTCGCACCACCAGCGGCTTGGTCAATTGCACTTCCCGGGCCGCCGCCACCACCCCTTCGGCGATGATGTCGCAGCGCATGATGCCGCCAAAGATGTTGACTAGTATGCCCTGCACGTTGTCATCGGATAAAATAAACTTGAAGGCCTGGGTCACCCGCTCCTTGGTCGCGCCGCCCCCGACGTCCAGGAAATTGGCCGGCTCGCCACCATGCAGCTTGATGATATCCATGGTCGCCATGGCCAGGCCGGCCCCGTTCACCATGCAGCCGATGCTGCCATCCAGCTTGATGTAGTTAAGATCCGCCTTGGCGGCTTCCAACTCGGCCGGATCCTCTTCATTCGGATCCCGCATGGCTTCGATATCCGGCTGACGGTACAGGGCGTTGTCGTCGAAATTCATTTTGGCGTCCAGGGCGATGACCTCGCCGGCGCCCGTCACCACCATTGGATTGATCTCTACCAGGGAGGCGTCCGTATCGACAAAAGCCTTATACAGCGCCGTGATCAACTTGACCGCGGAGCCAACCTGCTTGCCTTCCAGGCCCAGGCCATAGGCCAGGCGGCGGGCGTGATGGCCCTGCAAGCCGGCGATGGGGTCGATGACCAAGGTCTGGATTTTTTCCGGGGTCTGTTGCGCCACCGCCTCGATATCCATGCCGCCCTCGGTGGAGGCCATGATGGCGATGCGCGAGGTGCCCCGATCTATCACCGCGCTGAGATAAAGCTCCCGCGCGATGTCGCAGCCGCCCTCGATATACAGCCGCTTGACCGTCTTGCCCCGGGGGCCGGTCTGATGGGTGATCAGGTTCATGCCCAGTATTCCGGCGGCAATGGTGCGGACTTCGTCAATCGATTTGGCCAGCTTGACGCCGCCGCCCTTGCCCCTGCCGCCGGCGTGGATCTGCGCCTTGACCACCCAGATCGGCCCCGGCAATGCCTGGGCCGCCTTGACCGCCTCGTCCACGCTAAAGGCCACGCCGCCGTCCGGTACACTAACGCCATAGCTTTTTAAGAGGCTTTTGGCCTGATGTTCGTGAATATTCATCACATTCCCTAATGCTTGCCGCCGAAGACCAACGAAGGGCCCGGCTATCTGGCTTTCTTAACGGTCTTCCGGGCGGCTTTCTTCTTCGGCGCCGCCCGCCTGGCCTTTTTGCCGAGGGATGGGTCGAGTTTCTTGCAGGCGGCAATCAAATCCTTGACCGATTTGACGGAGCTGTCGAAGGCCTTTTTCTCGGATATGTTCAAGGAAATTTCCACGATCCGCTCCACCCCCTTGGCGCCGATCACCACGGGGACACCCACATACATGCCTTTGACGCCGTATTCGCCGTTCAAATTGGCGGCGCAGGGCAGCACGCGTTTTTGATCTCCCAAATAGCTTTCCGCCATCTGGATCGCGGCCGAGGCCGGGGCGTAAAAGGCGGAACCGGTTTTCAACAGGCCAACGATTTCGGCGCCGCCGTCGCGGGTCCGCTGGATGATCTTGTCCAGGCGTTGCTTGGTGGTCCAACCCATCTTCACCAGGTCGGGCAGGGGGATGCCGGCGACGGTGGAATAGCGCGCCAGGGGCACCATGGTATCGCCGTGGCCGCCCAATACGAATGCGGTCACATCCTCGACCGAGACGCCGAATTCCTCGGCCAGGAAATAGCGGAAGCGGGCCGAATCCAGTATGCCGGCCATGCCGACAACGCGATTCGACGGCAGGCCCGTAATCTCACGCAGAACCCAGACCATGGCATCGAGAGGGTTGGTGATGCAGATGACGAACGCTTTCGGGGCGTATTTCTTGATGCCGGCGCCGACCTGTTGCATGACCTTGATATTAATGCCCAACAGATCGTCCCGGCTCATGCCCGGCTTGCGCGCCACCCCGGCGGTCACAATGATCACATCGGCGCCCCGGATGGCGGCATAGGAATTGCTGCCTGAAAGGCGGCTGTTAAAGCCTTCCACGGGCGAGGCTTGCGCCAAATCCAGGGTCTTGCCCTGTGGCAGGCCGTTGACGATGTCGAACATCACCACATCGCCCAGTTCCTTCAATCCCGCCAAATGGGCCAGGGTGCCGCCGATATTGCCGCCGCCGATCAAGGCGATCTTGTTACGTGCCATCTGTCGTCCTTTCCGGAATAGGTGCCGCATGTGTCAAAGTGTTTTGTCCGCGCCGTGCGTCAATGTTCGCGGGCCAATAGATCGTCAAAAGATTCCATTGCCATGGCCCCCACCATCGACGAATAAATGCGGCCACCCTTGTACCCTTGGTAGCCATGGGGTGCAACGGCGGCTACCCATAAGGCACTCAAAATATGATGAAATAATCAACCCTTGGCCAAACAGGCCCACGCTCGCTATCCTGATCCGTAAGAATAATTCTTGGGACGGGGAGTAGGGTTTTGTCCAGGCGTGATGAATTGGTGGCCGAGGTCATGGAGTTGCTGCACGCCTATCAAGACGCCATCGAAACCGGCAGCCGGGACGAAATCCAGACAATGGTGCATCTGCCCGTGGCCTATATTACCGAAGACAGTGTGCAGATGCGCGAACGCTATCCTTTTGATCCGGCGAAGCTGCGCGAGGCGACCGGCTTTCACCACGGTAATTCCATATACAACGTGGTTCATATTGATGAAACCAAGGCCCACGTTCAAATCGACGCTACCCGCATGCGGGCGGACGACAGCCCCATCGAAGTGGTGGGGGCATTCTATATCCTGCAAAAACGCGGCGGTGAATGGAAAATCGCCGCCTTTTCCGGCGTCCGCACACCGGCCTAGAAATCCAGAGAGTAGGTAGAGAGCATGAGCATTTCCGCCAAGGAACTGGACGAATTCCGGGTCGAAGTTGCGGCCTGGTTCACGGAAAATAAACCGGCCGATCCGGGATTCCTGCTGCCCCAAAGCTTCATGGAGGTGGGCACCGATCAGCAGTTTGAATTCCTGCGCGATTGGCAGCGCAAAGTGTACGAGGCGGGCTACCTTGGCATGGCCTGGCCGGCGGAATACGGCGGCGGCGGCAGGGACCAGGCCTTTCAGGACATCGCGACGGCGGAGATGGCCCATCAGCAGGTTCCCTTCATGACCAACACCATCGGACTTAGCTGGGCCGGGCCGTTGATCTTGAACATGGGCACGGAGGTGCAAAAGCAGGCCTATATCAAACGCATTTTGAGCGCCGAGGATATCTGGTGCCAGGGTTTTTCCGAACCGGACAACGGCTCCGATCTGGGCAATGCCCAATTGCGCGCGGTTCGCGACGGCGACGAATTCGTGCTGAACGGCTCTAAAATATGGACATCGCTGGGCAGCTACGCCGACTACATGATCCTGCTGGCCCGCTCAAATACCGAGACCAACACCAAGTACGAAGGTTTGAGCTATTTCCTTTCGCCCATGAAAATTCCCGGCATCGAGGCGGTGCCGATCCGCAAATTGACCGGCGAATACGGCTTTACCCAAACCTTTTTCGATGACGCGCGCATTCCCCATACCTGCCTGATTGGCGAGGAGGGCAAAGGCTGGCAGGTCGCCATGAAAACCCTGACCTTTGAACGCGCGGTCAGCGGCGGCCAGGCGGGCGGGGTGCATTCCATGCCCGTATTCGCGGCGGAGGTGGTTGAACTGGCCCGCCATGCCCAGCGCGATGGCCGCCCGGCGATCGAGGATCCATTGATCCGCGATCAACTTGTTGGTTTCCTGATTGAGGAACGCGGCCTGGATCTGAATAATCAGCGCGCCGAAATTCCGGGTCTGAATACGCATTGGCCCGGCTCCATCGCCATGGCCCGCAAGTTGACCAATTCCGAATGGCGCCGGCGCCTGAACCTCTTTGCCGTGACCTTGCAGGGGGCCAATGCCTCGCGCTATGTGGACGATGCCCAGGCCATTGACGGCGGGCGCTGGCAGCGCGGGTACTTCAACTCTTTTTCCGGCACCATCGGGGGCGGCACCAGCCAAATTCAAAAAAATATCGTCGGCGAACGGGTTCTTGGCCTGCCGAAGTCCGAATGAGGGGCGCCAGCATGACGGAACAAACCGGCCCATCCGACATTCTGTTCAGCGAGGAACAGGCGCAATTGCTGGAAATCGCCGAAACCTTCTCGGCCAACAAGGCCCCCATGGCCGCCGTGCGCCGGCAGTTGGCGGCCGGGGACGCCATCAAGGCGGAATTGTGGCGGGAAATCGCCGCCCTGGGCTGGCTGGGCATTGCCATACCGGAGGAATATGGCGGTAGCGGCCTGGGGCTAGGCGAGGTGGTGGCCATCGTCGAACCCATGGGCCGCAATCTGCTCGCTTCGCCCCTGGCCGCCTCCACATTGGCCGCCCAGGCGATCCTTTGCGGTGGCAGTGAGGGACAGAAATCCCAATGGCTGCCGCAATTGGCTGGCGGCACCGTCGCCGCCCTGGCCCTGACCGAGGCGCATGGCGATTGGGACCTTTGCAATCTGACCTGCACCGCCAGGCGTAACGGCGATGTGCTGTCCCTGAGCGGCGGCAAGACCTTTGTCACGGACGCGGCCATGGCCGATCTGTTTTTGCTGTCCGTGGCCCTGGACGGCGTGCCGGCATTGGTGGTGGTGGAAAAATCGGCCCTGAGGGAAGGGGCCTTGCGCCGCGAGGTGGTGATCGATGAAACCCGGCGCAGCTATGGCCTGAGCCTGGATGGCATAGAGGTGCCGGCGGCAAACCTGCTGGTGGCGGCGGACGTGCCCGGCTGCCTGAAAAGCCTGCACCTGGCGGCCTGTCTGTTGTATGCGGCGGAAATGTGCGGTGGCATGGCCGGCGTCATCAACGTCACCCTGGAGTATCTTAAGACCCGGCGTCAGTTCGACCATTTCATTGGCGCCTATCAGGCCCTGAAACACCCCATGGTCGATGCCCTGGTGGGACTGGAGCAGGCCCGCTCGCACCTCTATCATGCGGCCACCATCTTCCATATGGCGGGCGGGCGGGGCGAAGTGGCGGTCCGCATGGCCAAGGCCCAGGCGGCGGCGGCCTTTGCCTTTGCCTCCGACCGGGCCATCCAGTTTCATGGCGCCTTTGGCTTCACCTACGACTGCGATGCGCAGCTATATCGCCGCCGCGCCCTGTGGTGCGAACAACGGCACGGCGATGCCCTGCATCACCGCAAACATCTGGCGGGTCTTTTACTGGATTAGATGGTCGAGGCGCCGGAGATGGCGTTCAGGGGCGCGGCATAGGCGGCGGCTGCCGCCGCATGGGAGACGCCGGCGGCGGAGGTCGCGGGCTTGTCCTTGGGCGGCTCGCTATCCTTGGTGAAGCCCGGAACGAAGCCCTCCTCCGCCTCTGGCTCGGCTCGTTCCTCTGCCTTCAATTCGGCCAGTTGCAGTTGTACCGTCTGTTTCGCGGCGGCGGCCTTGGCGGCAACGGAACGATCTGCGCCGGATGGTTCAGCCGGGGCGTTGGCGGCGCGCTGGACAATGGTCATTTTCTCTATGGTGGCCTTCGGATCGCCGGCCACGGGCGTGACGTCGATAGAAACATGGCCGCTATTGGCATAGCGTTGGCCGTCGGGGCCGGTGGTAAAACCATATTTCGGCGCACCGGCGTATTGTCCGCTCGCCGCGGCGTGGGCCTGTTCGTGACGGTGTATCTCGGCGTCCTGTTTCTTCAGTTGTTCGATCTGTTTCCGCTCGCCCTCGCTCAATTGTGCCGTCTGATTGGCAGCCTGTGTGCCACCTTGTTCCTGGGCCGCCAGCAGGCTGTTCAGATTGACCGGGGAATGGGGCCGCGCGGCTGCGGATTTATGGCCCTGGGCCTGGCTATCGGCGCCATTTTCACGGTCCGTAGGGCCGCGATGTTGGGCACGGCTCTCCGCCGCCGGCCTGACCTGGTCAGCCGGATGGGGCGCCGGGCGCACCGGTACGTGCGGGCCAAGGCCAATGCCGGGCAATGCGACGACATTTGATGTCATCTATGCCCTCACCGAATTCAATAACATGTGGCGATTATCGGCGGGGGGTCCCTAACATCGGATTAACGGCATTGGTTAATGGCCCGGAACGGCTCTACAGACCGGCGCGTACCAGCCGGGCGCCGGCCACCATGGCCTTGGTCTTGCTGCGCGCCAGCCAGCGGGGAATGGCGGAAAAGCCGCAATCGGCGGTGACGGTCAACTTTGCCGCCGGGACATAACGCAGCACCTCGCTGATGCGGGCGGCGACATCCTCGGCGCTTTCCTGGTGAAACGACTTCACATCGATGACGCCGGCGGCGACCTCATAACGCTCCGACAGCGGGCCCAGGATATCCAGCTCCGCCATCTCCCGGTTGGCGAATTCCAGCACCAGCATGCGGGTTTGCAGATTTTCCATAGCGCCCAGCAGCCGTTTCAGACCGCGCGGGGACGAGGGGCGCGAGGCGTTGTTGCCAAAACAGACGTGCACCGCCGTATATTCGGCGAAGTCACGGGTTACCCGGTTGATGCACTCGGCGGCCTCGGCCATGGTGCGCCGCTCGGGCACGAAGGTCAGGCCCGGCTCGTCAATCTGGATAAAGTCGGCCCCGGCCTCGCGCAGCGCCACGACCTCCGCTTGCAGCATGGCAATGACATCGTCCATCAATTTGGCCGTGCCGGCGGCGCCGTCCCCGTAATGGGGGCCGGGCAGGATGTTGGCGGCAAAGGTCAGGGGGCCGGGAAAAGCGATCTTCAATTTGCGGTCCGGGGCCAGGCGGGCCAGATCCTCGTATTCCTGCACCAAACCAAGGCCATCCGGCGCGCCGACCTTGCCGGTGGCATAATATTTCGGGGCCATGTCATAGCCGGGCACGCCCAGCTTGCGCGGACGTTGTTGCCGCTCGATGCCGGAAATCCGCTCATACATCTCGTAGACGAAACGCTGCCGGCGTAGTTCGCCATCGGAAACGATGTCGATCCCCGCCTCCACCTGATCAGCAATGGCCAGCCGGGTGGCATCCTCGAACGCCTCGGCCACATCCATGGGGGCGGCGGCCTCGCCCATATGCCTGCGGAACAAATGCATCCAACCCGGCAAGGCATAACTGCCCACCCCCATGGTCGGTAAAATTGGCAATTCGTTCATGTTCATACCCACTCGTGCCGGTCATGTTCCCGCCAGTATGCCCGACCTGTTCCTTAACAGCCCGTTGAAAAAGGCGCTATTGACCGGGTTTCACTCGACGGCGAAACATAACGCGACGAAGGCGGTTTCGCCATCCTCCGAGACGATGAGGACCATCTGAGCGACCAGAACGGCTCCAGCTGGCGCAATA
>JAKZRK010000034.1:0-5077 GCA_047518225.1 Alphaproteobacteria bacterium | reverse complement strand
ACCCTTCAAATGGACCAAATCCGCCGATGACATCCTCGCCGCCATCCAGCGGTTCTGCCTCCGAACAATCGAAACCGCTGAACAGCAGGCGAAAATCATGCGAACTTCGGAATCGGGACACTAGAGAGTTTCCGGGCTATTTTGTTTATTAATATCACAGGCGCCGCCGTCACCAACCCTTGATCGGCTGACTTTCACGGGGCAAGGCATGTTAGACTGGGCCATGGATACGACGGATAAATCCCAGGGTAAAATCACCGCCGCCGCGCTGATCGTGGCGGGCGGGCGGGGCGAACGCCTGGGCGGGCCGGTCGCGAAACAATACCAGGGCTTGGCCGGAATCCCGGTATTGCGCCATGCCTTGTTGGCCTTTTGCCACCATCCCGCCGTCGCCGCCGTGGCCACCGTGATCCGCGGCGAAGACCGCGCCCTGTACGATCAAGCGGCCGAGGGCCTGGATATGTTGCCGCCAATCCTGGGCGGCGACAGCCGGCAGCAATCCGTCCTGCATGGCCTGCAAGGTCTCGCCGCCCTGAAACCGGACAGAGTCTTGATCCATGATGGCGCGCGGCCCTTTGTCTCGGCAACGGTGATCAACAACGTCCTGGCCGGTCTGAATGCCAACGATGGCGCGATTGCCGCCATTCCCGTAGTTGACAGCCTGAAACGCTGCGGCGGTGGACGGATCGTGGACGAAGTGCTTCGCGATGATCTTTGGCAGGCGCAAACGCCCCAGGGGTTTGCCTATCCGGCCATCCTGGCGGCCCACCGGATTGCCCTTGAAGGCCATACCGATGACGCCTCCCTCGCCCGCGCCGCCGGGCTGGAAGTTGCCCTGGTGGCGGGGGCGGAGGAGAATTCCAAAATTACCACCGCCGCCGATCTGGCCCGCGCCAAGGCGGCGCACGCGGCCCGGCAATTCGATGTCCGGGTCGGCCAAGGCTTCGATGTGCATCGCTTTGAACCGGGTGATCAGGTCCGCCTGTGCGGCATTGATATTCCCCATTCCGCCAAGCTGGCCGGACATAGCGATGCCGATGTGGCCCTGCACGCAGTTACCGACGCCATTTTGGGTGCCATAGGAAAAGGTGATATCGGGCGCCATTTCCCCCCCGGCGAGGCACAGTGGCGGGATACGGATTCCGCCCGTTTTGTCGCCTTTGCCGTGGATCAGGTGCATGCCCTGGGTGGCCGCCTGGCCCACCTGGACGTGACCATTATCTGTGAGGCGCCGCGGATCACGCCGCACCATGGCGTGATGGCGGCCCGGCTGGGCGCCATCACGGGGCTGGATTCGAACCGGGTCAGCATCAAGGCGACCACCACCGAACGCCTGGGCTTCACCGGCCGCAACGAAGGCATCGCCGCGCAAGCCACCGCCACCGTGCGGCTGCCGATTTGAATGGCGCGCGCTCGGCCCAGAACGGCTCTGCCCCTGTCCCATCCGGCCTGCCTGCTGGCGACCTGGTTCGGCGCCGGCCTGCTGCGCCCGGCGCCGGGCACCTGGGGTTCGCTGGCCGCCCTGCCCTTTGCCTGGATCATCGTCCATTACGGCGGCCCGTTCGCCCTGGCCGCCGCGGCCATCGCCGTCTTCGCCTTGGGCTGCTGGGCCGGCGGCGTGTACGAACAGGCCAGCGGCGGCAAGGATCCAGGCGTGGTGGTGATCGACGAAGTGGCCGGGCAATGGCTGGTGCTGATCGCCGCGCCGTTGGATCCCTGGTATTATTTCGCCGCTTTTGTGCTGTTCCGTCTGTGCGACATCACCAAGCCGTGGCCGGCGAACTGGGCCGAACGGCGTTTCACCGGCGGTCTGGGCATCATGCTGGACGATATCATGGCGGCACTTTATGGCGTCGCGGCAATCGCGGCATATCGCATTTGGTTCTGAAGGGAGGCGGACGAGATGAAATTCGGCGGCATCGCGGCGACCAAGATCGATGATTGGCAGATATTTCCCTATTTGGAGGGGCTGGGCTATGACAGCGGCTGGGTGCCGGATTCACAGATGATCTGGTCGGATTGCTATGCCACCCTGGCGCTGGCCGCGTGGCATACCTCCACCCTGCGTCTTGGCACCGGCGTGGCGATCGCGGGCACGCGCCTGGCGCCGGTCACCGCCCATTCCATCGCCTCGATCAACCGGATCGCGCCAGGGCGGACTTTCCTGGGTATCGGCACGGGCCATACCGCCATGCGGATCATGGGGCAAGACCCGGTCCCGCCGTCGGCCTTCCGCGATTATCTGCGGGTCGTGCGCGGCCTGCTGGCGGGTGAGGAAGTTGAGTATGCGCCACCGGGAAAAGCCAGCCGGCCAATCAAGTTTCTGGACCGTCAACTGGCCTGTATCGATACCGAGCATAAGGTTCCCATCTATGTCGCGGCAAACGGCCCCAAGGCCCTGGCGGCGACAGGCGCATACGGCGACGGCCGCATTGGCGCCGAAGAGGCCGGGCGGAAGCTCGATGACAGCTTCCATGCCTCGGTCCTGACATTTTCCTGTGTCCTCCAACCCGGTGAAGCAATGACCTCGGACCGTGTGATCGAAGAGACGGGCGCCCAGGTCGTCTCCACCCTGCATTTCTGGTACGAAATATACCGCCAACGCGGCAACGACAAATTCGTCCTGGGCGCGGTCCGCGGCCTGTGGGAGGACTACAAGCGCTATGTGGAAATAGAGATGCCGGAAGACCGCCGCCACCAGATTTTGCACACCGGCCACTGCGCCTTTTTGCCGGTGGCGGAGCGGCGCTTCGTGACGCCGGAAATGATCAAGGCCACGGGTGGGCTGGTCGGCGAACCGGACGAAATTGTAAGCCGTGTTCGGGAATTGGAGCAAGCCGGCCTGCGCGAAGTCGTTCTGTTGCCGCCCATCGCGGTGGCGCGTTCAAACTTCAAGGAATTCTCCGAATTGGTCATGGCCCGCTATTAGAGCGGTTCCGGGCTAGCTTTCGAGCTTCAGGGAAGGGAATGGATAAATGTTTTCCGATGCGTTGGTCGAACAGGCCGCGGCCCTGTTGCAAGCCTGCCGGGAGGCGGGCGCGACGGTGGCCACGGCGGAATCCTGTACCGGTGGCCTGATCGCGGGCTGCCTGACGGAAGTCGCCGGTTCTTCCGACGTGGTGGATCGCGGCTTCGTGACCTATTCCTATGCCGCCAAGAACGCCATGCTGGATGTTTCCATGGCCATGATTGAAGACCACGGCGCGGTTTCAGAGCCGGTCGCCCGGGCCATGGCCGAGGGCGCCCTTGCCCATTCCACCGCCGATCTGTCCGTGGCCGTCACCGGCGTTGCGGGACCGGGCGGCGGCACGGCGGACAAACCCGTCGGTCTGGTGCATCTGGCCTGCGCCCGGCGGGGCGGCGAGACGGCGCATCGGGAACAGCGCTTTGGCGATCTGGGCCGGGCCGGTATCCGCGAAGCGACCATCCGCGAAGCTCTGGAAATGTTGTCGCGAATGCTGTCCCGGCGGCCAGGCGGCGCCTGACGGTGATGGTGGAGCGTTGAACGCCGTGTTGCCCAGTCTTGATACGCGGGATATGTGGCCCGCCCTAGTAGGCGCCATTATCATCCAGTTGACCGTCGCCGTGATCGGACGGCGCCTGTTAGGCCCCGGTGGAGAGGACGCGCCGGCGGCAATGTTGCTGGCCTATCTGGTGCTGCCCAGCCTGGCCGCGATTATCTGGGTCTGGTTTGCCGCCGTCTGGTCGGAGCCTGATGGCTGGGCGCGTCTGGGTTTTGCCCGGATCGACCGGCGCTGGTTTGTGCTGGCCGTTGCCCTGGGCCTTTTCGCGGTGCCGGCGATCATGTTGATTACCGCCCTGACCAAGCCGCTGTTCGGTCCCAGCAGCAACCCCGTGCTGCCCTTCGCCACCGGGCAAGCCTGGGGCCAGCCTGTCTTTATGCTGATGCTGTTGCTGGGCATCGTGGTGCTGGCGCCTCTGATGGAGGAAATGGTCTTTCGCGGCCTGTTGTTCGGCTGGCTGCGCCGGCGCCGCGGCCTATGGCAGGCCGCCGCCTTGGCCGCCCTGGGCCATGCCATGTTGCATTTTGACCTGGGCGCCCTGCCCGGCCTGTTTGCACTCTTCTTGTTCCTGGCCTGGATATACGAATATTCCCAAAGCTTATGGGTGCCAAGCATCATCCATGGGGTTCACAACCTCGTCGTGTTGCAATTGCCCTAAATCGCCGACTGGGCCTTGCCCCATTCGTCCCGCATCCATTCGACACAGGCGATGGCTTGTTCGAACAGGGAATAGCGGCAGCCTTGGCCATAATCCAAATTGGGAATAAATTCCGTGGAGATCTGGCCCAGGGGACTATTCCCGTCGCGGGCATGGTGGCGCAGCAGGACCCGCACCACTTCCTTCCACGGCTCCAACGCCTCCCCTTGCCAGGGCGAATGATAGGCGCCCGGCGCGGGCTCGACAAAGGGGTATTGGATGCCCCGCCCCAGTTCGCCGTCCTTGTCCCGGGCGTCCAGGTTCAAGGGGTTATTCGGCACGGCGGAGCGGGCATGACAATGTCCGATCCAGTTGTTGGCGATCCATTCGCCGCAGACATCGCCATCCGCGTAGGGATCGAGCACCAGACGCCCCGCCGCCACATCGCCGGATATGTCGAAAACTTGCTGTTCCTTGGGATTGTCCATTTTGAAAATCACATGGCTATGATCCAGGGTCATGCGGAAGGGCAGGCCCCGTGCCTCCACCAGGCGCCCGACCGGCGTGACCCGGCGAAAATCCTCGGACCACATGTTCATGTGCACCTCTATGCAGGGCATGACCCCATGGCGGTCGCCCAGCGCCAACGCCTGTTCATAGAAATCGACAACGTCGAGGTCGCTGGCCGGTTCGCCATCGGACCGGCGCGCCAGGACTTGCACATTATGGACGGTCAAACCCAGACTGCCGGCGGTTTCAAGATTGCGTGCCAGCAAGTGTAAATCCCGGAGCAATAGTGGTCCACGGAAGCGATCAGATAATCTGTTTGTCGCGGATTAAAACTCCGCCATTTTGACGTTTTTTGTTCGAAGCGAGCAGAAGGCGGGGAGATGTATCACGTGGAGCTTTATCTAAG
>JAKZRK010000033.1:0-10077 GCA_047518225.1 Alphaproteobacteria bacterium | reverse complement strand
GGTTCTACCCGTTCAACGCCTTCCGCTCATTGCTCGGCATCGCGGGCGACACCTCTGCTCCAACCTATGCCGAGCTTTACTCGGGAGAGTGGCGGCACCCTACATGTAGCGGTCATGGGCGTTAACCGGATAGGCAAGCATCAATGATCTGTTGGACCTGGCCAAAGTGGAATCGGGCAACTTTGAACTGGTGGAAGAGCAGTTTCTGCTTTTGGACGTGGCAATTTCCACCATGCGGCTGACGCGGGAACGGGCCAACGAGGGCCAGGTAATAATAAGCACGGAAATGGACCCGCAAATTGATCTGGTGCAGGCCGATCAGCGGGCCATCAAACAGGTCTTGCTCAATCTAGTGACCAATGCAATCAAGTTCACGCCCGAGGGCGGCCAGGTCGTCATCGGCACCGGGCGTCGCCGGGACGAGGACAGCGGCGAAGAACAGGTTGAAATGTGGGTGTCCGATACAGGCATAGGCATGGAAGAACATGACATTCCCGTTGCCTTGACACCCTTTGCCCAACTGGAAGGATCCTTTACGCGCCGCTTTGAGGGCACTGGCCTGGGGTTACCACTGGCCCGCCATCTGTGCGAGTTGCACGGCGGCACACTGGCGATCCGATCCATTCCCGGCAAGGGTACGACGGTAACCATGCAATTGCCCGGCAACCGTTTGATCGGCAGCAGCGACGACGCCCGCCAGGACGTGACCGAGGTCACCGGCCCCACGGCATCACGGGGCGAGACGCTGGATCTAGTCGCCACGAAATTGGGGTGAGCGCTTTTCGATAAAAGCCTTCATTCCTTCCACTCGGTCATTGGATGCGAAACAGCGGGCATGGGCGGCGATCTCGGCTTTCCGGGCGGCCTCGAAATCCATTTCCATGGAAGCGTTAAGGGCGCATTTCAGCTCGCGCATGGCCACGGGGCTATAGGCGCCCATCAACGCTGCCAGCCGCGCCGTCTCTGCCGCCAGCTCTGCCCTGGGCACCAGGTGCGTGACCAGGCCCAGTTGATAGGCGCGCGCGGCATCGAACAATTCACCGGTCAGGCAAATGGCACGCGCGTTGGCCGGGCCGATCAGACGGTCCAGCAGGATGGTGCCCCCGGTGCCGGGGAATATTCCCAACTTGATTTCCGGATAGCCAAAAGTGGCGCTGTCGGCCGCCACCCGGACGTCGCAGGCCATGGTCAGCAACATCCCTCGGCCCAGGGCATAGCCGTTGATCGAGGCGATAACGGGCTGTGGCATATGACGGATCTTGTCATAGAGATGCATGCCCAGGTAGGACCTCCGGCTGCCGGCGTTGCCCTCGCTCGCCGCCATTTCCTTGATATCCGCGCCGGCGACGAAGGCACGCTCGCCGGCGCCCTTGATGACGATGGCGCGGACAGCGCGGTCAGCGGCAATGGCGATCAGGCAGTCCGTCAGATCCACAAAGACCTGATGGTTCAGGGCGTTCAATGCCTCCGGCCGGTTTATGGTAATGGTGGCGATCGGTCCGTCGTTGTTTTGCAATATGGTCTCGAACGGCATTTTCTGTACTCCGTATTCGTGCTTCCGGCACCGACTTGCCAGGCTGGCGTTGTGCTTCGATATTAGAGCGCTTCCGGGCTATTCTGGGTCATTTGACCGCCCACCAAGACCCCGTGGGTAGTCGCGGTTCACAGGTCGATGTGGGACATCGTCCAAGAACCGCCCCAGGCCCTTGTGCCGCCACGGGGTCTTGGTGAGCGGCCTTCGGTGGCGACCCTAAGCCATTCGGATGCGTTGCGCCGCTTGCCCGATATACCATATCGCGCTGCGCGGCGCGCCTACCCGAATGGCTTATAGACGCCATCAAATGACTCACAATAGCCCGGAAACGCTCTAGTAGGCGGATGGGCCGTGGCGAGAGCGCCCGGGGCAATCCAGTTGCCACGGCCCAGGGCGCCTTCTAGCCCTGAACCGCTCTAATTGCCGCGGGCAGGCGCGGAACAGGCCTGACCTTTCGGTTTTATTTGGCTGGCCAGACACCGTCGTCGTCAATGGGATAGACGGCCCGCGTCAATTGGGTATAGGTGAAACGCTTCAGGTTGGAAGCGCAGACGCCGGGCGTGTCCACATAGATTTCACCCTTGGCGAAGGCCCGAAAATGGGCCTGCCAGGCAATGGCCGATTTCACCACGATGATTTGCTGTGCTTCGGCCACGATGCCGGCCGCCGCCAGATGATCGGCATCGAAGGGAATGGCCTTGGCCTCGGTCAACATCACCCTCACCCCGCCGGCCTGAATGACCGCGACTTCGCCCAAGTCGATCTGTTGCCCGGTCATATAGTCGCCCCGGCGTTGATAGCGGACAGGCTCCTGAAACACGATTTCGCCCACCAGGGGCACGGGCGGGCCATGCAGTTCGTCGGACTTTCCACCGACGCTGCCGCTGAACATGGCGCCCACGCCAAGGGCCTTGGCGGCCAACACCGCCTGGACATCGCACAGGACCATGACGGCGTTGCGGGCTGATTGATCCAGCAATTCGGCCAGGATGGTGGTGCCGTCGCCAGGTGCACCGCCGCCGGCGTTGTCCGCTACGTCAACGAGAATTATGGGACCTTCCGGTGCCGCGATGGCACTGCGCACCGCCTCTTCCACACCGATCAGGCCGGCATCGAATTCACCACGCTGGCGCCAGATGGTCAGGGCCAGGTCATCGGCGATCCGCGTGGCGTGGGCGATATCGCCCCCCTGCACCAGGATGCCGACGCCCAGATGGGCTATGTCCGCATAGGGAAAGCCCCAGGCGATAGAGGCGGACCAGATTTCGCCCCAGGTTTCCATATCGAGCATCTTCGCCACGATCGCCGCGGCCGGCGCGGCGGCTGTACCTTGCACTTGCGGCGGTGGGGCAAAGGGCAACTTGCGCAGGATTTTTGCCGGGCGCCGGGCACTCCATAACATGCGGTGCAGGATTCGGGCCGCTTCCGCGCCCCGCTCGCCCATGTCGCTGTGGGGATAAGTGTCATAGCCCACCAGGGCGTCGGCGCCTTCGATCAGCGCGTCGGACAAATTGGCGTGCAGGTCAAAGGTCGCGACCACGGGCGTGCCGTCGGGTAGCTGGCGGCGGACCGCGGCCAGGAAATCCGCGTCCGCCTCCGGCGCCCCTTCGGCCACACAGGCGCCATGCAGATGCACCAGAACGCCATCGACCTCGCCCACGCCGGCAAGCAGGTCCAGGGTGCGCCGCACCAGAGTCCGGTAGGCTTCCGCCGTGACCAGGCCGGAGGGCACCGCGCCGGCGAACAGGCCGGGTATGAGGTTAAGGTCCAGTTCCAGGGCGGCGTTCATGGCGCCGCCGATTTCGGTATTGGTCCCGGCAAAGGCCGTGAACAAGGCATCGCCTTCGACATACTGGTAGGCGTGAAAAGCCTCCAGCCCGGTTCGCCCATGGGCAAAGGTATTGGTTTCGTGCCAGATGCCCGTGATGAAAACACGTTTTGCCATGGTGCGAATATGGCGTGTTTTATGCGCTCATGACAAGCTCAGGCGCGCGCCGTCCCAGGTTTTGGCCAAAAGCAACCCTGCCAGCAGACTGCATGCGGCGATGGCGGCCATGAAGAAAAAGGCGCCGTTGGCGAATTCCTGATACAGCAGGCCGGCCACGGCCATGACCAGGCCGACGGCGATGCCGGAGCCGACCGCGCCATGCAGGCTTTGCGCCGTGGCGGACATCTCGCGCGGTGCGGCGCGGGCGATGAAATGCATGGCGCCCAGATGCGCGGCGCCAAAGGTAAAGGCATGCAAGGCCTGGGTCAGCAGGGCCAGCCATAGGGCGTCCGACAGTCCCATGGCGGTCCAGCGCACGATCCCCGCCAGGGCGCCCAGGACCAACAAGTTGGCGGCGCCAAAGCGCGACAGCAGGCGGTTGCCCAGCCAGAACAGGATGATTTCCGCTACCACCCCCTCGGCCCACAAGGCCCCGATCATGGCATCGGAGAAACCGACGCTGCGCCAATGCAGGGTGGCGAAGCCATACAGCACCGCGTGGCTGGCATTGCCCAGGCCGCCCGCCAGCAGGAACAGCAGGAACACCGGTTGCCGCAATAACCGCGCAACGGCGCCCCGCCGCGCCGGGGTTTGTTTGCTTGTCCGGTGCTCATCGGGCAACAGGGCGCAGGCCAGCAGCACAATGGCCATCAGGGCCAGAATAGCCCACAGCACGGACCAGGAGCCAAAGGCGGCCAACATGGGCCCGCCCGCGGCGGAGGTCAGAATGAAGGTCATCGAGCCCCAGATCCGCAGCCGCCCGTAATCCATGCTCAGGCGATAGACCGCGCCCAGAACCACCGTCTCGCCCAGGGGGATGATCGAGGAAAAGGCGACGGAGGCGATCAGATTGACGGCAAGAAGACCCCAAAATCCCTTGGCGAAGAGAAAACAGAGAAATCCCAGCATGGCGATGGCGGACAGCAGCAACAGGGGCCGCCGCCGTTCGCCCCGGCGATCGGCCAGTTGTGCGATCAGGGGATTGGCCAGGACCCGCAGCCAGAGGCCTGCGGACAGCAACAGGCCGATCTCGGTGGCCGACAACCCACGCGCCTGCAGAAACACCGGCCAGAACGGCGCCATCACCCCGACCACGGCAAAGACGGCGCCGAAATAGAACGAGAGGCGCCAAGCCTGAAGTGTCGTCGTGCCCATGCGTCCTGTCTTACCTGCCTATTGGGAAAAACGCGAGCCGGTCTTCGGCGATACCTGATAGGATTGCGGCAACACGCAGGCCTCTGTCATGCCCGGACCGGATCAGGGCATCCAGGCCGAATTCTAGGAAAAGGAAGCGCGCGATGTTGAAAGTTTACGGCCGCGGCAACTCGGTCAATGTGCAAAAGGTCATGTGGGTGATCGGTGAACTGGGCCTGGACTGTGAACGCCTGGACGTGGGCGGGGTTTTTGGCCAGAATGACCAGGATTGGTACCTGGCATTGAACCCCATGGGCCTGGTGCCCGTGCTGGACGACCATGGCTATATCCTGTGGGAAAGCCATTCCATCGTCCGTTACCTGGCCCGGAAACACGAAAGCGGCCTGTATCCCAGTGACGCCAAAGACTGTGGCGGCGTGGATAAGTGGATGGACTGGCAGATCGGCTTTCAGCAACCGGCCATAACGCCGGCGTTTTGGGGTCTGATCCGCACCCCCGAGGCGGAGCGGGACATGGCCGCCGTACAGGCTTCGTCAACGGAAACGGCCAGGCTGTACGGCATCGTCGATGCCCATTTGCAGGGCCGCGACTTCATGGCCGGCGGCCAATTGACCCTTGCGGATATTCCCGTGGGTGCCATGACCTACCGCTGGTACGGCCTGGAGGTGGAACACCCCGACTACCCGAACCTGCGCGCCTGGTACGACCGCCTGACCCAGCGCCCGGCCTTCCGGGAACACGTGATGCTGCCCATAACCTAAGTTTACCTGAGGGCGCGGCACATAACTGGGAGCGGCACCGGAAATGACCCTCACCCTCTATTCCAACTACGTGAACTCCGCCGGTGAGCGGGTACGTATCGCGCTGGCGTTGAAGGGGATTGAATACGAGTATGTCTCGGTCGGCGAAATTGGCTGGGAAGCATACGAGAGGGTCAATCCACAACGGCTGATGCCGGCATTGAGGATAGGCGATCAGATCGTTCCCCAGGCGACGGCGATCCTGGAGTATCTGGAGGAAACCTATCCGGAACCGGCGCTGTTGCCGGCCGATCCGGTGTTGCGTGCGCAAGCCCGGGGCTTTGCTCAGCATGTGGTTTCAGAGATGCATGCGATCGACGTGATCCGGGTGCGCCGCTTCCTGCAGGGCGAACTGGGAGTTGGTCGGGACGGCATAGAACACTGGCAGCGCCACTGGTTCGCCAAGGGTTTTTCCGCATTGGAGGAGCTGTTGGCGCGGCGGCAAACGGCTTGGCCCTGTTGTTTTGGTCAGGCGCCGGGGTGGGCTGATCTACATTTAATTCCACAGGTGCGTAAGGGCTTGACCCGCTTCAACGTGGATATGTCTTCCTTCCCCCTGATTAACGGTGTTTTCAAGGCTTGCGTGGACCAGCCGGCATTCATTGCCGCCTCGCCCCCCGAACAGCCGGACTATCCTGGGCAAATAATCGAACCGGAACCGCGGTGAGATTGATCGCCAGAAGATCGTCAAGATTACGAGGGATAGGAATTGTAAAAGTCGGGGTCAAGTCTTGCGTAAAATTGCAAGACTTGACCCCGATTATGAGCGTCCCTTTCAAGGAATGATGTCGGATTAGATCGGAACCACTCCAGATTAATAATAGTTGATTAGGCAGCCCTCCGAAAAGTCCTGCGTGCCGGCATGGTCTTTCTGGCCGGTTTCTTATAGGCAATAACCTTCCTGGCGACTGCCTTCTTCGCAACCTTTTTCTTGGCGGTAGTTTTCTTTTTGGCGGGCTTCCTAGCGGCAACCCGCTTTTTCACCGCCTTTTTGGCACCCGTCTTCTTGGTGCGAGCCTTCTTGGCCGCGGCCTTCCTGGCAGCCAGCTTCTTCGCAGCGGCCTTCCTGGCAGCAAGCTTTTTGGCCGCAGCCTTCCTGGCAGCCAGCTTCTTGGCCGCAGCCTTCCTGGCAGCAAGCTTCTTGGCCGCAGCCTTCCTGGCAGCAACCTTCTTAGCTAGAGCCTTCTTGGCAGCAAGCTTCTTAGCCCTGGCGAGGAGAGCTTTCTTAGCGAGAGCCTTCCTGGCAGCAGCCGTCTTGGCGGCAGGTTTCTTCGCGACGGATTTCTTCTTCCTAATTGTCGTGGTAGCCATCGTTTTTCTCCTTTTGGAAGTTTCAGCTGGGCGCCTGGTCACCCAGACACGTCCAAATTCTCGACACTCCTAACAAAACAAACTTAACGAAAAGCAAAACAAACTTAACGAAGTGTGACCGAATGCAGGTTGCTCCCCAGACCCTTCCTCTGCTGCATGACTGATCCGGCGCCGTCCATTTCTTCACCGGGGTCCACCGTTTACGGGCGGCATTGCGCCGCGCCGGAGTCGCGCAGGTTTAAATTATGGAAATGTCCTGGGTTACGGTGACGGTTTACTTTTTGCCGCCTTCCAACTCTTCGACAATGCGGAATTTCTGCACTTTGCCCATGGGGTTGCGGGGCAGTTCGGACACCACTTCGATCCGGCGGGGGACCTTGAAGGCGGCCAGGTGTTGGCGGCAGAAGGCTTCCAGGTCCGCCCCGTCGATGGTTCTGCCGGCGCGGGGCACCACCATGGCCGTCACCACTTCGCCCCAGCGTTTATCGGGCAGGCCGAACACGGC
Source organism: Alphaproteobacteria bacterium (assembly GCA_047518225.1). Classification (GTDB taxonomy): domain Bacteria; phylum Pseudomonadota; class Alphaproteobacteria. The sequence goes on along the minus strand of JAKZRK010000033.1, from coordinate 2,785 downwards.
GGCCTCCAAAACGTCGGGGTGTTCGTGCACGATACGTTCCACCTCCGCCGTGTAGACGTTTTCGCCGCCCGAGATGATCATGTCCTTCTTGCGGTCGACGATGCACAGCCGGCCGTCGGGTTGCCAGATGCCGATATCGCCGGACAGCACATAGCCGCGATGCCAGATGGCCGCTGTTGCCTCCGGCTTCCCGAGGTAGCCGTCGAAATGGGTCAGGCTTTTCACCCCCACTTCGCCGGCCTCGCCCACGGCGCAGGGCTCGCCTGCTTCGTTGAACACGGCCACCTCGTTGCCGAAGGTGGGCCAGCCCACGGAATGGGCCAACAGGGTATGGGGATCCTTGACCTCGAAGGTAACCCAGCCGCCTTCGGTCCAGCCATAGCCCTCGCAAACCCGGGCTTTGTGAAACATCTCCATGGCGGTTCGGGTCAACGACAGCGGCCCCGGCGCGCCGGAGGAGATCATGAAGCGGAAGGCGTCGATGGGGGGTCGGTCCTGGCGTCGCCATTCCTCCTCCACCATGGCCGTCATGGACGGCACCAGAAACGCGAAGCTGCAATGATCGCTCAGTTCCGACAAGGCCAGCCCGGCCCGGAACTCCGGCATGATGCGGATGCGGGCGCCGATACACAGCGCCGCCATGGAGAGCCCGCCATAAGAGAGATGGAACAGCGGCCCTGGCACCAGCATGACCTGATCCGCCGTCAGACCGAATTCCCAGCCCCAGCGCATCAGGGCCGTCAGATAATGATCGTTGGAAAACAACACGCCCTTGGGGAAGCCCGTGGTGCCGGAGGTATAGCCGACCACGCAGGCTTCCGCCCCGCGCCGGGCTTCCCCCAACAGGGGCCGGGGCACGCTGTCGGGAGTTTCGATATCTTCCACCCGAACCACCTGCGCGCCATGGGCCGTGGCGACTTTGCCGGCCAGGTCGGCAAAACCGCCGCCCGTCAGGATCAGCTTGGCATCGGAATCTTCGACCACGAAAGCAACTTCCGGCTCCGCCAGGCGGGTGGAGATAGGCACCGCCGCCACGCCCGCCATCTGGCAGGCGAAAAGGGCCAAAACCGCGTCCGCCTCGTTGGGCAGCAACAGGGCCGCCATGGGGCCATGGCGGCCTGCCGCCGTGGCCGACAGGGCCTCGACCAGGGCCACCACCCGGCGCCAGGCCTAGCCGTAGGTCAGGGTTGGGCCGCCGTCCAGAACCTCGATGGCGATGCGGTCAGGGTGCGCCAGGGCGCGGACAGCGACATTTTCCGCAATGGAAAGGCGCATCCCCCCTCTCCTAATCCCGGCTTAGCACGACCGAGGCGTTCTGCCCGCCGAAGCCGAAGGCATTCACTTGCAGGCTGCGGATTTTCATCGCCCTCGGCCGTATGTGGTCAATCGCCATAGGTTTTGTCGAACGCCCAAACCTCTTCAAAACCCATCAATTTGTTCATCTCCTCGAACGGGTACAGACGGTCCGCGACCGCGGTGGAAACCCCGTCCCTCCTCAAGGCGCCATAAGCGTCGTGCAGGGCCCGGGCGGCGGCCAGGAAGCCGGTACCAGGGAAAATGGCGATGGAGAAGCCTATGTCCCGCAGCTCGTCGGCGCTGAGCAAGGGCGTGCGCCCGCCCTCGACCATATTGGCGAAACAGGGCTTGTCGAAATTGCGGCAGACGGTCTGCATCTCCTCCACCGTCTCGGGGCTTTCAATAAAGATCACATCGGCGCCGGCCTTGGCATAGGCTTCGCCCCGGCGCAGGGCCTCGTCCAGGCCCAACGTGGTGCGGCTGTCGGTGCGCGCGATGATCAGGAAGTCCTCGCTGCTCCGGGCCTCGGCGGCGACCTTGATCTTGGTCACCATATCTTCCAGGGGAACCACCAGGCGGCCCAGGGTGTGGCCGCATTTCTTGGGAAATTGCTGATCCTCGATCTGGATGGCCTGGACTCCGGCTTTTTCATAGCCGCGTACGGCGTGTTGTACGTTCAACGGCCCGCCAAAGCCGGTATCCGCATCGGCGATCAACGGCGTGCCGGTGCGCTCCACCACCTGGCCCGCGCGGCCGACCATATCGGTGTAGGTGGCATAGCCGGCATCGGGCCGGCCCAAATAGGAGGCGGCGATGCCATAGCCGGTCATGTAAATGGCGTTGAAACCCATGCTGTCCGCCATGCGGGCCGAGATCAAATCGAAGATACCCGGCGCCAGGACGAATTCACCGTCCCGCAGGCACTGGGCGATGGATTTTTTTTGCTCACTCATATGGAACCGTTCCCCTCGATAACGCCGGAATTAGTCTTGCCATTGCGGCGCGCGTTTTTCCAAAAAAGCACTGACACCCTCGTCGAAATTAGCCGTTCCGGCCAGACTGCTGACAAAGTCCGCCTCCAGGGCCAGGCCGTCCTCGAAACTCATGCCGCCGCCCAGGGTAATGCTTTGCCGGATCGCCGCCAATGCCTCGGGCGGTTTGCTGGCCAGGTTTTCGCCATAGGCCTGAACCTCCCCGCGTAGTGCTTCGGGCGCCACCAGGGTATCGACCAGCCCGATCTCAAAAGCTTCCCGGGCCGATAACAAGATACCGTCGTAGGGCCTGTTGAGATTCATCGAGAATTTATGATCCCGGAGCATACATAAATCATTGCCTCGAAGCTCGTGTCGGTTTTGCAGGCTCTCATGGCGATGCCTTTGAACTCCTTGAGTTTGCCGAAAAAATTCTCGATCAGGTGACGCCACTTGTAGAGTTCCCTGTCAATTTTTAGGGGCTGTATACGCCGTGGATGCTGTGAGATGACAATTTG
>JAKZRK010000032.1:0-18936 GCA_047518225.1 Alphaproteobacteria bacterium | reverse complement strand
GGGAAAACGTGGACGAGCCAACCTCGCCCGCATTTACCACAGGCCCATCAACAGCAACTTTCTTCTCAAAATTATCGGTCATGTTCCGGTCCTCCTTGGACACTTCGATTAAGCCAATTCTGTGTCCAAGGAAATCGGGTCCGACTCAGTATCATCGGGCTTGGAATAATGCTCTATCAAGGGCCATTGGAATTTGAGTATATTTTTTTGCAATGACGCGTGAAGCCCGTGATCTGGACCAGTGGGAACAGAGGCGGCAAGGGGGAGAAAACAGATGTTGAAATTTTACTACAGCGGCGCGCCGAACCCGGTCAAAGTAGCCCTGTTTCTGGAAGAAGCTGGCATTGAGTACGAGGCGATCCCGGTGGATACCCGCCGGGGCGATCAGTTCAAGCCGGAATTCCTGGCGCTCAATCCAAATGCCAAGGTGCCGGTTATCGTCGATGGCGATGTGCGGGTTTTCGATAGCAATGCCATACTGCTGTATCTAGCCGGAAAGACGGGAAAATTTCTCCCCGAGGAGACGCCCGAGGCGAGAGGGGAATTGCTGTCCTGGCTGATGTTCGTCGCCTCCGGCGTTGGACCCTATTCCGGCCAGTCCGTGCATTTCCGCAACCATGCGCCGGAGCAACTGCCCTACGCCGTCAACCGCTACGAATACGAAGCGCGACGCCACTACGGCATCCTTGATGCCCGTCTTGGTGAACAGCCCTATATGCTGGGCGACGATTACACCATCGTCGACATGGCCGTCTGGGGCTGGGCCCGCCTCATGCCCGTCGTCCTGGGTGAAGGGGCTCTGGCGCAGATGCCCAACCTGGAACGCCTGGTGGACGAAATCGCGGCCCGTCCGGCGGCCGAACGCGCGATTGCCCTGAAGGACCGCCATAACTTCAAGACCGAAATGGACGAAGCTTCCCTGCGCAACATGTTCCCGGGAAATTACGCCGCCTGATCCCCCGTCTGATCCTTGGTGGCGGCGAAGCGCAGGCCGGGCCAGTCGCGGGCCAGGTCGTCCAGGTGCCAGGCGTTGCGGGCCAGAAAAACCAGATCGCCTTCGTGGTCGTCGGCGACCACGGCGCGTTCCTTGTCGGCGAAACGTTTCAGCATGGCCTCGTCATCCGATTGCACCCAGCGGGCTGTGAAGAGGCTCGTCTCCTCGAAATGCACGGGCAGTTCGTATTCCGAGGCGATGCGGTCGGCCAGCACATCGAATTGCAGGGCGCCGACCACGCCCACATACCAATCCGCGCCCAGTCGCGGCTTGAAGACACTGGCCGCGCCCTCTTCCGCCAATTGTTGCAGCGCCCGGCCCAGATGCTTGGCTTTCATGGGGTCGTCCGGGGCCACCCTTTGCAGAAGTTCCGGCGCGAAACTGGGAATGCCGGTGAAGGTCAGGGCCTCGCCCTCGGTCAGGGCATCGCCAATATGCAGATTGCCATGGTTGGGCAGACCGATGATATCGCCGGCGTAGGCGTCCTCGGCCGTACCCCGTTCCTGGGCCAGGAACAGGACGGGATTATGCATGTTTATCTGCTTGCCGCTGCGCACATGCTTCAGCTTCATGCCCCGGCGGAAATGGCCCGAACAGATGCGCATGAAGGCCATGCGGTCCCGGTGCTTGGGGTCCATGTTGGCCTGGATCTTGAAGACGAAGCCCGAGACCTTTTCTTCTTCCGGCTGCACCGCCCGGGTCAGGCTGGGCCGGGGGCCCGGCGGCGGCGCCAGCTTGGCAAGGCCGGCCAGCAATTCCCGGACCCCGAAATTGTTGATGGCGGAGCCGAAATAAACTGGCGTCATATGGCCTTCCCGGTAGGCCTGGGCATCGAAATCCGGGCACAGGCCCTTGGCCATCTCCACCTCCTCGCGCAGGGTATTGGCGTCTTCCCCCAGCAATGCATCCAGCTTGCCGTCATCCAGGCCGGAACAGATCTCGCCCTCGCTGGCGACGTTTTTATGGGCCTTGTCCATTAATACCAGGCGGTCCGAGAACAGATCGTAACAGCCCTTAAAGCGGCGTCCCATGCCGATAGGCCAACTGGCCGGCGTCACGTCCAGGGCCAGGCTCTGTTCGATCTCGTCCAGCAGATCGAACGGCTCGCGGCCCTCCCGGTCCATCTTGTTGATGAAGGTGACGATGGGCACGTCGCGCAGGCGGCAGACCTCGAACAGTTTGCGGGTTTGTTCCTGAATACCGCGGGCCGCGTCCAGCACCATGACGGCGCTATCGACGGCGGTGAGGGTGCGGTAGGTGTCCTCGGAAAAATCCTGATGGCCCGGTGTGTCCAGCAGGTTGAAGGTGCAACCGGCATAGTCGAATGTCATCACCGAGGTGGCGACGGAAATTCCCCGCTCGCGCTCCACATTCATCCAATCGGAATGGGCCCTGCGCCTATCGCCCTTGGCCTTGACCGCGCCCGCAAGATTGATGGCGCCGCCGAACAGCAACAGCTTTTCGGTCAAGGTGGTTTTGCCCGCGTCGGGATGGGCGATGATGGCGAAGGTACGGCGATGCGCGACTTCGGCGGCGATATCGTTCATGACATGTTTCCGGGTTCGTGGCGTTGCGCGCCGATGGTACATATCCCCCGCACGCCGGGCGGTATAGCACCAAAATGCCGATTGGAAAAGGTAACCGGGAGGGGATTTCGGCATCCTCGTTTTCTGTTATACGTGCCGGGCATTGCAAGAAAAGGAGCGTCACCTGGTGGATCTGGCAAAACAGCATCTGGATAACGGCCTGTATACCAATCAACGGGAAGAGCAATTGGCCTTCTGGCAGGGAGAGATCGGACTGGAATTCGATCATGTGGGCAAGCTGGGCGGCGGCGTCCATCAATTGCGCCACCACATGAATGGCTCGATCCTGAAGATCAATCATGCCCGCGGCCCGTTGCCAAATCTCCCCCCGTCGGGCTATCGCCGCCTGTTGATCGCCAGACCGGGGTTGGATGCGGTGCAAAATCTGAAAGATCCCGACGGCAACGCGGTGGATCTGGTGCCGCCGGGACATCGGGGTATCGTGGGCATCGGCATTGAAATGGCGGTTAGCGATCTGGCCGCCGCCAAGGATTTCTGGGTCCATGCCATGCAGTTCGGGGCGGATGCGGACGATAGGGTTGTTGCCGGCGATACGATGTTGCTATTGCGCCAGGATGGCAATGTAAAGCCAACCCCGGATGAAAGGGCGGCGACCGGCTATCGCTATACCACCGTACAGATCTATAAGTGTGATAGGGAGCACGCCGGTATATTGCGAAGGGGCGGCAGCGAGGGCGGGCCGCCCCGCACCATCGGCACCACCACACGCTATTCATTCGTGCGGGACCCTGACGGCAATTGGATAGAGGTCTCGCAACGGGCACAACTGACAGGCAACCTCAACTAATACCAAGGGAGATTAAGATGAGCCAACAAAGCTGGGACGTCTATTTATCGGGCGAAATTCATAGCGATTGGCGGGAGCGGATCGTCGAAGGGGCGGCCAGGGCCGGACTGGACATTGATTTCAGTTCCCCGGTCACCGACCACGCCTCGTCCGACGATTGCGGCGTCGCCATATTGGGGGGCGAGGATCAACCCTTTTGGCACGACCACAAGGGCGCGAGAATGAACGCTATCCGCACCCGCACATTGATCGAACGGGCCGATGTGGTGGTGGTGCGTTTTGGCGACAAGTACAAACAATGGAACGCCGCCTTCGATGCGGGCTATGCCGCCGCCCTGGGCACCTCGATCATTACCTTGCATGACCCCGTTTTGCGTCATGCCCTGAAGGAAGTGGACGGCGCCGCCCTGGCCACGGCGGAAACCCCTGAACAGGTTGTGAAAATACTGGATTACGTCATCAACGGCCGCCTGGCCGCCTCGGCCTAAGGTGGCGGCGAAGCAAAATAACCCCGACGGGCGGCAGCCTATCAGCCACGCGGATGTGGAAGCCTCGTTCAACAACCAGGTTCGCAACATGGCAATCGTGCGCCATATTGGACGGCCCGTTGCCAATTGGCTGACACCGTTTTTCTACAATCGCGGCTGGACGGCGAACCAGATGACGACGCTGCGCCTGGGGCTCGCGGTTCTGGCCATGCTGTTGCTGATCGCCGCGCCGCCCGGCCTGCGCTGGCTGGTAGCCGTGCTGTATTACCTTTGCTTTATCGGCGACTGCCTGGATGGCAATTTGGCCCGCTTGAGCGACGGCGCCAGTTATTGGGGCAAATTTTATGACGGCGTGGCGGACCGCTTCTATTATGCCGCCGCGCCCCTGGCGGCCGGTATCGGGCTGTGGCGCGAGACGGGCCTGGCCTGGCCCCTAATCGCGGGCGCCGTGGCGGCGATGCTGTTTACCTACAACGATCTGATCGCCAACCGCCTGCAATATTTCCGGCTGTGGATGGAGGGGCAGACCGGCCCGGCCAGCTATCGTACCGGCAAGGTTCTGAGTACCCTCGAGGGCTGGAATGACCGGGCCATGACCAATGGTTTCTTCCTTGCGCCTCTGCTGTTGCTGCTGCCCGGCGTGGGGCTGTCCTGGTATTTCTGGTCACTGTTATTGTTGCAGGGCGCCCTGGGCGGTTGCGGCCTGTCGGCGCTGCTGTATTCGTCCTATCGCACCCTGTCCCGCGCACGCAAAAGCAAGCATGCCAAAGGCGTCGATCCAGGCCGGGCGGACAGCCCCGGAAGGGAAACTTAAGCGAGCCGTCATGCATACAGCCGACCCCGAATCGAACCTGTGGACCCATACCGCCGCCCCCGCGCCGGACTGCCCGGCCTTGCAAGGGGAGCGCCGGGCCGATGTGGTCGTCGTCGGCGGCGGCTACACCGGCCTGTCGGCGGCCCTGCATTTGGCCATGGGCGGTGCGGATACGGTGCTGTTGGAGGCGGAACAACCGGGCTTTGGCGCCTCGGGCCGCAACAACGGCCAGGTCATTCCCGCCTACAGCCGCCATAACCCCGACGACGCGGTCGCGACCTTTGGCAGGGAGCGGGGCGAGCGTCTGAACGAAATGGTCGCCACCTCCGCCGATCTGGTGTTCGATCTGATCCGCCGGCACCATATGGATTGCGATGCGGTACAAAATGGCTGGTTGCAGCCGGCCCACCGGGCCTCGCGCATGCGCGGGGTGCAGGTCAAGCATGACCAATGGGCCGCCCGCGGCGCGCCGGTGGAAATGTACGATGGGGCCAGGGCGGCGGAATTGACCGGCAGCCCGATCTATCATGGCGGCTGGCTGCACCGGTCGGGCGGTCATATCCAGCCTTTGAGTTATTCCCGCGGCCTGGCCAGGGCGGCCCAGGCGGCGGGCGCGGCGGTGCATGGCGACAGCCCGGTCCAGGCCGTGGACCGGGAAGGGGGCCAATGGCGCCTGAAAGTGGCGAGCGGCGTGGTACGCTCGGAAAAGGTTATCCTGGCCACCAACGGCTATACGGGCAATCTGTTTCCCAATTTGCGCCAGACCATCGTGCCCCTGCGCTCCAGCCATGTGGCGACCACCGTGTTGGGGGACAACGTGGCGAAGACCGTATTGCCTGGAAATCAGGGTCTTTCAGATACCCGTCAGGCATTGTGGGCCTTCCGCAAGGACCGCTTTGGCCGCATCGTCACCGCCGCCGCCCCGGTCTTTACCGCAGGCGCCAGGGGCCGCTTGACCACTTCGACCATCAAGCGACTGAACATCGCCTTTCCCCAGATCGAACGCGCCGAGGTGGCGTATGTCTGGGAAGGCATCGTCGCCATGACGCCCGAGAGGCTGCCCCGCTATCACGAACTGGCCGGCGGCATGATCGCCGCCCTGGGCTATAGTGGCCGGGGTATTGCCCTGGGCACGGCGGTCGGCCGCATGCTGGCCGAACGCGCCCTGGGCAAACCGGCCAGCGAGCTGGCATTGCCGGCCCTGCCGCTGAAGCCCTTGCCCATGCATGATCTGGTGGTGCCCCTGGCCCGGACACTGAGCTGGTATTTCCGTTGGCGCGATACCAGGGATTAAGTTTCCCCGGCGTTCAAGGGCAGGCTCACCCTGACCAACAGGCCACCCGCCGGGCCGTCGTGCGGGCCGATATGGCCGCCGTGGCGGTGGAACACGGCGCGGGCGCTGGCCAGGCCCAGGCCGGCGCCCCCGGTCTCGCGGCTGCGGGAGCCTTCCAGGCGGAAGAACGGCGCGAATACCTTTTCCCGCATCTCGGCCGGAATACCGGGGCCATGGTCAAGGATCTCCACCACTGCCTCGCCATTGTTCTCCCTCAGGATAAGCTCGGCCCGATCGCCGTAGCGCAGGGCGTTGTCCAATAGACTGCCAAAGGCCCGGCGCAGGGAAACGGGCCGGCCTTGCAGGGTCAAATGGGCGGGGCCATCGAATTGCACCGCCTGGCCGGTATCGGCCAGGGTATGGCACAGGCTTTGCAACAGGGCCGCCAGATCGGTCGCGACGGGGGCTTCTTCACGGGCATCGTCGCGGGCAAAGGACAGTGTCTCGTCCAGCATCGCCTGCATTTCGTCGATGTCGGCGACGGCCTTGTCTTGTTGTTCCTGGTCCTCGATGAACTCCGCCCGCAGGCACAGGCGGGTCAGCACCGTGCGCAGGTCGTGAGAGATGGCGGCCAGCATCATGGTACGGTCATCGACGAAGCGGCGCAGGCGTTCCTGCATGCGGTTGAAGGCCCCCGCCGCCCGGCGCAATTCGCGGGAGCCGTCTTCCGGCATTGGGGGCGCGCGTACATCAACGCCAAATCGGTCGGCGGCCTGGGCGAATTGGCGCAAGGGCCGGGTCATGCGGTGGGCCGCCCACATGGCCGCGCAGACCACCAGGACGATGGCAAGCAGCAACCAGCCCAAGGGTCCAGGGCCCCAGCGCCACGGCGGCCGCCCGCCATGTAAACGGATCTGCAGCCAGCTGCCATCGGTCAAGCCAACGGCGATGGCCATACGGTGGGCGCGGGGATGTCTGGCTTCGCCGCCGCCCTGCCAGGGACGAAACAGGCGCACGAACACGGGCCGCCCCTGCAAGGCGCCCAGGTGGCGTTGCAGGGGCACGGGCATGGCGTCCGGCCGCCGCCATTCGCCATTCGCCAGGTCAGGTCCTACGGCGCTTAAGGATACCCGCATCATCGGGCCGCCCAGGGCGGCCAGGACCCGGCCCCGGTCGGTGACCGCCGTGGCCTCCAACAATTGGGCCATGGCGGCGACCCGTACCGCCATGTTTCGGGCGAACAAACCCAGGGTCCGCCCGCCACGCTCGTACAAGTGCAGGGCCGCGCTGGTCAGCAGGAGAATCAACAATCCGGTGACCAAAATTAGAGCGATCCGGCCGGCCATGGAAGCCGGCCAGAATCGGGCCAGAGCGCGCATCACGAACGCACCACCGTTGCCGCGAAGATATAGCCCGCCCCGCGCACTGTCTTGATAATGGCCGGGTTCTTTGGATCTACCTCTATCTTGCCGCGCAGACGGCTGATCTGCACGTCGATGGCCCGGTCGAACGGCACGGCGGCCCGCCCGCGGGTCAGATCCAGCAATTGTTCCCGGCTTAACAATCGTTGTGGATGGCTGGCCAGGGCGCAGAGCAGTTCGAACTCGCCGCCGGTCAGATCGACCAGGCTGCCCTTGGGGCTCCACAATTCCCGCCGTGTCAGCCCCAGGCGCCAGCCGGAAAAGTTCAGATCGTCCCCGCCGGCCGCTTCCGACGGCACGGGCGCGGTGCCGCTGCGGCGCAGCACGGCGCGAATGCGGGCGAGCAGTTCCCGTGGATTAAAGGGTTTCGCCAGATAGTCGTCGGCGCCCATTTCCAGGCCGATGATGCGATCCATTTCCTCGCCAATGGCGGTCAGCATGATGATGGGGGTCGGCGATGAGGTGGCCGTCCGGGCGCGCAGGCGGCGGCACAGGGACAACCCATCCTCCCCCGGCAGCATCAGATCCAGCACGATCAGGTCGAACCGCCCCGCCTCCAACAAGCGCCACATCTCCCGGCCGTCGGCGGCGCTGTCCACGCGAAAGCCATGTTTGCGCAAAAAGCGGGCCAGCAGATCGCGGATTTCCCGGTCATCATCGACCACCAGTATATGAGGCGCCGTCTCCATTCCCCCATATTAGGCCACGGGGGGGCGGATCACACATCATCGCCGCGACTTTCTTGTAACAAATTGTTGCAGCGCCCGAATGGGCAACACTGCCTTACCAAATGGGGCCGGGACGGCAATGCGCCCGTTACATAGGCGCCTTAGATGTCCTTGTGTTGGTTTTTCGTACCTTTCAGCAGACTAATTCAATGAGGAGCGCAAAGATGAAGACCAAGGGTATATTGATTTCCGGCGCCATCGGCCTGGTGGCCGCCGCCGCCGTTGCCGCCACCACGCTTTCCATAAGCGGCGCCGCCGGGTCCGAAGGGAAACAGATGGGCGCGGCATCGTCCATGTTCGGCGGCGGCCATCATGGTTGGCGCCACGGCGGCCGCCACGGCGGCCGGGGCGTGGCTCACTTATGCGGCATGGTGCGGGGTGAAAAGGTTGAGCAAGCCATATCGTTCGTCGATAATTTCATGACCTTTACCCCGCCCCAGCAACAGGCCTGGGACAAACTGGCCCAGGCGTTGCGCGCCAGCGATGATCGGGTCGGCGCGGCCTGCGCAACCCTTAAGGACGGCAAGGCGCCACAAGGCGCCAGCGCCAAACTGGCCATGGTCGAAAGTTTCCTGACCGCCGGTCTGGATGTGGTGCGGCGGGTGCGCCCGGCTTTCGATGGTTTCTATGACACCTTGAACGACAAGCAACGGAAATCCTTGGACGATTTGCTGTCACGGCGGCATCGCGGCTAAGGCCTGGCAGGGCGGTGGGCCGATAATCACTGGTCCGCCGCCGCAACGAGTTGAAATTGGGAGGCAACACCATGGAACCGGCGCAACATGACAATCCCGGCGTCATCATCCGCCCGCCAAGATTGTACCTGGGTGCCCTGGCCCTGGGCCTGACGCTGGACTATTTCAAGCCCGCGCCCTGGCTGCCCAACCAGGTGCAATATCCCGTCGGCCTGGCCATGATCGCCGCCGGCATTGCCCTGGCGGCCCTGGCCATGAGCCGGTTTCGGGCCGCCGGCACCAATATCCCGACACCCTTGCCAAGCACGGCATTGGTGGCAAACGGCCCCTATCGTTTCAGCCGCAACCCGATCTATCTGGCGTTGACACTGATTTTCCTGGGCTTGGCCGCCGCCGCCAACAGCCTGTGGCTGTTGCTTATGCTGCCGGCCGTGGTGGCCGTCATGCATTACGGCGTGATCCTGCGAGAGGAACGCTATCTGGCCGGAAAATTCGGCGACAAATACCTCGCCTACATGGCGCGGGTGCGCCGCTGGCTCTGATTATCCACCTGACAGCACGCCTTGCAGCTTCATGGCGATGCCCATGTCGCCTTCGATCTTCAACTTGCCGGACATGAAGGCGGCGGTGCCGTCCAATTCGCCCCCGATCATGGCCGTGAAATCGTCGATGCTGATCTTCAAGGTGCAGTCGGCATCGCCGTCATCATTGGAAATCACGTTGGGCACCTGGGAGGCGTCCAACAGCAAAAAGGTGCCATCGCCAAAATCCCACTTCACGCTGGCGCCCAGGCCGCAATCTTCGCCCACTCTGTCGCGCAAGCCGTCGGTCAATTGTTCCAACCTCATGATCCTGAATCTCCTGAAATTTATCTTTTGGCGGATTGTCACCGCCGCATCACATAGCCTTGCGGAATGGCGAATGCAATGGTGCAATTGCCGTCCCGTCCGCCGCTGAAACATGAAGAACGGACGATCCGCCCCTCTCGACGGAACTAGAGCTTCCACAATTGAGTTTCGTCTATAACGAAATTACTCCTTGATAAATTTTCGTTATATGCTATATATACTCCATGACAACGCTCATTAAGAAGGCCGCTGCTAAAACAATCCGCCGCATGGATAAAACCGACCGTGAGCGCATGATGCGGGCAATTGATGAATTGAGCGAAACCCCGGACCATCCGGAAGCGGAACAGGTCAAGGGAACCAAGAATGTATACCGCTACCGCGTTGGAGACCGGCGCCTTCTCTTCAACCGGGACGGCGAAGACATCACCATCCTGGACGTCGTAACCAGGGGCCAAGCCTATGACCCCCGGCGGCTGCAACAACTGGACAAGGACTGAAACCATGGCAGCGAAAAACAATCCTACCGGCCCTGATGTCGGCGTGATGATCGGATCCGATGGCCGTCTGAAGGCCGTCGTGGATTTCGAATTCCTTGCCAAATTGTTCGATAGCGCAAGCCGAACAGGCGCTGATGGTACGACCGTCGTCCGTGCCGAACCTTACCTAACTAGCGAATTTTCAGAGAGTATCGAGAAAGTTTTAAGCCGTCTCAAAGTGGTCTCTGACGACTTCAAATCTGGTTCGTTCGACCTGTCCATTTTTGCAGACGAAGACGCAATCGAACGCGCCGCCGCCGAATCGGCCGTGAATGACGAGGCGCTGCCCCTTGATGTTGCGAAACGAATTATCAACGGTGATAACCAGATCAAGGTCTATCGCGAATACCGCAGCCTCACCCAAAAGGCGCTTGCCGATCAGGTTGGTACGAAACCCGTCTATATCAGTCAGATCGAAACCGGTGCTTCCAACCCGTCAACCAAACTACTGCGCAAACTTGCGGGCGCCCTGGGCGTTACCATCGACGATTTGGTGGACTAACGCGCCCTTTCTTGACACATCAGCGTCCTAATTAAGACAGCGCCCACGCCCGCCATTTCTTGACGTTGACGTTAACGCAAAGTAGCCTTCCGGCATCATCGAGTTCAATTCCGGCGTGCGAATTGGCCTTGCCCATGCGCCCCTCCGCCGCCGTCAGATAGAGAGACGCCATGCCCTACGGAACCGTGTTTCGGCCCGGATTGTTTGCCGGCGAAACCATTATCGTAACAGGGTCTGGCAGCGGTATCGGCCGTTGTACGGCCCACGAACTGGCGGCCCTTGGCGCCAAGGTGGTGCTGATCGGCCGCAACCATGAAAAATTGGACCGGGTTCAGGCCGAGATAATCGAGGATGGCGGCAAGGCCGACACCCAAATTCTCGATATTCGTATCGAGGAAGACGTCATCGCCGCCGTTGATATGATTGTCGGCCGCGATGGGCCAGTCCATGGCCTGGTCAACAATGCCGGTGGCCAGTTCCCCGCCAGGTTGGAGGATATCAGCCAGAAGGGCTGGGAGACCGTGGTCCGCACCAATCTGACGGGTGGCTTCCTGATGGCCCGGGAAGTCTTCAACCAGTGCATGAGGGCCCAGGGCATCGGCGCGATTGTCAACATCACGGCCGATCATTGGATGTCCATGCCGACCATGGGCCATTCGGGCGCGGCGCGGGCGGGCATGGAAAATTTCACCATGACGGCGGCGGTGGAATGGGGCCGCTTTGGCATCCGGGTCAACGGCGTGGCGCCCGGCTGGATCGCGTCCTCGGGCTTTGACACCTACGACGGCGAAACCCGCAAGATGATCCGATCCCTGGCCAAACACGTGCCCGTCGCGCGCCTGGGCCGGGAAGCGGAGGTCGCGGCGGCGATTGTCTTTTTGTTGAGCCCGGCGGCGGCCTACATTACCGGCACCTGCATCCGGGTCGATGGCGCCGCCCCCAACATGCCGCACAATTATGCCCTGCCCGAGGGACCGGGAAATCAACATTTCGCCGGCTTCCACCGGGAAATTCTGCCCAAGGTTCTCAGCGAGACCAATGAATCGGACGACGATTGATGCCCGCCATAACCTCTTCCGTCGATCCGCAATCGGAAAGCTTCGCCAACAACCGCGCCACCATGCTGGAATTGCTGGACCGCGTGCGACTGCTGGAAGCTCGGGTGCGGGCCTATTCCGAGCGGGCCCGGCCCAGGTTCGAGGCGCGGGGACAAATGCTGCCGCGCGACCGGGTCGATCTGTTATTGGACCGGGGGGCGCCGTTTGTCGAACTTTCCACCCTGGCCGGGTTGGGCATGCATGACGATGACGGCAACGAAAACCCCCTGGGCGGCGGCGGTATTAGCGGCGTCGGTGTTGTTTCGGGCGTGCGCTGCATGATCTCGGCCAGCGACTCCGGCATCAAGGGGGGCACCTCGACCCCCATGGGCCTGAAGAAAAAGCTGCGCAGCCAGCAAATCGCCCTCGAAAACAAGCTGCCGACCATCGCCCTGGTGGAATCCGGGGGCGCCAATCTGCTGTTTCAATCGGAATTGTTCGTCGAGGGCGGGCGTACATTCGCCAATCAAAGCCGCCTGTCTGCCGCCGGCATTCCCCAGGTGACCGTGGTGCACGGCTCTTCCACCGCCGGCGGGGCCTATGTGCCCGGCCTGTCGGATTATGTGGTGGTTGTGCGCAACCGGGCCAAGATTTTTCTGGCCGGGCCGCCGCTGTTGCAATCCGCGACGGGCGAGATCGCCACGGACGAGGAACTGGGCGGCGCCGATATGCATGCCTCCATCGCCGGGACGGCGGAATACATCGCCGATGACGATGCCCAGGCCATCGCCGTCGCCCGTGACGTCATGGCCAAGTTGCGTTGGAACGACGCCTTGCCCTTGCACGCGGTACCCGGCTATCGGCCGCCCCTGTACGAGGCGGAGGAATTGCTGGGCCTGGTGCCCGTGGACTATTCCAAGCCCTATGATGTGCGCGAATTGATCGCCCGGCTGGTGGACGGCTCCGATTTTCTGGATTTCAAGCCGTCCTATGGCATTGCCACGGTCTGCGGCCATGCCAGCATTGAAGGTCATCCCTGCGGCATTATCGGTAACAATGGACCCATCGACGCCCAGGGCTCGGTCAAGGCGGCGCAGTTCATCCAGCTATGTTGTCAATCGGCGACGCCGATCATCTACCTGCAAAATACCACCGGCTATATGGTGGGCAAGGACGCCGAGATGGGCGGTATCGTCAAGCACGGCTCGAAAATGATCCAGGCCGTGGCCAACGCCACCGTGCCGCAGATCACCCTGATGGTTGGCGGCTCTTTCGGGGCCGGCAATTACGGCATGTGCGGGCGTTCTTTCGATCCGCGCTTCATCTTCGCCTGGCCCAACTACCGTATCTCGGTGATGGGCGGCGAGCAGGCCGCGGGCGTCATGCGCATCGTCACCGAGGCCAAGGTGCGCCGCGATGGCAAGGAACCGGACGAGGCGGCCATGGATAAGATGTACAATGCCATCGTCAGCCAGATCGATGCGGAATCCACCGCGCTGTATGCTACGGCGCGGCTGTGGGACGACGGCATTATCGATCCCCGCGACAGCCGCAAGGTGCTGGGCTATTCCCTATCCATCTGCGCCGAGGCGGAGCGGCGGCCCTTGCGGGGCAATACCTTTGGCGTCGCGCGCGGTTAAAGCTTAGAGCGCATTCGAACTATAGCGGGTCATTTGACCGGCATGGAGGCCTCCGTGGGTAGGCGCGGGCCGCAGGTCGATGTGGTACATCGTCCAAGGACCGCAACGCCGCCACGGAGGCCTCCACGCCGGCCTTCGGTGGCGACCCTAAGCCATTCGGATGCGTTGCGCCGCTTGCCCGATGTACCACATCGCGCTGCGCGACGCGTCTACCCGAATGGCTTATGGACGCCATCAAATGACCCGGTATAGTTCGAATGTGCTCTAACAAAGGCGGAGTATTGGCCATGTTATTTACCGATCAGCACGAGGAATTACGCAATTCCGTGCGCCGCTTCGTGGCGGCGGAGATCAACCCCCATGTGGACGAGTGGGAGGAGGCGGGACGCTTCCCGGCCCACGAATTGTTCAAGAAGATGGGCCAACAAGGTTTCCTGGGCGTTGACAAGGCCGAGGAATTTGGCGGCATGGGTCTGGATTATTCCTATGTCATCGCCTTCGCGGAGGAGGTCGCCAGCGCCGATCACGGCTCCGTCCCCATGGCCGTCGGCGTGCAAACCGCCATGGCGACCCCGGCCCTGGCCCAGTTCGGATCCGATGAGCTGCGCCGGCAATTCCTCGCCCCCGCCATCACCGGCGACATGGTCGCCTGCATTGGCGTGACGGAGCCAGGGGCCGGTTCCGACGTCGCCTCGTTGAAGACCGCCGCCCGCAAGGATGGCGACGACTACATCATCAATGGCTCCAAAATGTTCATCACCAACGGGGCCCAGGCCGATTGGGTCTGCCTGCTGTGCAATACTTCCGACGGCCCCGTGCACCGCAATAAAACCCTGATTTGCGTGCCCATGGATAGCCCCGGCGTCACGGTGGAGCGGACCTTGAACAAGATGGGCATGCGCGCCTCGGACACGGCCCTGATCTATTTTGACGATGTCCGCGTGCCCCAACGCAACCGCATCGGCAAGGAAGGCGAAGGCTTCACCTATCAAATGATCCAGTTTCAGGAGGAGCGCCTGTGGGGTGCGGTCACCCTGTTGCGGCCCATGGAAAAGGCGATCGAAGACACCATCGAATATACCCGCGAGCGGAAGATCTTCGGCGGCTCGGTGCTGGATAATCAGGTGGTGCATTTCCGTTTGGCCGAACTACAGACCGAGATCGAACTGTTGCGTTCCCTGATCTATCGGGCGGCGGAAAATCTGGTGGCTGGGGAGGATGTCACCTATCTCGCCTCCATGGCCAAGCTGAAAGGGGGCCGCCTGGTCCGCGAGGTTTCCGATAGCTGCCTGCAATATTGGGGCGGCATGGGCTACATGTGGGAAAACAAGATCGCGCGGCTGTTTCGCGACGGCCGTTTGCTGTCCATCGGCGGCGGCGCCGACGAAGTGATGTTGCAAATCCTGTCGAAATACATGGGCATCCTGCCGGCGCGGCGGAACAAATGAGCGCCCTGCCCGGAACCACCGCCATCGCCTTGCGGCGCGAAGATTGGGTATTGCATCTGACCTTCAACCGCCCGGAGCGCAAGAATGCCCTGAATGCGGACATGGTGGGGGAGATTACCCGGGTCATGGACGCGGTGCGCGACGACCGCGGCCTGCGCGCCATCGTGTTGAGGGGCGCGGGCGGTAATTTCAGTGCCGGTGGCGATATCAAGGGCTTCGCCCCCGGCCAGGACAAGGGGGTGGAAGATCCCGTGGTTGCCTCCAACCGCAATTACGGCCAGATGCTGGACCGTATCAACCAGGCGCCCCAGGCGGTGATCGCCGGCATTGAAGGTGCGTCGTTGGGCGGGGGCATGGGCTTCACCTGCGCCTCCGATGTGGCCATCGCCGTGGACGGCGCCCTGTTCGGCCTGCCCGAGGCGCGCCTGGGCCTGATCGCCAGCCAGGTTCTGCCCCTGGTGGTGGAACGCATCGGCTTGACCAAGGCGCGCATGCTGGCCGCCACCGGGGCGCGGTTTCAGGCCGCCGAGGCGGTCGAGCTTGGCCTGGTGCATCATCTGGTAGGGGACGTGGCGGCCATGGAGGCCAAGATCGCGGAGGTGCTGGAACAGGTGCGGGGCTGCGCGGCGGAAGGCGTCGCCGGCAACAAGCACATCATGCGCCTTGGCCTGACCCAGCCGCGCGCGGAGGTCATCGAGGCGGCGGCGCGGCAATTCGCCGGCGCCATGCGCGCGGACGCCGCGAAAGAAGGCATCGACGCATTCTTGAACAAACGCAAGCCCGCCTGGGCCACGGACTAGATCGAAGGGATAGAATAACCATGGCCTTCTCCAAGGTCCTGATCGCCAATCGCAGCGAAATCGCCTGCCGCATCATGCGGACGGCCCATCAAATGGGCTATGGCACGGTGGCGGTTTACTCGGAAGCCGACGCAGATGCGCCGCATGTACGGATGGCTGACCAGGCCGTCTGCATTGGCCCGGCCCCGGTGGCGGAGTCCTATCTGAACGCAGGCGCCATATTGGCGGCGGCGGCCCGGACAGGCGCGGACGCCGTGCATCCCGGCTATGGCTTTCTGGCCGAGAACGCGGATTTCGCCCGGGGCTGCGCCGATGCCGGGCTGACCTTCATCGGCCCAAGCGCCGGGGCCATCGATCTGATGGGCAACAAGCGCCGGGCCAAGCTGCGCATGGCGGAGGCGGAGGTTCCTTGTGTGCCGGGATACGCCGGCGCCGATCAGGATGAAGGGGTATTGGCGGCGGAAGGCGGGAAAATCGGCTTTCCCCTGATGGTCAAGGCGGCGGCGGGCGGCGGCGGGCGCGGCATGCGCCTGGTTTCGGACGCCGCCGATCTGCCGGCAGCCATCTCCGGGGCCCGGTCCGAGGCCGAGAATGCCTTCGGCTCCGGCGAGCTGATCCTGGAAAAAGCGGTAATCGAACCGCGCCATGTGGAAATTCAGGTCTTTGCCGACAGTCACGGCAACTGCGTGCATTTGGGCGAGCGGGACTGTTCGATCCAGCGGCGCCATCAAAAAGTGGTGGAAGAGGCCCCATCGCCAGCGGTCAATGCCAGGCTTCGCGCGGCCATGGGCGGGGCGGCGGTGGCCGCGGCCCAGGCCATCGATTACGTGGGCGCGGGTACCGTGGAGTTTCTGCTGGCCGGGGATGGTAGTTTCTATTTCTTGGAGATGAATACCCGCCTGCAGGTGGAACATCTCGTGACCGAAATGATCACCGGCCTGGATCTTGTCGCCTGGCAACTGGATGTGGCGGCGGGCGAGGCGCTACCCCTGGCCCAGGAAGATATCAAATTCGATGGCCACGCCATCGAAGTGCGCCTTTATGCCGAGGATCCTTACATGGATTTTCTGCCCCAGACCGGCACGGTGGCGGCCTGGCGGCCCTCGCCCCAGGTGCGCGTGGATACCGGCATTGTCGAAGGCCAGGAGATCTCGCCCTTTTATGATCCCATGGTGGCCAAGGTTATCGCCCATGGCCGCAATCGCGAGGAAGCCCGGCGCCGTCTGTTGCGTGGTCTGGAAGATACCGTCCTGTTGGGCTTGCCGAACAATCGCGGCTTCCTGCTGGATGTGCTCCGCCATCCGGCGTTCGCCGAGGGCACGGCCACGACCGCCTTCATTGCCGAACATTTCCCCGATCTGCAACGGCCGCGACCGGATGCCGCCGCCCGGGCCCTGGCGGCTGTTCTGTTGTACCGCCGCAGCGCCCATGATCAGGTCGGCTGGCGTTCCGCCTCGCCCATTGTGGCCGGCATAGATTTACGTTTCGGCGAGGAACAATGCCTTTGCCGGGTGGCGCCCGGAGACACCGGTTATCAGGTGACTTTGGGCGCGGATGAGACGGTGGAATTGGAATTGCTCGGCGTTGAAGATGGGCGCGCGCGCTTTCGCTGCGCCGGGGTGCTGCAATGGGCCAGCTTCGCGTTCGCGGGCAATGATCTGCATCTGGATTTGGCTGGGGTGAGCCACCGTTTCCTTGAATTCACGCCGGAACTGGCGGCCGCCAAGGACAGGGAAGGCGATGGCCGTCTGATCGCCCCCATGGCCGGGCGTATTGTCGCGGTCCGGGCCGGGCTGGGCGAGGCGGTGGCAAAAGGCCAGATCCTGGTGATCCTGGAAGCCATGAAGATGGAACACGAGATCAAGGCCCCGGCGGACGGCGTGGTCGAAGAGATCGGCGTGGCGGAGGGCGATCAGGTCGACCCAAGGCAGATGCTGGCCGTGGTCGCGGCGGCGGACGCGGAAGCGGCGGAATAGTGACACGGCGAGATAGCAGTGTGGGAGATCGTCGATGAACAGCATTCCCAATCAACGGCGCAGTCCCTACTACACCGAAGAGCATGAAGCCTTTCGCGATACCATGCGCCGCTTCGTCGAGAAAGAGATCGAACCCAATGCCGCCCGTTGGGACGAGGCGGAGGAATTTCCCCGCGAGCTGTATAAAAAGGCGGCCGAGGTCGGGCTGCTGCAATTGGGCTATCCGGAAGAATACGGCGGTATCGCCTGCGATAGGTTCTACAACATCATCGCATCCCAGGAACTGACGCGGGCGGGCAGCGGCGGCGTCAGCGCTTCGTTGATGAGCCATACCATCGGCACGCCCCATTTGGCTCAGTTCGGCACAGAGGAATTGAAGGCGCGGGTGCTGCCGCAGGTCTTGGCGGGGGAAAAGATCGCCGCCCTGGCGGTCACCGAACCATCGGGCGGCTCGGACGTGGCGCGGCTGAAAACCACGGCCAGGCGCGACGGCGATGACTATATCGTCAACGGCCAGAAGATGTTCATCACGTCGGGCTATCGGGCCGATTTTTACACCGTGGCCGTGCGCACGGGCGGCGACGGCCTGGGCGGTATCTCGCTTTTGATGATAGAGCGCGAGCGGCCCGGATTTGAGCGGACCAAGTTGAAAAAGATGGGCTGGTGGGCCTCCGACACCGCCGCCTTGTATTTCGATGACGTGCGGGTGCCCGCGGCCAACCTGATCGGCGAGGAAAACCAGGGCTTCAAGGCGATCATGCATAACTTCAACTATGAACGCCTGGGGATGTCGGCGGGTGCCCTGGGCTTTGCGCAAACCTGCCTGGATGAAGCCACCGCATATGCCCGGGAGCGCCATACATTCGGCAAACCGCTGATCGAAAACCAGGTGATCCGCCACAAGCTGGTGGACATGGCCATGCGGATCAATTCGGGTGTCGCCTATCTGGAAGATCTGACCTGGCGCGACATGCAGGGCGAGCGGGTGGTGGCCGATGTCTGTATGTTGAAGGTGCACGCCACGGCAGCCATGGAATTCTGCGCCAACGAGGCCGTGCAAATTCTGGGCGGGGCCGGCTATATGCGTGGCGGCAAGGTGGAACGTATCTATCGCGAGACCAAGGTCATGGCCATCGGCGGCGGCTCGGCAGAGATCATGAAGGATCTGGCCGCCCGGCAAATGGCCCTATAAGTGGGCGCCTAGCCCGGATTATTCACGGCACGGCGTGAAAGAGGTGGTGAGCGTGGATTAAACTGTTGAGATTCCGTATGATTCTGGTGTCTGGCCAAGACCATACGGCAACAGGGAAACCCGGCTCACCATGGATGAGATTACCGC
>JAKZRK010000031.1:0-10239 GCA_047518225.1 Alphaproteobacteria bacterium | reverse complement strand
GTATACGGACTGCGTGTATCTGCGCGACGGCATCACCAAATACGAGACTCGGGTCAGGTCTTTCTTCTTGAATTCCGACGTTCTGAAAAGACGAATGCCGAGCGAAGATCTGGCTTGTATCCGGACCAATCCTATCAGGCGGCATCTACCGAAACGATCAGGCGTCGTCCCAGTGCGGCGAGCGCATCATCAAGGCGATCTACCTTAGTCTTATGGCGTGGATCGAGGCAACGGCGGATTTCGTTTTCAGCCAGGCCCATGCGCCGGCCCAATTCCACATTGCTGATACCGGCCTCCGCCATAGCCTCGTACAGCGCGATTTTCGCCGAGATCAGGGTGCCGGGCGCCACCGTGGGACGGCCCCTGGCGGGGCTAGGGGGGGGGATGTCCTCGCGGGCCGACATGACGGCACACAGGGCCTCTTCTAGGGCATCCTGGGCCTCTTTCAATGCTTCTGCCCGGTCCGCGCCGTCCGTGACCGCGCCAACCACATCCACCATGCGGGCCACGACGCGGCCGTCCTCATCCGCCGCCAAATCGACCGGGTAGGCGAAATTGGAAATAGGACCGATTTTGCTATACGATACCATGGCGGTTTCCTTCTCTCAAAAGTCGTTCGGATCGATACCGAGGTCCGCCAGCATGGAAGCCAATAGGCCTTTGCCGATTTCTTTGCGTCGATCCTTCACCGTGGTACGGTGATCGCCAAGATGCACCGTGCCACAGCTGCCCTTGCCCTGACGGGCGACATATTCCGGGACCATATCCCTGGCCCTGCCGTAGCGGCGCAGGCGCTTGAGAAATTCATTCCCGTCCATGCACGAAGTTATCGCACATAAATGTGCGAATTACAATGGATGCCGCAGGATCAGTGATAATTGGATGCGCACAAAAAATCCCGCCCGAAGGCAGAGTTTCTTTCGTCGGCTTCGCGTTTGCCGATCAGTTCAGGTGCCGGCCCAGGTCCGCCGTGGCGGCGTCGATCAGGGCGTCGGCGCGGTCGCCCTTGACCTGTTGGGCCAGGATCGCCGTGGCGGCGGCGATGGCGATGTCTATGGCCGCGTCGCGAACTTCTTTCTCGGCCTGAGTTTCGGCCAGGGCAATTTTTTCCAGGGCCGCCTGTTGCCGCCGGGCGATGGCCCCGTCGAGCTTTTTGGCGGCGATATCGGCTTCACGCAGGGCTTCGTCGCGGGCACGGGCGATGATTTCCTCGGCCACGGACAAGGCATCGCGCTGCTTGCGTTCATAAGTGGCCAATAATACCTGGGCTTCCTCGCGCAACTGCCTGGCTTGTTCCAGATCATCGCTGATCTTTCCTGCCCGATCATCCAGCGCCTTGGTCAACATGCCAGGCACCTTGAAATAAAACAGCACGCCGGCAAAAACAAAAAAGGCCGCGCCGACCCAAAATGTCGCGTCCATCAGCGGTCCCCGTTCGCGTTGTTCCGCATGGCGTCATCGACCGCCCCGTCCACATCCGCCTTTGGCACCCGGGCATCGATCAGACGTTCAGCCGCGGCCTGGGCCAGTTCGGCGGCCACGCCGCGCAGTTCCGCCAAGGCCTCCGTTTTGGCATCGGCGATCCGGGCAGCGGCGGCGGCGGCTTCCGCCGCCAATACCTCGGCCACCCGGGTGTTACGCTTCTCAGCAGCGGCGGCGGCTTCCATCCCCGCCTGGGCAATGGTGGCCTGGGCCTGTGAACGGGCCTCGGCCAACGCCGCCTCGTATTCGCCGATCACGGTTTCCGCTTGCGCCTTGAGTTGGGCGGCCTGATCCAGGTCATCGGCAATCCTGCCGTGCCTGGTTTCCAGCACATTGGCCACGCGCGGCAAAGCCACCCGGGCCATCAACAGATAAAGCGCGATAAAGGAAATCACCAGCCACAAAATTTGTGGCGCGAAATCCTCCATCCAAAACTGTGGCATGGTTTCGCTCCGTTCTTGCTTCCTACCGCCCCGGACGCACCGCGACAGGGCGAATATGGCCGCCGGGCATTGCCCAGCGAAAACCTAGAAGACGAACAGGATGATCAGGGCGACGACCAGCGCGAACAGAGCGATGGCCTCGGTCAGGGCAAAGCCAAGAATGACCCGGCCAAACACGGCCTGGGCCGCACCTGGATTGCGCATGGCGCCGGCAACGTAGTTGCCGAATATCAGGCCAATGCCGATCCCGGCACCGCCCATGGCGATGGCGGCAAGACCGGCGCCAATCAGCTTCGCAGCAGCTGGTTCCATGATTTATTTTCCTTCGTTTTCTAGGATGTGGATAGGAATGGGTAATATATCGAACCCGAACCTCGATCAATGCTCCAGATGAATGGCGTCATTGAGATAAAGGCAGGTTAGAATCGTGAAAACATAGGCCTGCAACACGGCGATGGCGACTTCCAGGCCGATCAGGGCGACGATCAGGGCAAAGGGCAGAACGCCGAACACGCCCATCTGCACAACAAATCCGCCAAACACCTTCAACATGGTGTGGCCCGCGGTCATGTTGGCGAACAGGCGAACCGAATGGCTGATCGGCCGCATAAAATAGGACAAAACTTCTATTGGAACGACCAGGAACAGCATCACCAGGGGCACGCCCTTGGGAACGAAGAACGACAGAAAATGGATACCGTGCCGGGTAATGCCGATAAAGGTGGTCAGCACGAAAACCGCCAGCGCCAAGGTGACGGTCACGGCGATGTGGGAGGTCACGGTATAGCTGTAGGGCAACATGCCCAACAGGTTGCAAATGACGATAAAGCTGAACAGGGAGAATACGAAGGGGAAATATTTTCGCCCCTCGCTGCCGATGTTTTCCTTAATCATATCGGCGATGAATTCGTACCAGAGCTCGGCCACGGACTGCCAACGGCCCGGCACCATGGCGCGGCGCGAGGTGGTCAGGACCAAGAACAACGTGATAATGATTACGACAACAATCATAAAGGCGGCCGACTTCGAAAACGAGATATCGAGGCCGCCCAACTGCCAATCGTTCACCCGGCCGATGACGAATTGGTGCATCGGGCTACTATGATCAATCTGGCGTTCAACCGTCACGCCCGTCTCCCTTTTCTGCCCCGGTACCGGGCGAAGCCCCTACCCGCGTAACGGGTGAGGCCCCTGTCTTAGCCTGTAACTTAGCCTTTAACTTGGCCTGCGACTTTCGCTGCAAGTCTTCAGCCGCCTGGGCATCCATCCGTAACGCGGTTCGTACCGCATTATTTATTCCCGCCGCGCCGCCCAGAAACAGGAACAGCAGCATCAACCAAGGTTTGGTCCCGAACCAATAATCCAGGGCCCAGCCGATGCCGGTACAAACCACCAATGCGACGACGATTTCAATAGAAATCCGCCACGCCGCACCCAGGCCGGCACCCACCATTCCGTCCGCCTCCGCCGCCGATTGATCAAGCCCCGCGGCATGGCGGGCCTTGGAAATCCGGCCACCTAATTTTTCCAGGGAAGGCTCTTCCACGGATGGTGGGTGTTGCGGATCGGACATATCGCTCGATAGCTGCGTCGTGGTGATTACCCGATCAGCCAGTTACCGGTTGCCTTTCCGGCGGCTCCTTGGCAAACCCAGCCGGATAAATCCGAGCCCGGCCAGACAATACGGGCACCCAGCCGCGACTGGCCGGAAGCGGGCGCACGATACGAATTGACCCGCAGCCTGTCAAGGGCCAATGCCTGAACCCTAACTATCTGATTTTCCTATATAATATACCGATACGGCAAATTCAGCCGGTGGCCCGAATGCGTTCCGCGCGGGCCAGATCAACCGAGACCAGTTGCGACACCCCGCGTTCCGACATCGTGACGCCAAATAGCCGATCCATGCGGGCCATGGTATAAGGATGATGGGTGATAATCAGAAAACGGGTGCCGGTAATCCGTGCAATTTCACCGACCAGATTGGTAAAGCGCTCCACATTGGCGTCATCCAGAGGCGCATCGACCTCATCAAGCACACAGACCGGCGCTGGATTGGTCAGAAACACCGCAAACAACAGGGCCAACGCAGTCAAGGCCTGTTCACCGCCCGACAGCAGGGACAGACTTTGCAGCCGTTTGCCTGGTGGCGAGGCCATGATTTCCAGACCAGCCTCCAATGGATCGTCCGATTCCGTCAGGCTAAGGTGGGCCTTGCCACCGCCGAACAGGCGTACGAACAAATCCTGAAAATGGCCATCGATGGCCTTGTAAGCGGCCAACAGGCGGTCCCGGCCTTCCTTATTCAGGCTGTAGATACCCTGGCGCAGGCGGGCGATGGCGCCTTCCAGATCAACCCGTTCCGTTGTCATGCCGGTCAACTGTTCGTCCAGCTCTTCCGCTTCTTGTTCCGCGCGCAAATTCACCGCGCCCATGTTCTCCCGCTCCCGCTTCAAACGCTCCAACTTGCGTTCGGCCTCCTCCAACGGCGGAAGTGCCGCGTCGGGCTCCAGCCCAGCGGCGTCGAGAACAGCTTCCGCCGCGCAATCCAGCGCCGCCATGATCCGCCGGGCCACTTCGGCACGCCGTTCTTCGCCTTGTTCGGCCCCGGCTTCGCCGCGCACCCTTTCTTCCCGCGCCGTGGCCAGGGCGCTTTCGGCGCGGCGCTGGCCGGCGGCTTGTTCGCTTGCCTTTTCCTCCGCTCGCGCCAAATTGTCCCCGGCCTTGTCACGGCCGGCGTCGGCCTGGTCGATCTGGTTCAACAATGCCTGCCGCCGGGCCGCGATTTCCGCCGGCTTCCGTTGCAATTGTTCCAACTCGTCGCGCCCTGCATTGGCACGGGCGGCCAATTCGGCTAATTGTTCCTCCGCCCCTTTGGCCCGCCGCCGCCAGCCTTCCTGTTCGCCGGCAATGGCGGCAAGCCGTTCGGCCCGGATCGCCGCTTCCCGCTTCACGCGGTCGTGCTGGCTCCGCGCCTCGACCAGATCGGTGCGTTGCACGGCAACCTCGCCGCGCAATGTTTCCAATTGCCGGCGCAGATCGTCCAGAGGCGGCAGGGCGGCCAATTGCGCCTGGGAATCTTCCATCGCCGCATTGGTCTCTGCCAGATCGGTCTCGGTCTGGACCAGGCTTTCCACCACCGTGGCCAAACGGGCGGACCGCGCCGCGGCATCCCGCTCCGCCTTGGCCTGGGCGTTGCGTCCCCGCTCCAATTCCTCAAGCCCGAGGCGGGCCGCCTCCCGCGCGGTGGCCCGGCCGCGGGCCGCCTCGGCCAGATCATCGCGCGCCGCCACCAGGGCGTCGCCGGTCTTTGCCAGGGCCGGGGCCAGATCCGCCCGCAAATGGCGCAATTCGGCCAGGCGGTTACCTTGTGCCAGGCGCACGGCGGCCGCGGTTTCCGCCCCCGCCGTCACCGTGAACCCATCCCAACGCCACAAGCCCCCGCTGGTGGAAACCAGACGCTGGCCATAGGCTAAATTCGCCACCAAACGGGCCGCGTCGCCATCATCCACAACGCCGACCTGGGATAAACGCCGGGCCAATGCCGCCGGCGCCTTTACGTAACTCGACAAAGGCGTCGCCCCCGCCGGCAGGGCGGCGGCGTCGTCCTTGACGGCCAGGGTTCGCCAGTGCACCGGCGCCGCTTCGTCGGTTGGCACGTCCAGATCGTCGCCGAGGGCCGCCCCCAGAGCCGCTTCAAAGCCAGGCTCGACAGCCACGGCATCAATCACGCCGGGCCAAAGGTCGGCATCCTTTTGCCGCAATAATTCAGCCAAGGCATTTTCTTCGGCCGCCAATTGGGCATCCTGCGCCTCCGACCGCTGGCTCGTTTCCCTGGCTCGGCTGACGGTTTCCTCGCAGGCACCGTGTCCCGCCTCGCATTGTTCCAGTCGCCCGGCGGCATCTTCGGCGGCCAGCCTGGCCCTGGCCAGTTCGTCGTTAGCTTGGCAAAGACGATCGTCGTCCTGGCTTTCCGCCGTCAGGCGCCCATGGGCCGCCTTGGCTTCCGCCTGACGTTGGGACAGCCGTTGCAGGCGTTGTTCCGCCGCCGCTAGCCCCCGGCGCAAGGCTTCGGCCCCGGCCGCGCCCTGGGCGACTTGATCGGTCAACGCCTCCAACGTGCTTTCGCTATCCGCCATGACCGAAGCCGTGGCCGCAACCCGTGCTTCCGCCTCGCCCCCCACCGCTGCTTCGTCCTTTTGTTGGTGGCGTAGTTGTTCGGCCTCGGCCTCCAGGCGGGTGATGGTCGTCACCGCTTCCTGGCCCAACCCGCCTTCGCGCCGTTGATCGATTTCGATCTGTTGCAGGCGGTCCTGTAGTTGCGCCGAGGTTTCGACGATGCGCTGTTCTTCCTGGTCCAAGCCGTCACGGGCTACTGCCAGGCGATGCAGCGCCGCCGCCGCCGCGGCCTCCGCCTGGCGCAGATCCGGCAGGCCGTTGGCGGCTTCCGTATGGGCCGTGGTGGCCCGGGCCGCCGCTTCCGTCAGACGGGCGACCTGGGCATTGGCCTGGGCCAGTTCCTCGCCGGCCGCCCGCAATTGCTGCTCCGCGCGCTGAAATAACAGATGCAGCTGAATAGCTTCAAAATGGCGGATTTGTTCGCCGACCTTGCGGAAGCGTTTGGCCTGGCGCGCCTGACGCTTCATGTTTTGCAGCTGCGCCTCCAGCGCCTGCATGACATCGTCCAGCCGCTCCAGATTATTTTCCGCCGCGCGCAGGCGCAATTCGGCCTCGTGCCGGCGGGAATGCAGGCCGGTGATGCCGGCGGCCTCTTCCAACAAGACCCGGCGGTCCACCGGCTTGGCGTTGACTACTTCGCCAATGCGGCCCTGACTGACCAGGGAGGGAGAATGGGCCCCGGACGCGGCGTCGGCGAACAGCAATTGCACATCGCGGGCACGCGTTTCATTGCCGTTGATGCTGTAGGCGGAGCCGCTGTTCCGCTCGATCGCGCGGGTTACTTCCAGTTCCTCTGAATCGTTCAGGGCGGCGGGCGCCGTGCGATCGCGGTTGTCGATCGTCAGGGACACCTCGGCCAGATTACGGCTGCCGCGGTTTTGCGAACCGTTAAAAATCACATCGTCCATGGCGCCGCCACGCATGCGTTTGGCCGAATTTTCACCCATCACCCAGCGCATGGCCTCGACCAGATTGGACTTGCCGCAACCATTGGGGCCGACCACGCCGGTCAGGCCCGGTTCGATGAACAGCTCCATGGGATCGACGAAGGATTTAAAGCCGCTAAGCCGTAATTTCGTAAAATGCACCAGGTCTTGCTCCCGATAACGGTACTAGCAGTTGTGAACCGGCCAGCCCTATTTCAAATGGGTCGCCAGCAAGTCGTCCAATTTTTTAATAGTCATGTTGCCCGATGTCTTCACCCCGTTGACAATGAAGCTGGGGGTCGAATTAATGTCGAATTTCTTGCTGCCGTTCAGCCGGTTTTGTAAAATCAGATCGGCCAGGATCTGGTTGGTCATACAAGCCTGGAACCGCGCCTCGGTAAAACCGCCCAGGCGCGCGATCTTGGCCAGGGCAAGTTGCGGACTAGATGCCTTGGCCCATTTCAATTGATTTTTGAACAAAACATTCAACATGCCGAAAAAGTGCTTTTCACCGGCGCAGCGTGCCAGCATGGCGGCCTGCAATGCCAACGGGTCAAACGGGAATTCCCGAAAAATCATGCGTACCTTGCCCGTATCGATGTACTTGGTCTTCAGCGCCTTGAAAGGACCCATGTGAAAGTTGGCGCAATGGGGGCAGGTCATGGAGGCATATTCGATCACCGTCACCGGTGCATCCTTGGCGCCCAGGGTCATTTCGCCATCCGCATAGGGCAGGCCGGCGGCCCCTGATGATCCACCACTTAACAGCAGCACAAAAAGCAAAGTCAGCCCTGATAAAATTACTCTAATTTGGGACATTCGATCTCCTACCCACAATATGTTGTGTTGATTATAGGCCCGCCATGACAATCTCACAAGCCTCGCCGTTGCTCTTTTAATTACTGTTTGACAAGACATTGGGGCAAAAACGTGGCGGTCAAGGCGCCATTATCCAACGTATTCAATCGTCTTCGGACGGCCTTTCCCGCCGCCCCAGGACGCTGCCGCCCAGTCGTTCCAGCGCCTGACGCAAACCAGTACTTTTGGCGGCGGCGGTGCGCGCCGCCAAGGCGGCCGATTCGCACTTTGTCAGCGCCCTCTGTTTTACCGGGCGGGTTATTTCCGGCACCGGCAGAGGCCCCTGCACCAGCTTTAGGCGGTCGACGGCCCGATAGCCGTAAAAACCGTTGATCCGTTCGATCACCGTCGGCGCCATATGCTGTAGTTCCACCGCCGCCGCGCCGGCGACCCGGATATGCAGCACCGCGCCGGCTAGATCGCCGCGCCGTTGTTGCAGTTTTTCCGGCGCCGTCAGCGCCGCCAGGTTTGGACCGACAATTTCCGGCCAGCGGGCGATCACTTCGCCTTCGCCAAAGCCCTGCTTGCGCAGGGCGGCGGCCGTGGCCCGGCGCAGAATGCTGCCGGCGGCCACGGGCTGGTTTTTATAGCGGCGTTGGTTCATGGCACCATCTTGCGGTAGATCGCCTGCCGCGTCATCCTGCATCCGCATCAAATGTAATAATAATTCGGTGAAAGTCGATCATCAAACTCGAAGATAGGCTGCTGTCCTGGTACGACGGGCAACACCGGGAGCTGCCCTGGCGGGCGCCGCCGGGCGCGTTGGCCGCACCCTATCACGTCTGGTTGTCGGAGATTATGCTGCAACAGACCGTGGTCAAGACCGTTATTCCCTATTACCAGCATTTCTTACAGCGCTGGCCGGATATAAAGGCCCTGGCGGCGGCTGAATTGGACCAGGTGCTGCACGCCTGGCAGGGCCTGGGCTATTACGCCAGAGCCCGCAACCTGCACAAATGCGCCCGGGCCGTGGCCGCCGATCATCGCGGCGCCTTCCCCGAGACGGAGGCCGGGCTGCTGGCCCTGCCCGGCATCGGCCCCTATACCGCCGCCGCCATTCTGGCCATTGCGTTCGGTCACAGGGCAAGCCCCGTGGACGGCAATATCGAACTGGTCGTCTCCCGCCTGTATGCGGTGACAAAGACCCTGCCCGGCGCGAAAGGGCAATTGCGTCGCCTGGCCGCAGGCCTGACGCCCAGCCTGCGGGCCGGCGATCACGCCCAGGCCATGATGGACCTGGGCGCCACGATTTGCCTGGCCCGGGCACCGCAATGCAGCCGTTGCCCCCTGCAGCAAATTTGTCTGGGCCGACAGCAGGGTATCGCGGCCGGCCTGCCCCGGCGCCTACCTAAGGCACAGCGGCCTACCCGATACGGCGTGGCCTTTTGTCTATTCGACCAGGCCGGCCGCCTGCTGCTGCGGCGGCGGCCTGAAAGGGGACTGCTGGGCGGCATGATGGAAGTGCCCTCCACCCCATGGCGCGAGACGATGTGGCGGCGGGAGGAGATCGAAGCCTTCGCCCCCCTGGCCGCCCCCTGGCGCATACTGCCCGGCACGGTAACCCATGTCTTCACCCATTTCCGCCTCGAGCTGACGGTACAGACCGCAACCGGCGGCAGGCCGGCGGTGAAAGGCGAAATATGGCACCCCCCGACCCACCTGGC
Organism: Alphaproteobacteria bacterium; assembly: GCA_047518225.1. GTDB lineage: Bacteria > Pseudomonadota > Alphaproteobacteria. The sequence goes on along the minus strand of JAKZRK010000031.1, from coordinate 687 downwards.
CGATCTTGCCCTGCCCACGGTAATCAAAAAGGTGCTGCGGCACGGCTTGGAAGCCGTTTGATCAAAATGTGCGCCAGGCCGTGACGCCTGATTTAATTGAAAAATTTTGTGCGCCAACCCAATCGCCTTTAAATCAATGGCTCCAAGCTTGTACGAAATGCAAGAATTAGAGCACAGTGCGCGCACTGGTCTGCCTGAGCTTGGTCCGCAATGCCAAGGTCTACGCCAACAATATTATACTGTGTGATCCGGTTGAAATTGAAAGTGGGCTTGGCCGCATCTACTCACTAAATGGGGGACATCATGTCATTGATAGACGCAATAGGGCATTTGTCATTTCTTATTGTCGCACTTTCTTTGTTAATGAGAGACATCATTCTGCTTCGCGTTCTTGGCATATTATCCGGGATCGTGGGTATATGCTTGCCTATCCGGTTTACACCCACACCCACTAGGGCTAGAATGGGCGCAAACCGGATATAGGGGAGCGCGCCATGGATGTTCTCGACCGCGCCGATCTCCCATTCCCGCATTCGCTACCCGAGTGCCAGCGACTTTTCCCCGATGATGCGGCCTGCGCCGCCTACCTGGAGAAAGCCCGCTGGGGAGACGGCTTTGCCTGCCCGCACTGCGGCACGGCGGGAGAGCCGTTCCACTTTGAAAACCGCCCTGGCGTCCTGCGCTGCC
>JAKZRK010000030.1:0-18045 GCA_047518225.1 Alphaproteobacteria bacterium | reverse complement strand
CCGCTGTAACTCAAGAAGTGATGCTGGAAATGGCGAATCATCCCGTTTCAAAACATCAATTTCCACTCTGACACCCTTGCCTGCCGTATGACGGCACACCCTACATATAGTGGGTGTGGGTTACAACCGGATAGGCACGGTTAATCTCCGCAGCCTTGGCCCAAGAGGAAAGCGCTGGCATGGAGACAGGGGTTTCACGTCCGCACGTTGGCGATGATCTGCGCGGCCCGGGGATGGCCGCTGGCTTCGAGAGCATCCCGTGCGGCACCGGCAAGGGTGGAATAACGGTGACAGTTTACTTTTTTAACACAATTTACCATACGGCCTCATGGCTCGATTGGCGCGCATCGTCGTACCCGATATTCCCCACCACGTCACCCAACGCGGTAACCGGCGGGAGACGGTATTTTTCGGACCGGAGGATTACCGGGCCTATCTGGAATTGCTTGCGGAGGCGGGCAAGAAAGCAGAGACACGGGTCTGGGCCTACTGCCTGATGCCAAACCGTGTGCATCTTATCCTGGTGCCGCGCCACGGCGATGGCTTGCGCGCCACGCTGGCCGATGCACACCGCCGCTATACCCGCCGCATCAACGCGCGCAACCAGTGGACGGGGCACCTTTGGCAGGGGCGTTTCGGCTCCGTCGCCATGGACGAGGCGCATCTGGCCAACGCGGTCCGCTATGTCTCGCTCAATCCGGTGCGGGCGGGATTGGTGGCGCGGGCGGCGGCCTGGCCCTGGTCCAGCGTCAGGGCCCATTTGTCGGGCGAAGACGATGAACTGGTGTCGGTGCGGCCCGTGCTCGACAGATTTCCCGACTTCGCCGGCCTGCTGGAAAGTGCCGAGGATGAGGCGCGCACGGCGGCGCTGCGCGCGGTGGAGAGCATCGGCCGCCCCCTGGGCACGGCGCGTTGGATCGACCAAATCGAACTCCGCCTCGACCGGCCCGTCCGGCCCGGAAAACGCGGCCGGAAAAAGACAGATAAAAGTAAACTGTCACCGAAATAGCGCGAAATTTGGCTACAATTCCCGGTCGCCGCCGAGGAGGCGGTGGACGATGGTGCGGCGCAGGATTTCGTTGGTGCCGTCGGCCACGTTCACCAGGCGGACAATGTTATAGGCCTCGGCCAGGCCGACCTCGTTGGTGAAGCCCATGGCGCCGTGGGCCTGGATGGCCCGGTCGATGGCGCGGGCGCCGGCCTCCACCGCATAGGTCTTGGCCATGGAAAGCTCCTTGATCGCCCGCTCGCCCCGGTCCAGCAGCATGGCCGCGTTCAGGCCCATCAGATGGGCGCCGTGCAATTCCATGGCCGAGCTCGCCAGGGGAAAGGTCACCCCCTGATATTCCGAGATCGGTTTGCCAAAGGCCTGCCGGGTGGTGGAATAGTCCAGGGCCAGATCCAGGGACCAGCGCGCTAGCCCCAGGGCCCGGGCGGAATTATAGATCCGCCCCATGGAGACGCCGAACACCGCGTTCTTGAAACCGTCGTGCAATTCGCCCACCAACTGGGTCGGCTCCACGCGAATATCCTCGAACACCAATTGCGCCTCGTTGCCGCCCACCGCGCCGTGCATGCGGATGATGCTTTCCACCGTAAAGCCGGGCGCGTCCGTGGGCACCAGAAAGGCGGAAATGCCCCCCTTGCGCGCCGCCGCCCGCTCCGGGTCGGTCTGGGCGAAGATGATGCAATATTCGGCGATGGGGGCATTGGTGGTCCAGATCTTGCGCCCGTTAATGCGCCAGCCGTTGCCGTCGGGGGTGGCCCGGGTGGTCAGGGCGGCGGCGTCCGATCCCGCGCCGGGTTCCGAGAGGCCGAAACACATGGACGTGCGCCCCTCTACCATGCTGGCCAGCATGTCCTCCCGCGCCTCCGGTGTCACCCGTTCCAGCAGGCGCGAGGGTCCCAGGGCCCAATGGCTGATGGCACAAACGGCCAGCCAGTTATGCGGGCCACAAAGGCGGAAGCTATGCTCCCAGGCCACGTAATAGGCCAGCATGCCGAGGCCGCTGCCGCCCAGTTCCTCGGGCACGCACATGTTGTAATAACCCGCCTTGGCGGCGGCCATGCGGACCTCGCGGATCAGCTCGATCACCTCTTCGACATAACGGCCATTTTCATCATAGGTATGGCGGCCGTTGGAAAGCAGGTCGTGATGCGCCTCGTGCCGGGAAATAACTTCGGCCTTTAGAAAGGCGCCAAGGCCGTCGCACAGGGCATGGATTTCGTCGGGAATTTCAAACGCGATGCTGCTCATCCAAAATTGCCTTTCACGAAGCGCCCAGGGACATGCCAGGGGCGCCGTCTATAACTGCCAGTAGCGCCTATCCGCCGGGCGGTGCTTCTCGCGCCACAGGCCCTTGATGTCGGCGATCAGGCCGCCTTCGCGAACCAGGCGGGCCAGATCGGCGGCATTCAGTGTGAGATAGTCGTCATGGCGCACGGCGCCAACCACGGCATCGAAGTCACCGCGGCCGTCCAGGGAGGGATGCAGGGGGATGCCGTACAGGCGTTCCGCCTCATCGCCATCCGCCACCGGGTCATGCACCAAAACCGTATGGCCCCGGTTCACCAGCCCGGCGATCACATCCACCACCTTGGTGTTGCGTAAATCAGGCACATTTTCCTTGAAGGTCAGGCCCAGCATCAAGACCTGGCCCGGCCCCGCCATATGCTCGTCGATACAGCCGGCGATAAATTCGCCCATGGCATCGTTCAGGCGCCGGCCCGCCAGGATGATCTGGGGATCATGGCCCAGTTGCTGCGCCTGATAAGCCAGATAGAAGGGATCGACGCCGATGCAATGGCCGCCGACCAGGCCCGGCGTAAAGGGCAGGAAGTTCCATTTCGTGCCCGCCGCCTCCAACACGTCATGGGCGGAGAGGGATAGTTTCTGGCAAATCGCCGCGACCTCATTGACGAAGGCTATGTTGATGTCGCGCTGGGCATTCTCAATTACCTTGGCGGCTTCCGCCGTCTTGATATTTTGCACCCGATAAACCCCGCCGGTGGTTACCTGCCCATACAGATCGGCCAGCCGGTCCAGCACCGCCGGCGTCTGGGCGGCGACCACCTTGGTGATCTTGTCGACGGTGTGTTCCCGATCGCCGGGATTGATCCGTTCCGGGGAATAGCCAAGGAAAAAATCCCGGCCACAGACCAGACCCGATGCCGCGGCCAGCGCCGGGCCGCAAATATCTTCCGTGACACCGGGATAGACCGTGCTCTCGAAGACCACGATGTCACCCACCGCCAGCGATTTGCCGATGTTGGCGCAGGCCTCCTTGACGATGGTCAGGTCGGGCTGGTTGTGCGCGTCCACCGGCGTCGGTACGGTAACGATATAGACTTCCGCCCCCGCGATGGCCTCGCGCCGGTCCGTCACCGTCAAGGGGCTGTCGGACATGACGGCCGCGGGGATTTGGCCGGTCCGGTCGTGTCCGTCCTGCAGTTCAGCGATCCGGGAGGGATCTATATCATAGCCGATGGTGGGAAAATGCCGGGCCAGGGCAACCGCAAGGGGTAGCCCCACATAGCCCAGGCCGATGACCGCGATGGGTAGGGAAGACGAAGTCATGGGGGAATTCAGTATCCGGTTTCTTTGTGCGGCGTTGGGCAATTCATCGCGTCGGAACCATATGAAATTTTCCCTGCCGCCTACGAGGGGAGGCGGGGAGTAGCATTATCACCACAATCTGACAAGGACCGCAATCGGGCCCAATGGCAGGCGGCACGGATCGGAACCCTGTCCGGGATGGCGAAGCGGGCCGGAAGAGGGTTATAAGCAGCCATGTCTTGGAGCTTTACCATCGCCATCACCGTCGCCGCCTGTATCGTGACCGTGTTGGCAACGGGGGCGCTGGTGCGTCTGTTGCGGGCCCGCGCCATCCTGGATCACCCCAACGAACGCTCCAGCCACGACCGGGCGGTGCCCCGTGGCGGCGGCATCGCCGTGATGGCCGTAATCGTCGCGGCCTGGTTGCTGCTGTCCTGGCATGGCGGAATGGCATTGGGCGATTCGGACAATCTGATCATCATTGCCCTGCTGGCCGCCGCCCTGGCCGGGTTTTCCTTTCTGGACGATCTGCGCGGCCTACCGGCCCTGCAAAGGCTGCTGCTACAAACCCTGGCAGTCGCCCTGGGCTGCCTCGCATTACCGGACGGCCCGGTGTTTCAGGGCCTGCTACCCGGCGTGGCGGACCGCCTGGCAGCCGGATTTGTTTGGCTGTGGTTCGTTAATTTGTTCAATTTCATGGATGGCATCGACGGCATCACGGCGGTGGAAAGTGGCAGCATCGGCATCGGCATTGTCCTGATTACATATGCCGGCGGCATCGCGGTCCATCTGGCCCCGCCCGCCGCCGTGCTGGCCGGCGCGGCGGTGGGCTTTGGCTTTTGGAATTGGCGGCCGGCGAAGATATTCCTGGGCGATGTAGGCAGCGTCGGCCTGGGCTTTCTGCTGGGTTGGCTGTTGCTGTCCCTGGCCTCGGCGGGACTATGGATCCCGGCCCTGTTATTGGCGCTGTATTATCTGTGCGATGCGACCTGGACCATTGTGCGGCGGATCCTGCGGGGCGAGCCTTTCTGGCGGGCCCATCGCTCGCATTTCTATCAGTACGCCGCCCGCGGCTGCGGCGATCACGGCCGGGTCGCGCTGCTGATCCTGGCCTGCAACGGTGCCCTTGTGGCAACGGCGCTGTGGGCCGCCCTGGGGGGCAACCGATGGCTTGCCCTTGCCTTTGGCGGCGCGGCGGTAGGGCTTTTGCTATATTGTTTCACCAGAATGAAGATTACAGACGGGGCAGACTGATCGTGGGCTGGTTTCGGCGCATCACCAGAGGCATCAATGGGCGTATCGCAACCGTGGCCGCCCATGATGTCTTCATGGCGGCGCTGTCGTTCGAGCTGGCGGTGTGGTTCCGCTATCAGACCTATGGCAAGCCGCAGGATTTCTTCTTTCTTTGGCATGGCACGGCGACCTTCACAATTGTTTGCGCCCTGGTCTTCTGGCGCATGGGATTGTACCGGGGGATTTGGCATTACGCCTCGCTCTCGGACCTGATCGCCATCGTCAAGGCGGTGACCCTGGCGATCCTGATTTATTTGCCGATCATGTTCGTGCTGGACCGGCTGGCCGATTTTCCGCGCAGCGCGATGTTCCTGAGCTGGCCCTTGCTGGTGGCTTTCCTGATGGCCTCGCGGCTGTTGTACCGCTTCTCCAAGGATGGCGATTTGCGCGCCGTGTTCGAACGCGCCGATGACGGTTTGGTGCCCGTCCTGTTGATCGGCGCGGGGGACGAGGCGGAAACCTTCGTTCGCGGCATGTCCCGGGACCGCCTGGCCAGCTATCGCGTGGTCGGCATCGTGGATCATAAACGAACCCGCATCGGGCGGGATATCCGCGGCGTCACCGTACTGGGCGGCCTGGATGAGATCGAGGCGGTGGTCAAACGCCTGGAGCGCAAGGGCCGCAAACCCCAGCGTCTGATCATCACCTGGCCGAAACTGGACGGCGCCACCATTGGCGCCTTGCTGGAGCAGGCCGATAGCCTGGGCCTGACCCTCTCGCGCATGCCTCGATTGACCGATTTCCAAAGCGGCGAAAAAGGCGAGGCGGAGTTGGAGATACAGCCCGTACAGCTGGAAGATCTGCTGGGCCGGCCGCAACAGGTTCTGGACCGGGCCGCCATGCGGGCCTTGATCTCCGGCCGGCGCATCCTGATTACCGGCGCGGGGGGGACGATCGGCGCGGAACTGGCGCGCCAGATCGCCGCCCATGCCCCGGCCCATGTCAGCCTGCTGGATAACGGCGAACATGCCTTGTATCGGATCGATCTGGAATTCACCGAAAACTGGCCCGAAATGTCCCGCCGCGCCATCCTGGGCGATGTGCGGGACGCCGGCCGCCTGGCCGTGGTGTTCGCGCGGGAGCGACCCGAACTGGTCTTTCACGCCGCCGCCTTCAAGCACGTCCCCATGGTGGAAGGTAATCCCAACGAAGGGGTGCTGACCAACGTCATGGGCACGGCCAATGTGGCCCGGGCCTGCCTATCGTCGGATGTCCGGGCAATGGTGCAGATTTCCACCGACAAGGCGGTCAATCCCACCTCGGTCATGGGCGCCTCCAAACGCATCGCCGAGATGATCTGCCAGGGTTTGAGTCTATCGTCTTCCAACTGCCGTTTCGTCACCGTGCGCTTTGGCAATGTCCTGGGCTCCACCGGTTCCGTGGTGCCGCTGTTCCAACGGCAACTGGCCCGTGGCGGACCGTTGACGGTCACCGACCCTGAAGTCACCCGTTATTTCATGACCACGCGGGAAGCGGTGGAACTGGTTCTGCAAGCAACCGCCGCCGCGCCTACGGGGGATGAGGGAGGCAAGATTTTCGTCCTCGATATGGGCCAGCCGGTACGTATCCTAGATCTGGCCCGGCAGATGATCCGCCTGGCCGGCCTGACGCCCGAGGTCGATATTCCCATCGTATTTACCGGCCTGCGGCCTGGTGAAAAGCTGTATGAGGAACTATTGCACGATGGCGAGGCGGGGCAGCCGACGCTCCTGGCCGGCGTCAACCTTGCCGCGCCCCGGGTCATTGACCATGAGTTGCTGAGCGTCCAGGTGGAGAAGCTGGCCGCTGCCGCGACGGCGCGGGACACGGCCCGGACCCTGGCCCTGATTCGTCACCTCGTGCCCGAAATGCTGGCCGGCCCGGACGAACCGGTGGCCGTAAAAGCCGCTGTCCAGGCGGAATAGCACCGCCCCTTTTGGCGGTTTCAAAAGCCGTGCTATAGGGCCGGTTCGGAATTCGTAAAGCAGCATGCGAAGTAATGGGAGTAAACCATGCCGACAAAGCCGGCGGATGATCTGGTTGTCATCAAGCGAGCCCTGATTTCTGTCTCGGATAAAGATGGATTGTTGGAATTCGGCCGCGCCCTGGCCAGCCATGGGGTGGAAATCCTATCCACGGGCGGTACCGCCCGCGCCCTGGCCGAGGCCGGCATCCCGGTCAAGGAGGTCAGCGATCATACCGGCTTTCCCGAGATGATGGATGGGCGGGTCAAGACCCTGCATCCCGTGGTGCACGGCGGCATCCTGGCCCTGCGCGACGATCCGGCCCACGCCCGGGCGATGGCGGAGCACGGCATCGGCGCCATCGATCTGGTGGCGGTGAACCTCTACCCGTTCGAGGCGACGGTGGCCAAGGACGCCGATTTCGCCACCTGCATCGAAAATATCGACGTTGGCGGCCCGGCCATGATCCGTTCCGCCGCCAAGAACCATGCCCACGTGGCGGTGCTGACCGAACCGGGCGACTATGCCGGGGTGATCGAGGCCTTGGCCGCCAACGATGGCGCCACCGATGGCGCCCTGCGCCGCCGCCTCGCCGCCAAGGCTTATGCCCGCACCGGCAGCTATGACGCCGCCATTGCCAACTGGTTCGCGGGGCAGCAGGGCGAGACCTTTCCCGACCGCCTGGTGGTGGCGGCGGCGAAGCAATCGGAGCTTCGCTATGGCGAAAATCCCCATCAGCAGGCGGCCTTTTATACCACCGGCAGCGCCCGGCCCGGTGTCGCGACTGCCCGGCAGTTACAGGGCAAGGCGCTGAGCTACAACAATTTGAACGATACGGACGCGGCCTTTGAACTGGTCGGAGAATTCGATCCGGGCGAGACGGCGGTAGCGATAATCAAGCACGCCAATCCCTGCGGCGTGGCCGTTGGCGAAGACCTGCTGGACGCCTACCGCAAGGCCCTGCGTTGCGACCCGGTCAGCGCCTTTGGCGGCATCATCGCCACCAACCAGCCCCTGGACGGCAAGTCGGCGGCAGCCATGGTGGAGATTTTTACCGAAGTCATCATCGCGCCCGACGCAGATGAGGCGGCCCGCGCCGCCATTGGCAGCAAGAAAAACCTGCGCCTGTTGCTGACAGGCGGTCTGCCGGATCCGAGCGCGCCGGGCATGACCTTGAAGACCCTGGCGGGTGGTTATCTGCTGCAATCCCGCGATGCCGGGCGCATCGGCGCCAGTGACGTTAAGGTGGTTTCCAAACGCCCGCCCAGCGAGCAGGAAATGGCCGATTTGCTGTTGGCCTTCCGGATCTGCAAACATGTCAAATCGAACGCCATTATCTACGTCAAGGACGGCGCCACGGTGGGCATTGGCGCGGGCCAGATGAGCCGGGTGGATTCCGCCCGCATCGCCGCCCGCAAGTCGGAAGACGCCGCGCGAGAAGCCGGGCTGCCCGAACCCCTGGCCAAGGGCTCGGTGGTCGCCTCGGATGCCTTTTTCCCCTTTGCCGACGGCCTGCTGGCCGCGGCCGAGGCCGGCGCGACGGCGGTGATCCAACCGGGCGGCTCCATGCGCGATGGGGAAGTCATCGCCGCCGCCGACGAAGCCGGCCTGGCCATGGTCCTCACCGGCATGCGCCATTTCAGGCATTAGGGCCGTTCCGGTCTATTCCGGACCGCCTGTCTACCGCGCGGCTCGCGAGCGTTGCTCGCGCACGGGCAGCATCAACAGCAGGCCCAGGACCAGGAAAACCAGAATTGCCGCCACGCCGGCCCGCTGGCTTTGCGCCATGCCGGTGATCATCGCCACCACCAGGGGGGCGAGGAAGGCGGTTGCCTTGCCCGACAGGGCGTATAGGCCGTAGAACTCGCCAATCATCGCGGGCGGTGCCAGCCGCGACAGCATGGTCCTCGACGCCGCCTGGGCCGGACCGCCGAATACGCCGATCATGATGCCGAATAGCAGGAAGACCTGCTCGGCCAGGGTATTGAACATGCCCTCTCCCGGTGCGGCCACGGCATAGTGGACGAAGAAGAATATGGTATCCGTCCGCGCCGCGCTGCCCAGGCCCTCGACCGTGACGGAAACGATCCCCAACGTCGCGATAATCAGGCCGGTCACCGCCAGCATAATGGTTTTCTTGGAGCCGATACGATCATCCAGCCAGCCGCCCACAACGGCGCCAATGGCAGCGAATATGGTAAGGATGATGCCAAAGATGCCCAAATTCGTCGTCGTCCAGCCAAAACTGCCGGCGGCATAGATGCCGCCAAAGGCAAATATCGCCGATAGGCCATCGAAGTAGATCATCCGCGCCACCAGGAACAACATGATATTGCGGTACTGGCGCAGGTCGCGCAGGGTGCCAGCCAACTGGCGCAAACCCTGACGCGCCGCCTGGGCCCGGCCCAGGCCGCTGGGCGGGGCATCGGGGGTGAACAGAAACAACGGCAAAATGAATATCACCATCCAAACCGCCGATAGGGGACCGACGATGCGGTCGTGTTCGTGAGAGGCCTTGTCCAAACCGAACAGGGGCACTTCCGGCAGGCTGAAAGCGCCCAGCACAAAGCCCAGGGATACCAGGCCGCCCAGATAGCCCAGGGCCCAGGCATAGCCCGACAGCCGGCCCAGACGTGCCTGGGACGACAGGCCCGGCAGCATGGCGTTATTGAACACAGTGGCGAATTCCACGCCCAGACTGGCCAGCACCACCAGGCCCAGGATCATGATCAGATCCTGCTCCGCGGCGCCCGGCCGCGCCAGCCACAGGCCGGCACAGCCCACCACGCCCAAGGCCTGAAAAACCAAAATCCATGGCTTGCGCGGGCCGTTGGCATCGGCCATGGCCCCCAACACAGGGCTTAACAAGGCGATGCAAAGCCCGGCGACGGCCTGACCATAGCCCCATAATTCCTGCCCGCGAATGGCATCACCAACCACGACTGAAGTGAAATAAGGGGCGAAGATAAAAGTGGTGACCAAGGTGAAATAGGGCTGATTGGCCCAATCGAACAGCGCCCAGCTGAACTGCCCCAATCGCCGCGCCGGCTGCCCGCCGGTCACGGTTAAGCCATCGTCCAGCCCATTATCCCGCGCCGCCATGGCCGCCTCCCTCATTCCCGAGTGCCAAGTTTAGGGTCTTTCCGAATCAAACGGAAAGACATTAGCTTATGATCAACCTGCGGATATAGCGGTTTGCCAGGGCCAGTTTGGCGACGTCTATGCCGCCGGCCTCGAACTCGGCGATCATGTCGTCGCTGCGGGCGATATCCGCCTGGTTGGCGGCGCACCATTTCTCCACCGCCCTGGTCCCGGCCGCGCCATTGGCCCGGCGCAAGACGACAGAGGTCAGAGCCCGCTGCTGGCCACGCAGATCCTCGACGATGGAGGCGATGGCCTGGCGTTGCCAATGATCCTCGGCCTCCAGGGTTTCGGCCGCGCCGCAAAGGCGATCCAGGCCCAGGCGCGCACCCAGGTCAAAGTGGACCCGGCCAACCTCTTCCACCGGGCGGCCGCTGTCGGCGGCGACCTGAACGATGTCACAGGCGGCGGTCAACGGTTCCAACTCTTCAATCCGTCGGGCGATATCCTCGGGCACGCCCTGTTTGACCAGCGCCGACACGCCCTTGGCCAGTTTCTGTTTCTCGTGTGTACCGACGACTTTGTCCAACTGCCCGCTTAAACGCGTCACGCCGGGCCCAAAGCTGGTCATGGTGGCGGCGATTTTCAAAGGCTGTTCGGCGTTGTGCAGAAGCCACCAGGTCATGCGGCGCAGAAATTCAGCCGCCGCCAGCACCATCCGCGTCTGCACGGCGGTCGGAACTTTATTGTCCAGGGTCTCGATGTCATTCCAAAGCCGCCGCATTTCGAACAGGTCGCGGGCGGCGGCGTAACTGCGGGCAATGGCCTCGACAGAAGCACCCGTATCCTCGATCACTTCATGGACAAAGGTGATGCCAACCCGATTAACAATGGAATTGGCCATGACCGTCGCGATGATCTCGCGCCGCAGGCGGTGCCGCAGGATTGCCGCCCCCTGGCGGCGACGTAACGGCCGGGGAAAATATTTCACCAGATCGGAAACCAAACCCTTGGAATTCGCCAGATCGCTGTTCAGGAATTTTTCGTATAGATCCATCTTGGCATAGGCCAGCAGAACGGATAACTCCGGCCGCGTCAGGCCCTGGCCCTCCGCCGCCCGGTCCGCCAGGGCCTCGTCATCGGGCAGGCGTTCCACCTTGCGGTTCAAGCGGCCGGTACGTTCAAGATTTCGCATGTAACGGGCCTGTGCCTGCAACAAAGCCGGCGCCCGTCGCTGCAACACACTCAGCGCCTGGTTCTGCAAATAATTGTCCCGCAGCACCAGTTCACCGACCTCTTCGGTCATCTCGACCAGCAGGCGGTCGCGCTGCTTGCCGGTCATCTCGCCATCGGCCACCACCGCATCCACCAGGATCTTGATGTTGACCTCGTGATCGGAGCAATCGACACCGGCGGAATTATCAACGGCATCGGTGTTCAAGCGGCCCCCCTTGCGGACAATCTCCAGGCGGCCCAACTGGGTGATGCCCAGATTACCCCCTTCGCCGATGACCTTGCAGCGCACCTGGGCACCGTTTACCCGAACCGCGTCATTGGCCCGGTCGCCCACATCCAGGTCGGTTTCGCCACTGGCCTTGATATAGGTGCCAATGCCGCCGAACCACAGCAGGTCCGCTTCCGCCTGCAACAGGGCGTGGATCAATTCGTTCGGGGTCACGGTCTTTGCCTTCAGTCCGGTCAAGCGTTTGATTTCCGCGCTAAGCGTTATGGCCTTGGCCTTGCGGTCAAAAATCCCGCCGCCTTCGCTGATCAGCTTGGCGTCGTAATCTTCCCAACTGGAACGGGGCAACGCGAACAGGCGATGGCGTTCATGCCAACTGATCGCGGCATCGGGCGCCGGATCGATGAAGACATTGCGGTGATCGAAGGCGGCCAGCAGGCGGATATGCTTGGACAATAGCATGCCATTGCCAAACACGTCGCCCGACATATCGCCACAACCAACGACCGTGAAATCTTCGTTCTGGATATCCCGGTCCATTTCCCGGAAATGCCGTTTGACCGATTCCCAGGCCCCGCGCGCCGTGATGGCCATGGCCTTGTGGTCGTAACCCTTGGCCCCGCCGGAGGCAAAGGCATCGCCCAGCCAAAAGCCATAATCCATGGCCACGCCATTGGCTATATCGGAGAACGTGGCCGTGCCCTTGTCGGCCGCGACCACCAAATAAGGGTCGTCATCGTCATAACATTCGACCAGCGGCGGCGGGATCACCTCCTGGCCGGCCAGGTTGTCGGTCAAATCCAACAGACCGCGAATAAATATCTTGTAGCATTCGATGGCTTCTTCCTGCGCCGCCTCCCGCGCCATGGTGGTGGGCAGACGCTTGGGCACGAAACCGCCTTTCGATCCGACCGGCACAATGACCGCGTTTTTGACCATCTGAGCCTTCATCAGGCCCAGCACCTCGGTGCGAAAATCCTCCCGCCGGTCGGACCAGCGCAGGCCGCCACGGGCCACCTTGCCGCCCCGCAGGTGGATGCCTTCGACACGCGGGGAATAGACGAATATCTCGCGGAAAGGCCGGGGCAGCGGCAATTCGTCCACCGCGTGGCTGTCGAACTTGATGGAAAGATAAGGCTTCGGTCCGCCATCCTCCGCTGTCTGGAAATAGTTGGTCCGCAACCCGGCCTGCACCAGGTTCAGGAAACGGCGCAGGATACGGTCCTCGTCCAGGCTATCCACCGCTTCCAGGCCATCGATGATATCGGCGGCCAGTTGGTCGGCCCTGGCCTGACGGTCGGGCATGGCGGCGGGATCGAAGCGGACCTCGAAAAGCGCCGCGATCATCCGGGTGATGCGATGGTTCCCCGCCAGGGTATCTTCCATATAATCCTGGCTGTAGGCGACACCGGTCTGGCGCAGGTATTTGCATAACGCGCGCAACACCACCACCTGGCGCCAACCCAGGCCGGCCTTCAACACCAGCCGGTTGAAGCCGTCGTCCTCTACCTCTCCGGCCCAGACTTTCGCGAAGGCTTCTTCGAAGCCTGCCTTGACGGCGCCGACATCGATCCCTTCACCATCGGGCTCTTCCAACAGGTAGTTGTGAATCCAAACGGCCTCGTCGCCGACAAGGCTGATCCGGAAGGGTTCTTCGCCGATCACCCGCAACCCCATGTTTTCCATCATCGGCAGACAATCGGACAAAGGCAGGGCCTGACCGGGATGGTAGATCTTGAACCGAACCACATGATCCGCGTCCTCGATCATGCGGTAAATATTCAAACCCATGCCCGCGCCATGGCTCAGGGTTTCGATACCTTCAATATCGCGCAGGGCAAATTCAGCGTTGAAGCGTTCCGTATAGGATGTCGGGAAGGCCTTGCCGTAACGGGCGGCCAGGCGGTTGCCACCCTCTTCACCCGAATGTTCCACCAGGGCGTCGTAGAAATCGTCCCGCCAGTCCCGCGCGGCGGCGATCAGGCGTGCTTCGAGAGCCGCGAAATCAAGCTCATCGGGCGCCCCCCGTTCGTTGATGCCCAGAATAAAATGCACCCGCGCCAAGGGGCTTTGGCTGACCTCCGTGTAGTAATTGGACAGCCGGCCATTGACCGCCTGGCACAGCAGTTCGGCGAAGTGTTCGCGCAATTCTGTGCTTAGCCGCTCCCGCGGCATATAGACCAGCACCGAGAAATAACGGTCAAAAGGATCCCGCCGGACGAACATGCGAATGCGCGGACGCTCCTGCAGGGCCAGAATGCCGGTGGCGATCCTGGTCAGGGTCTCCACATCGATCTGCCACAATTCATCCCTGGGATAGGTTTCCAGGATATGGGTCAACGCCTTGCCGTCGTGGCTGGCGGGCTCCATCCCGGCCTGTTCCAGGGCCTGGGACAGCTTGCGCCGCATCAGGGGTATGTCCCGTGGCGTGCGGTTAAAGGCGGACGAGGTAAACAGCCCGACGAAGCGCCGCTCGCCGATTAGTTTGCCTTTGCCGTCGTAGCGCTTGATGCCGATATAATCCATATGCACCGGGCGATGCACGGTGCCGCGGACGCCGGTCTTGGTCACCAGCAGTATTTCCGCGCGTTGGATGAAGCGCTCGGCGATCGCCGCCGCCCCTGGGCCATCCTGGCGGGTCAGCACATAGCGTCCCTCGTCTCGGAAGATACCCAACGAGGTGCCCGGCACGATGTGCAGATGATCCTTCTGGCCCTCGCGGCTGTAGCTATAGTCCCGGCTGCCGAGCAAGGTGAAATGATTGTCCCGGATCCAGACCAGAAAGTCGCAGGATTCCGCCACCTCTTCCTTGCTTTGCGGGCAGGCGCCACTTTTCATATGTTCGATGGCTTCGTCCAGTTGCGCCTGCATGGCCGGCCAGTCCGCAACCGCCACCCTGACATCCGCCAGCACGCCGCGAAGATCATCGGCAATCTTTCGCAGCGCGCCGGGATCGCTTTGCTCCGCGATCTCGATATGCATGATGGCCTCGCTCAACCCGGTTCCGCCATTGGCCACGGGGGCTAGCAATTCCACCCTCTGGCCCGCTTCATCCCGGCGCAGGCGGACCACCGGATGGATCACCAGATGAACCTGGAAATCCCAATGGTTCAGATTACCGGTGACTGAATCCACCAGGAACGGCACGTCATCGGTGATAATTTCGATAATGGTATGGGGCGACTTCCAGCCGTGCTCCGCCATCGACGGGTTGTAGACCCGCAATTTCGCTTCACCCGGTTGGCGTTGCGCGGTGAACTTCCACAGAGACAGGGCGGCGCCGTAGAGATTTTCCGGCGAGGTCTCGTTGATGTCTTCATGGGATACGCGGGCATAGAATTGTTCGAAGAAGGCCTTGATCTCGCTAGCCTCCGCGGATTTGAAACGCTTACCCAACATGCGGGAGATTTCTTCCAGGCGGCTGTCTTTTTCTTCCCGCACTCTATTGTCCAACATGGCCGTATTCCTTGAATATGCCGTCCGCCAGGACAGGGAAATGCTTGTGTTCTACCGGCAGGTACGAAAAAACGGGAATGGGGCGTCTTGAGCAAACAAAGGATGGTGGTATTTACGCTAACAATCAATATTCCGCCGAGATTATACCTATTGAATTGTTACTATTTTATTGAACGGCGCGCCCGAGATTTTCTGAATTTTTCGGAATGGGCGGAGCGCGCGCTGAATGAATGGCAAATTAGGAAAAATTGTATTAAAGCAGCTCGTCACCGGCTTGCAGGTGGTTGCCACGTAGGAAATCCGCCGTCGCCATCGCTTCCCTGCCGGATCGTTGCAGGCGCGAGAGGCGCAATGCACCGCCGCCGCAGGCGATCAACAGACCATCATCCAAGACCCTGCCCGGCGTGGCGCCACCACCGCCCGTTTCGGGCCGGGCCAGAAGAACCTTTATGCGGACGCCCTGCCATTCGCACCAGGCGCCGGGAGAGGGCGACAATCCGCGGATCAGACGATCCAGCGCCGCCGCCGATTGGCGCCAATCGATGCGCGCCTCCGCCTTATGGATCTTCTTGGCATAAGTAACGCCCGCCTCGGGCTGCGGCTGTGCCTGCAATTGCCCACTGGCCACGCCGCGCAGGGCCTCGACCATCATGGGCGCGCCCAATTTGGCCAGTTGGTCGTGCAGTTCGCCCGCCGTGGCCTGCCCCCCGATGGGTTGTTCGGCCCGCATCAGCACCGGCCCGGTATCCAGACCCTCGTCCATGGCCATGATGCAAACCCCGGTCACCGGATCACCGGCCATGACCGCCCGCTGGATCGGCGCCGCCCCGCGCCAACGGGGCAGTAACGAGCCATGCAGGTTGAAACAGCCCAGGCGCGGCGCCTGCAGGATCGCCGCCGGCAGGATCAGACCATAGGCAACCACCACCACCGCATCCGCCTCCAAGGCGCGGAACTCGGCTTGGGCCTCGGCCGACCTCAGGCTGGCGGGGGTATGGACGGGAATTTCATGGGCCGAAGCGGCATCGTGAATGGCGGTGCGCCGGGGCTGCCTGCCGCGCCCGGCCTGGCGCGGCGGCTGGGTATAGACCGCCACCACCTCGATCCCGTCCGCTGCCCGCAAGGCGGCGAGGGTTGGCACCGCGAAATCCGGCGTGCCCATGAAGACGACCCGCAAATCAGACATTTTGTCTTGCGCCCGGTTTTATGCCGAGACTTTCTGCCGCTTGGCCTTGTCCAGCTTGCGCAAAATGATGCCGCGTTTGACGGCGGAAAGATGATCCACGAACAGGCGGCCCTTCAGGTGATCCATTTCATGTTGAATACAGCGCGACAACAGGCCCTCGGCGCGCAATTGCCGGATCTCGCCGAAATAGTCCAGATATTGCAGCGTGATTGTGCCGGGCCGTTCCAGATCGGCGAATTGCTCGGGCAGAGACAGACAACCTTCATTGTAGGTCTCCAACTCTTCGGAATATTCCAGGATTTCCGGGTTGATCAGATATAGCGGCGCGCTCGCCTCGTCATCCGCCGAGACATCCACGGTGATCAGGCATTTCGGGACGCCGATCTGCACGGCGGACAGCCCGATGCCCGGCGCCTGGTGCATGGTTTCCAACATATCGTCCAAAATTTGACGCACTTTATCGTCGACCGTCTCCACGGGCTTGGATTTCACCTTCAGACGGCGGTCCGGTGCGGTGATAATAGATAGGATAGCCATGATTCGTTGCCGTGTGCGATATCAATACAAACAAAATGGATTTCTAGTCTCTAGGTAGTATGGCGCCCCAACCGGGTCAAGTTCCGGGGCACCAGGAAAGGAACGCGATATGGACATATTGATCGGCGCCCTGGCCGCATCGGCCCTGTTGCTGATATTGGGCGGGTTCGCCTACCTGCTTTGGCAACGGCGCGGGCCCGGCCCGGATGACGAGCGCCTGGACGCCCTGGCCGCGACCGCCGCCAGCCTGGCCACGGCCCAGGCCGATTTGGGCGGCCGCTTGAGCCAGATGTCGGAACAATCCGCCACCGAGCGGGCGGAATTGCTGCGCACCTTGCACGAACGCCTGGATGGGGTGGGCAAAAGCATGGGCGAAAGCCTGGAAAAATCGGCGACCCGCACGGCGACCTCGCTGGGTGAACTTGGCAAACATTTGCAGGTCATCGATCAGGCGCAGAAGAATATCTCCGAGCTGGCCGGCCAGGTGATCGGCCTACAGGATATTCTGGACAACAAACAAACCCGCGGCGCTTTTGGCGAGGTGCAATTGCACGATCTGGTGGTCTCGATCCTGCCCCCATCGACCTATGAATTTCAGGCCGCTTTATCGAACCAGCGCCGGGTCGATTGCCTGATCCGCCTGCCCCAGCCGCCCGGTCCTATTTGCGTCGATGCGAAATTTCCCCTGGAAAGCTATCATGCCCTGCGCCAGGCCGAGGATGATAACCAAATGAAGGCGGCGCAACGAGCCTTTCGCGCGGCCATGGGCAAACACATCAAGGACATCCAGGAACGCTACATCCTGCCGGGCGAGACCGCCGACAGCGCCTTGATGTTCCTGCCGTCCGAGGCGGTTTACGCGGAGCTACATGCCAATTTTCCCGACACGGTGGAGCAATCCTACCGGGCCCGGGTCTGGATCGTTTCGCCCACTACCCTGATGGCGACCCTGAACACCGTACGCGCGGTGTTGAAAGATGCCCGTATGCGCGAACAAGCGGGCGTCATCCAGGCGGAGGTCATGAAGCTGCTGGACGACGTTCGGCGCCTGGACGAGCGGGCCCTGAACTTGCAAAGGCATTTCAATCAGGCGGAAAAGGATTTGGAGTTGATCGCCACCTCGACCAAGAAAATCATCCGCCGGGCGGAACAAATTGAAGAAGTCCAACTGGCCGAGGACGAGGAGGGCGACCAGGACGAGGCCGATGCCCTGGAGGCGCCGGCAGCCGATATTGAGGGCCATGCCGCGACCGTGGTGGAATTGCCAAAGCGTGGCGCCTGACGGCTGATTTTCCGTTGTCGTTAGACGAAAAAGTTATAAAACAATCGCCGATTATATCGAATCGATATATTGTTATATACAATATTGTTACCACATACTTCGTATGGCAGTGTCGATAACAAACTGAATTGACCGCTTTATGTACCATATAGTTTGACCGCTTCGGTTTTGGTTGTTGGCTCTGTGGGGAAGTGGTCAGGTCGGCGTAGCCGGGCTGTCCCCTTATCCACAGAGCGTCCTTTTGCCGCG
>JAKZRK010000029.1:0-8368 GCA_047518225.1 Alphaproteobacteria bacterium | reverse complement strand
CTTTGTTACAGATCCTCTCGGTGACCCTCTTCGAGAAAATGCCCATACATCAAGCACTTGCGGGAGACGAAAACAGATGCAACGCTTCGCAAATAACCAACCAATTGAATTTATTCGATTTTTAACCGGACACTAGTGGATTCGAGCACCAAAGAGATCACCTCATTCAGCGTCAAAAAATACGGTCTCTAGCCCAAATCAGCCCTATTTTTTTGCTCCCGCTTTAACTGACCCGCACTCCCGAATGTTTCGGCCCGCGACAAAGAGCACTTCTTCCGACTCGAAAGAAGTTGGGGCGGGCCATGCAGGCCGCAGTGGTCTGCTCCGTTTCGGAGCAGACGCAGCGTGACGCGTTTCGCCGGCATCAATCCGGCCAAGAATTTTTTTTTCCGATCTTCGGACGTGCGGCAAAGATCAGTTTGAAAAACCGCTCCGTTCGCGGACCGGGTAATAAGCCACTTCGATATTGAGCTTTTCCCCACACCCAATTGCGCCGCTATTTGTTCTTGTGTCTGCCCGTCCTCTTTCAATGCAACCGCATTTCCTGGGCCAGGGAAGGGCGCCAGAGGGCCAAGAGGCCGTTGCCGGTGGATTTTTGTGCCCTGGACCGCCAAACGGACCCTGGCGGTCACTTGTGGGTCACTTGAGAAACAGTCCAGTTCGCCATGGATGGTATTTTTGGCTGAAAATATGGTGCCGGCGACAGGAGTCGAACCCGTGACCTACTGATTACAAATCAGTTGCTCTACCAACTGAGCTACGCCGGCATGGGGGCGTTGTAGTCGGTTGCGGGGGCGGGCTCAACTGTCTTTCGCGCCCGGCCCGCTGCATGGCTGGACCGTGCCGGCTAGAAGGCCGCCATGCGTTGGAAGTTGTGGCCCGCCATCGCGGTGGTCTGGCCAGCGACGGGGATGCCGCCCTTGATCACCAGGCGGTGGTTGAGGGGGCGGGAGGCCATGGCGATGTCCTGGCCGGGGTTGCCGTCCACCACCAGGAAATCCGCCGCCATGCCCGCCACCACCCGGCCCTGGTCCGGGAGGCCCATGAGATCGGCGCCCAGGGCGGTGCCAAAGCGCAGGGCATCCATGGGTTTGACCCCCAAATCGACCATGAATTCCAGTTCCATGGCGTTGGCGCCGTGCCGGTTAAAGGGGGTGCCGGCGTCGGTCCCCATGGCGATCCTGCCGCCGGCCGCATAGTACATCTGGATCGAACGTTTGTGGTTTTCGGAAATGCGTTCGGTTTTTTCCACCACGTAATCGGGAATGCCGTTATGGGCATTGTCGAGAATGTTGCGCAGGGCGGAGACCGTGGGCACCAGATAGGTGCCCTGGGCCAGCATCTCCCGGACACAGGTCTCGTCCATGAAAATGCCGTGTTCGATGGAGGTAACGCCGCCGCGCACCGCGTTCAAAATACCGTCCCGGCCCTGGGCGTGGGAGGCGGAGGGGCGGTGAAAGCGCCGCCCTTCGGCAATGCCGGCGGCCATTTCCTCGGCCGTGTAATGGGCATCCTCCGGGTTCACCCCCGGCGTCATGACGCCGCCCGTGGCCATGATCTTGACCAGGTCGCTGCCGGCGTGAATTTGCTCGCGCACCGCGCGGACCACCTCGTCAATGCCGTCGGCAATGCGGCCCGAGCGGTTGCCATGGCCCCCCGTCATGCAGATCACCTGGCCCGAGGCGCGGATCGTCGGCCCCATCTGCTGGCCTGAATTGCAGGCATCGCGCACGGCGAATTCCAGGAAATCCTTGCCGCCGCAATCGCGCAGGGCGGTGATGCCGCCGGCCAGGGCGGCCTGGGCCCGTTGCAGCGCCTTCATGGTGACCTGACCGGGCAGCAGTTTGTCGGCGGCGGTGCCGGGATCCCCCTCGGCGCCCAGGCACAAATGCACATGGCAGTCGAACAGGCCGGGCATCAAGGTACCGCCCGTGGTATCGATGGTCTGGCCCGCAAAGCCGTCGAATTCGCCCAGCCCCGCCACCTTTGCCACCTTGCCGTCCTGAACCATGACCCCATGGCCAGGGACAATTTCGCTGCCGCCGTCGTACAGCAGGCCGCCGGTGTATAATTCGCTCGTCTGTTCGCTCATCTTGGTCATTCCTTGGTCAAATAAACGCAGTCTTAACCCGGCGCCCTGCCACCGTCCCGACCGGCCAGGTCATGAAACACCATTGCCACCTGGCAGGCCCGCCAATACCCGCCGACCCAAGAGCACGTTCGGACTATACCGGGTCATTTGACCGGCGTGGAAGCCCCCGTGGGTAGGCGCGGTTCGCAGGTCGATGTGGGACATCGTCCAAGGACCGTAACGCCGCCACGGGGGCTTCCACGCCGGCCTTCGGTGGCGGCCCTAAGCCATTCAGATGCGTTGCGCCGCTTGCCCGATGTACCACATCGCGCTGCGCAACGCGCCTACCCGAATGGCTTATGGACGCCATCAAATGACCCGGTATAGTCCGAATGTGCTCTGGGCCGCCGCGGGTTCGGCGGGCGGCGTCCAAAAGGTGCTGAGCTGGCGCATGACACGGGGTTGGGACGGGTCCCAGGCATCGCGGCGGTGCAGGGTGCCCAGGGTGTCGAACATGATCATGTCGCCGGGCCGCCAGTCATGGGCATAGATGCATTCAGGCCGGGTCGAATGGGCCGCGAGTTCCTTTAGCAGGGCGGTGCTTTCATCCCTGGGCATGCCGACCACATGGCGGGTAATCCCCTTGCTCACGTATAGGATTTCGCGCCCGGTGTCCGGGTGCCGCATGATGATGGGGTGTTCGGCTTCCGGAATGCGCGGGCGTGCGCGGCCCAGGCGCCGGTCCCGCTCCCGCTTGGCCTGGAAGTCTTCACGAAAATCCTTGCCGGCGTAGGGCGTATGCTCCGCCTCTTCGTCTTCGCTGCCCGCCACGTAGCTTGTGATGCTGTGATGGGCGCGCAGGGGGCGTAGCATGTCGACCATGCCCGGCGGCAGACGGTCGAAGGCGTCATATTGGCTGCAAAAACAGGTCCGCGGCGGGTCGCGGCGCGGTATCTCCATGGCTTCGAGGAAGCTTTCCTTGCCCACCGTGGGTACGTATGAATAGTCCGAATGCCATTCCAGGGCCTCGGAAGCGCCGGTGCCCCGGGGCACGCCATCGTCTCCGATCAGATTATTCACCCGCAGGATTTCAGGCCGCGGGTCAATATCGCCAAACCACTCCGATCCCTTCACCAGGTCGCCGAAACGGCGGGCGAAACGTATCAGTTCGCTGTCGGCGGGCTGCTCATGGCCGCGAAAAACCAACACTTGGTGGTGCCGTAATCCATCGCGGATGGCAGCTTTGTCGGGGCTGGAAAGCTCCTCTTTCGGCTGCCAGCCATGAACCAGGGCGCCAACCGGTTCGTCCAGTGGCTTTACTTCCAACGCCATATGCACCCCCCATTCCGCAATTACAGGCCGCCAAGGCGCGCATGGTCCGCCAAGGGCATGTTATTCCCGGCGATGATAACAAAATTCCACTGCCTTTGAAGTGGTTTTCCCGTTTGCCCGGAAAACCGCCGTTGCAGGCTCTTTTGTGCCGCCGCTATCGGCACCGGCGCGAGGGGCCGGCGCAACGTATACCAGAAAGGCCTTGACGCGGGCCAGATAGGCCGGGTCGCGTTGGGCCAGGTCCAGGTCCAGTTCACCGATGATCATGATGGTGCTTCTTCCCGCCAACTTCCATGCAAGGACCGTGACACTGGCGGGGCAATGGGGCGGTGCCAGGGCGCAATGGGGGCGCCATTGGGGCGATATTGCGGCAAACAATCTTGCGCCCCGGCAGTTTCGGGGTTAATGCGGGTGCATGTCTGTTTTTCTGGCCCGCCGGTTTCTGTCCTTCCTGATCACCATTTCCGGTGCGTCGGTCATCATTTTCCTGCTTTTGGAGGTTTTGCCCGGCGACCCGGCCCTGACCATGCTGGGGGTCGATGCGCCGGACAGCGCGGTGGCGGCGATCCGCCTGGAACTCGGCTTGGACCGCCCCGCCGCCGTCCGCTACGTGGCTTGGATCGCCGGGCTGTTTCAAGGCGAAATGGGCCTCTCCTACGTCTACAAGGTGCCGGTGACGGATTTGATCGGCCAGCGCCTGCAAGTCACCCTGCCCCTGGCCATGGGGGCCATGGCGCTGGCCACGCTGGTGTCCCTGTTCCTGGGCATTTTTGCCGCCACCAACCATAACCGGGTCGGCGATTACGGGGTCATGGGCTTTTCCCAACTGGGCCTAGCGATCCCGGATTTCTGGTTTGGCATCCTGTTGATCATTCTGTTCGCGGTCATATTGCACTGGCTGCCCTCGGGCGGATTTCCCGGCTGGGACGAAGGCGTCTGGCGCGGGGTGCGCTCTCTGATGCTGCCGGTTTTTACCCTGTCCTTGAGTTTGACAGCGGTGATGACCCGGGTAACCCGCTCGGCCGTGCTGGAAGTGGCCCGGGAAGACTTCGTGCGCACGGCGCGGGCCAAGGGATTGAGCCGCCGGGCCGCCCTGTGGCGCCATGTTCTGCGCAATGCCCTGGTTCCGGTCCTGACCATCGGCGGCGTGTTGGTGGCCACCGTGCTGACCGGCACCTTAATTATCGAGAACGTCTTCGCCCTGCCGGGCGTCGGCAAATTGATTTTCGATGCCATTTCGAACCGTGACCTGATGGTGGTGAAAAACGTCGTGCTGTTGTTCGCCGCGATCGTGGTGGTGGTCAATTTCATGGTCGATGTTCTGTACGCGATGGTCGACCCCCGCATTCGCATTCAAACCTGAGGCGGAATTCATTGCAGGCGCCCGCGACAGCATCGCCATCCCGGAGGCAATTGGCCGCGCCCGGCTTCATGCATCGCGCGTTGCGCCACCGCTCTTTCATGATTGGCCTGTTTTTGACCGGCACCATGATCGTTTTCGCCCTGGTCTCGTTGTTTTGGACGCCCCATTCCCCGACCGAGATTATCATCGCCGAACGCTTGAAACTGCCCAGTTCAAGCCATTGGTTTGGCACCGATCAGTTCGGCCGCGATATTCTCTCGATGATCATGGCCGGGGCCCAGACCTCCATCGTGGTTGGCCTGATCGCCGTTAGCCTGGGCGCCGCCGTCGGCGTCAGCCTGGGCCTGTGGGCCGCCGCGCGGCGGGGCTGGACCGAAGATGTGATCATGCGCCTGAGCGACCTAAACCTGGCTTTTCCGGTGATCCTGATCGCTATTCTGCTGACGGCGGGCTGGGGGCCGGGCATCACCAATGCCATTCTGGCCCTGGGTATCTACAATATTTCTGTCTTCGCGAGGCAGGTGCGTGGCGCCGGGATCGCCATGTGGGAACGGGAATTCATCCTTGCGGCGCGGGCCGCCGGCAAGGGTAATCTGGCCATCACCATGGAACATATCCTGCCCAACATCGTCTCCATCATCGTGGTGCAGGCGACGATCTCGTTCGCCATCGCCATCCTGGCCGAGGCGGCGTTGAGCTATCTCGGCGTCGGCTCGCAACCCCCCGATCCAAGCTGGGGCCGGATGTTGAGCGAAAGCCAGAACTATATCTTTTTGACTCCGATCATCGCCGTCTGGCCGGGCCTGGCCATCGTGCTATCGGTGTTGGGATTGAACCTGATCGGCGATGGTTTGCGCGACCTTGTCGATCCGCGCCTGGCGCGGCGGCGCTAGGGCGATGGCATTGCTTCGCGTATCCGATCTGACGGTCGAATTGCAAACCAGCCGGGGCATGGCGCCGGCCGTGCGCGGGGTGTCGTTCGAACTGGAACCGGGCGGTACCCTGGGGGTGGTGGGGGAATCCGGCTGCGGCAAGTCCATCACCGCATTGGCGATCATGGGCTTGCTGCCCGACGGCGCCCGGACCACGGGCCGGGTCGATCTGGACGGCACCGATCTGTTGACCCTGGATGAAGCTGCCCGCTGCCGGATTAGGGGCAACCGCATTGCCATGATCTTTCAGGAACCCATGACATCCCTGAACCCGGTGCATCGGATCGGGCGGCAAATCGCCGAGCCCTTGCGCCTGCACCGTGGCCTGCGCGGCGCCAATGCCCGGGACGAGGTTCTGCGGCTGTTGGACCGGGTTGGCCTGCCCGATCCGGCCCGGCGGATAGACGCCTATCCCCATCAATTGTCCGGCGGGCAGCGTCAGCGGGTGATGATCGCCATGGCCTTGAGCTGCGCGCCGGATATTCTGCTGGCTGACGAGCCGACCACCGCCCTGGACGTCACCATTCAGGGCCAGATCCTGGACCTGATCAACGAGTTGGTGGTGGATATGGAAATGGGACTGATCCTGATCAGCCATGATCTCGGCGTGATCGGCGAGAGCGCGGAAAATGTCGCCGTCATGTATGGCGGCACCGTGGTCGAGCAGGGCGCCACCGAAAGCTTGTTCGCGGATCTGGCTCATCCCTATAGCCAGGGCCTGTTCGCCGCCATCCCGCGATTGGGGCGCGCACGGGGGGAACCCTTGCCCACCATTCCCGGCACCGTGCCCGAACTGGCCGATTTGCCCACCGGCTGCGCCTTTGCCGACCGTTGCGCCATGGCCACGGATGTCTGCTGGCGCCAGGCCCCAGAAATGGAACTGATCGGCACCAATCACCGTACCGCCTGTCACCACCATCCCTTCGGCCAGGGGGGAGCGGCATGAACGATCCCGAAAGCAGTGAAACGGTCCTGCGCGCCGAGGGTTTGCACCGCCATTTCACCCTGCCGCGGGAAAGCCTGTTTCGCCGGCCTGAAACCGTCTATGCCCTGAACGGGGTTGATCTGAGCATCCAGCGCGGCCGCAGCCTGGGCGTGGTGGGCGAGAGCGGCTGCGGCAAGTCGACCCTGGCGCGGCTGTGCATGGCATTGGATATTCCGACCGCCGGCCGGGTGGAAATATTGGGCCAGGATCTGGCCCGTTTGGGGGCACGGGAAATGCGCCGGGCACGGGCGCGGTTTCAAATGGTCTTTCAAGATCCCTACGGCTCGCTGGATCCCCGCCACACGGTGCGCCGTATCGTTGGTGAAACCATGGATGCCCTGTCGCCCGGCGACGGTGGCGGCGACCGGGCTGTTAGCCGCGAGGAGGCGGTTGCCCGGGCCATTGACGCGGTCGGCCTGCGGGCCAACGACCTGGATAAATATCCCCATGAATTTTCCGGCGGCCAACGGCAGCGAATCGCCATCGCCCGTGCCCTGGTGACCCGGCCAAGCCTGATCGTGGCGGACGAACCGGTCTCGGCCCTGGATGTCTCGGTGCAGGCCCAGGTGCTGAACCTGATGCAGGATTTGCAGCGGGATTTCGGCGTCACCTATATGTTGATCAGCCATGACCTGGGCGTGGTCGATTATGTCTGTGACGAGGTGGCGGTGATGTATCTGGGCCGGGTGGTGGAGCGCGCCAGCCGGCGCCAATTGTTCGCGAAACCGGCGCATCCCTATACCCAGGCCCTGTTTGACGCGGTGCCGCGCATTGGCGCGGGGCGGCGCCGGCGGACAACATTACAGGGCAATGTGGGCAGCCAGACCCGCCAGGCCGCGGGCTGTGCCTTCGCCGATCGTTGCCCCAAGGCGCAACCGCGATGCACCACGGAAATGCCTGCGTTGCGAAAAATCGACGACGGACATATGGCATCTTGCCATTTTACATGACAGAATAGGGGCGATAGAGCACCACGAGGCCGGAGAGTAAATCCCTGATGACCGAGGTTGTTACCTTCGAGCAGGCCCGTCGCCGGCACTACCCCAAGGCCGGCGGCACAAACACCAGGGGAAAAGCCGAATTCTTCAACCGTCAGGAACTGCGCGACATATTGCAGTCATATAGCCATGGCGTCATCGCCGGCGACTGGCTGGATTACGCGGTTGATTGGAACGAGGCCGGCGCCGTCTTTGCCATTTACGGCCAGGTCTCGGCGGTCCCCATGTATTCCATCTTCAAGCGGTCGAAAAACAGCCGCCGCGGTGGCGCATATCAACTGCTGGGGCGGGGTGGTGTCTTGAAGTCCGACCGCACCCTGGAAGGGGTATTGCGGGTGTTGGACAGCCGGCGGACGGCCCTGATCAATTCCCATCGCTAGAGCGTTTCCGGGCTATTGTGGGTCATTTGATGGCGCCCCCAAGCCATTCGGGTAGGTGCGTCGCGTAGCGCGATGTGGTACATCGGGCAAGCGGCGCAACGCATCCGAATGGCTTGGGGGCGCCACCGGAGGCCGCCCACCAAGGCCCCGTGGCGGCACAAGGGCCTGGGGCGGTTCTTGGACGATGTACCACATCGACCTGCGAACCGCGCCTACCCACGGGGTCTTGGTGGGCGGTCAAATGATCCAGAATAGCCCGGAAGCGCTCTAACACCAACGCACGTTGGTATTAATCGAAATACACTGC
>JAKZRK010000028.1:0-5869 GCA_047518225.1 Alphaproteobacteria bacterium | reverse complement strand
TATGAGAGCTCTCTCGAAGCCGCAGCTTGCCAAAACCCTCGAACGCATCAACAATCGGCCACGAAAATGCCTCGGCTACAAAACCCCAAGCGAGGTCCTGCGCCGTAAAATAGGTGGCGCGTTTGGATACTGAATCTGCCGTCGCAAGTTCGAGTCTTGCCCGGGGAGCCGATTAGAACAGGGGCTTAGCTGAAAACCAGCTAGGCCCCTGATGCATTTGGGTACCAACTGGGTAGGCGATCCCCGGCCGCGTGAGTTGCGAGGCATTGGCCGCTTCATCCCGTGCCAAATGTGCGCATTGAGCACTTTTGCCACCGCATGGTCTGTTGCCCGACGGTCAGGGCGGAATTGATTCGAAGCTCGCCCGTCGAACGGGAATCCTCTAACATCACGTCGATGCAGACAGGGAGGATAAAATGGCTGGCAACGTATATAGAGTGACCCATGTGGTCGGCACGTCTGAAGAATCTGTTGGCGACGCCATTCGCACGGCGGTCAGCACCGCGTCCAAATCCATACGAAATCTTGACTGGTTCGAAGTCGGAGAAATTCGCGGCAGCATCAATGGTGGTGAGGTGACTGAATTTCAGGTGAACCTGAATATCGGTTTCAGATTCGACGGTTAATAACGGCTTGTTTTCACCCCGCTGTTAAGAACGATCCGTGATCGACTATCCCGCTGATTTTGCAATGGGGAATGAGGCCCGTTGAGAGGCCTTAAGGCGCCGCGATTACCGGACCGCAAGGCCCTGGCGGCCCATGGCCGTGTCTGTGACAGCCACGCCTTCGCCTGCAATCGTGGCGGCGCAAAGCCGTTTCACGCCAAAGTCAGGCCGATCATCCAGATGACAATTCCTACACGCGCCAAATCAGCCCATTTCTTCGGCCCCGAATAGCGCCCCGCGCTCCGCCAAACAGCCACGATAACAAAAATGTTGTAGGGGATGGGTGCAACGAAAGCCAATGCGATCCAGGCCATGTGTGCATCGTTTACGAATTGGGCAAAAAACACGAGGCTAGTGACGAAATTCAAGAGAAACCCGTATGCTACGGCATACCACCAGAAGGCTTCCCTGAGTGGGCGTCTCCCTTCCCACAGTTCCTTGGCAAGCGTCATCATAAAAGAAGCTTTTTCGTGAAATTCGCTACATTGCGCCAGGGCGCTTGTCGCGCACGGCATTCTCGTAAGTTGCTGCAATACCACATTGCGGTGATCAATTCGGCCGACGCCTATCCTGCGCCCTTCGATTTCCAGCGGCCCATGCGGGGCAAGACCAGGGCGTCAAATCTTGCCCTGGGTCCTGAGCACGTCCCAGCATGCCGAGCTGAGATCTTCGTTGGCCTGCTCTTGAAGGCATTCAACAAGCGATGGAGTCAATACGGTGTAAATGACGGCTATGGCCACCACCAGGGCAATGATCGACATGAGCAAATAGAAGCGAATCTTTGCTGGTTGCCACTTCATGCCTTCGCCTTCCGCCGCTTGTTGTAGCGCTGGACGAAAGCCCGGACCGCTTCAGTGGGATTGGTTTTTCGTTCGGACGCTGCCTGTTTGAATGCTTCCCATTCATCAAGCTCCAGCCGAACAACCATGCGTTTTGGCGTATCGGTATCGTATTTGCGCGACCGGCCCATGGCGTTAGTTTAATAGTGCACAAAAAAAATGCAAGAGGGACTTGAATTAGTGTACTAAAACGATTATATTTCATCCAGACACAGCTAAATCAACACAAATGGGCCGTCGCATGCTGGCGGCGGGACATCTATCATTGATAGTGCAGTTCCGGTATAATCGGGGTGAACGTGAAGGTTGTCCGGGAAATGTCGAAAAGGCTCCAGCGTCATCTGGGGAATATTGGATAAACACTCAAACGGTTGCTTGCTGTTTTGGCCGAATGCGCGCCGCGCGACAGAAGGGTAGGAAACTCCATGAAAACCTTTAACAGAATTCTGATCGTCTATATGGCCTGGGTGTGCCGAATCCTGGCCGTTGGTCCGGCTCAGATCGACACGGCCCGCGACCGCAACGGCGCGGGATTTGCGCCGCGGCCCGAAGGCGCTCTCGGTTTCTATTACTGATCGGATCCCGGAATTTTCCGGCGTTGTGCATCGGTGCATTGTGCCGTCGGTATATTCATGGCCAGTACGCCCCGGGCTCATGAAGGGGCAGCGGATATAGAATTAATAGTGGCCTTCCATCTTGGTTCCGCCTAAATAATTCATGAGACATACCATTTCGGTTTACGACCCCGGCCATTTTCATGCCGCCCTCCTATTCTTCCGAGGCAATCGCCGGGTGGATCGGACCGTACATCTCTACGCCCCGCCGGGACCGGATGTGGAGAAATTCATCAATCTGATCGACGGTTTCAACGGGCGCGAGGAAGAGCCGACCGACTGGCGGCTTGAATGTCACATTGGCGGGGATGCGCTGGACGCCATGATCGCGGACCGCCGGGGCAGGATTATCATCCTGGCGGGCCGCAACGGGCCCCGGCTTGCTTTGATGCACCGCCTGCACGATGAAGGTTTCCACGTACTGGCGGACAAGCCGTGGCTGACAGATAGCGCTGCTCTGCCGCACCTTGATGCAATCACCGGCGCGCCTCCACTGGCCATCGATATCATGACCGGACGGCACAGCGCTTTCGCCGGCCTGCGCAATGCGATCATCAATACGGCATCCGTCTTTGGCGCCCTGGGCGACGGCACGGACCAGCCGGCGCTTGAATTCACCTCCCGTCACCATTTGCTCAAAATCGTCGGCGGCCAGCCCCTGCAACGGCCGGCCTGGTTTTACAACGTGAATGTGCAAGGAGACGGATTGGTCGACATCCAATCCCATTATGTCGATCAGGCGCAATGGATAATCGCCGGGCGGCATCGCTTCGATTCAGACCGGGACTGGGAGGTTGTGAACGCCGAGCGCTGGACGACGCCAGTGCCGCTGGATTTGTTCCGTGAAAGCACGGGTGAAACGGCCTTTCCCGACTATCTTTCCCATGCGGTTGAAGGCGGCCAATTGCACCTCGCCTGCAATGGCCGGATAGAATATCGGTTACGCGGGGTCCGGGTACGCCAGCATTGCGAATGGGGCTTGCGGGAGGCGGGGGGCGGCGGTGATATCCATGGCTTCACCGCCCGGGGTGAAAATGCCGAGCTGACCGTCCAGCATGGACCCGAAACCGGCTTCCAGGCGGAGATGCGCCTTCGGCTCCGTAGCGACCACGCCCTCGATACAGCGCTGGGGCAATGGCGGGCCGGATATCCGGGCCTTGAAATCACCCCCTCCAACGGCGGCTATATTCTGCGCCTGGCGCCCGCGGCGGAGGTTGGCCACGACGGCCAATTTCCGCTGATGCTGAACCAGTTCCTCGATCTCGTGGAGGCTGACGCCTGGCCCGCCGATCTGGCGGCCCGCATCCGCACCCGCTATACCTTGCTGGCGCGCGCCAGGGACTTCGCACTCTCCCCTTGACGCTGCTGGGCTTTCCCTCGAAATTTCGGCTAATTCTTTACGGCAACGGCTTTAAAGAACGTATAGCAAAAAACGCCATCCGCTTCCGTCGTTCGGTATAAATCCTGGATGCCTTTATCAAAGGTAATCGCATCGACGATTTTAGCATCGAGGGCGGCCTCACGAATACCTTCGATCATGGCGGTAAAGGTATCCCTTGTGAAGCCGTCGACAAGGCCCGGTTTGCTGGCATCGACATAGACCATTCGTGGACTGACATCGATCGCATCGAACCCCGCTTGCCGCAGGAGCGGATAGAGCTCTCTGCCAATCAGCGCATTGCCGCCCGCCCGCCTTTGCAATTCGACCTGGCAGTGTATTGCCAGCCTGGCCGCCTGGCTGTCGGGATAAAAATATGCCGAGTCATGATCACCTTCAATGGCGGTAATCGTACCGCCAACCTTGATCAGTCTTTTCAGTGCTTTCAGGGCCTGTGCCGGCCGCGAAAGATGCTCTAAAACGTGGCACACAAACACATGATCGAAAGACTCCGGCTCAAACCGCAAATTAAAAATGTCCGCTTTGTCGAAACGAACGTTACTTAAGCCCGCGGAGCGTACGGCTTTCGCCGCTTCGGCAATTGAATCAGCGGAAATGTCGATGGAAGTGAACGACGCATTCGGGCTGTTGCGGGCCAGGGTGACTGTCTGTGCACCAACGCCGCAGCCGGCTTCTAAAACCCGGCTTCCTTTCCGATAATGGGTGTCGGTATGTAAGAGCTTGACCAGCACGTTGGCTTGATCCTGGAGCCGCTGGTTTTCTCTTGGCTTGTATCCGTGAACGTAAGCTTGGCCCATGGTGAAACTCTTTCTTTCATCGCGCCCGCCTGCGCCGTGTGTCATTTCACGATCCGGATGCGTTTAGTCATTTAGCACATGCGGAGACGCGAAAATATGCCCGTGATCGGTCGGCCGAAACAGCGGTTAGCCATCGGCCGGGTCCCCTTCGCTGCTGACCGCGCGGCGGCGGCCAAATTGCCATGGACAGCCAAAATGGCTACGCTGATTGTCCGCGATGGTTATCTGGGGAGTGTCGGGTTGGGAAGTCGCTGCCGCTTTTGCCGGCGTTTTTGCTCTTTGTGCTGATGCGCTGGGCCGGACACAAGATTTGGATCCAGGGCTTCTTCGTGGTCGGCTTCGCCACGGCTCTCGCGACCGCGGCCACCTTGGCGGTGCGCCACGAGGCGGCGGAAACCCGGGGCCACGAGTTGGCCCTCGCCAGCGCCGTCGGGGAGACCGGAAAGGCCGCGGTGGTGATCGAAGCGCGGCTGCGCGCGCTCATGCCCGAGACCCAGGCCATCGCCGACGACCTCGGCAGCGGCAGGCTGAAGGCTGACGGCCTGATAGCGCGCTTCGAGCGGATCTTGCGCGACCAGCCCCTGGTGCACGGTATCGGCGTGGCCTACGAGCCCCATGCCTATGCCAAGGACATCCGGCTCTACGCACCCTTTCTGGTACGCCACGGAGCGGGCCCGCCGGAGCTGGTGCAGCTTGGCGACAACCTCGACTACACCGCCTTTACCGAGCGCTGGTATCTCGAGCCCCTGCTGAACGGCGCCATGTGGACCGAGCCCCATTCCGCCAAGACCGGTGAAGCCTTGGCGGAATACGCGGTGCCATTCTACCGGCCCGGCGACGACCCCGCCAAGGCGGCGCCCATAGGCATCGTTTACGCCGGCTACGCGCTCGGCGATATCAGGCGCTTCATCGACACCGTCGACGTCGATATCTCGGGCCACCAATACGTCGTCTCCCGGCAAGGACGGTTTATCGTGCATCCGCGCAAGGACCTGGTGCGGGCCGGCAAGACGATCTTCGAACTGGCCTGGAGCTCGGACGACATCGCGATGTATTCCATGGCGATCCGGACCGTCAAGGGCGAGCGCGGCCATATCGACCACACCGACGCGGTTACCGGCGAGTCGGCCTGGATCGCCTTCGAGCCCATCGCCTCGGCGGGCTGGTCGGTCGCTACCGTGCTGAGCAAGGGTCATCTTTCCGACGTCAATGAGGAACGCCGTAACTTTCTTCATATGGTGCTGGCGGTCCTGCTGGCGGCGATGTTCCTCACCGCCTTCGTGCTCCGCCTCTGGCCCTTCACCTTGACCGTCGCCTGGACCGGCGCGACGCTGATCTCGGTCTATTGCGCCCTTGCGGTCGGCGTGATCTGGCTAATCGCGCTCGCGTTCCCGCTGGCGAATGGCGAGGCCCCGGTGTCAACGCCGGAGTAAATTCGGGCCATGGCGCCGGAGTAAAAAGGGGCCACTTGTTGATGCCGGATACGGTGTTGCCGGTTGTCCCGGCAATCCATAGGAGGGACCCGCGCTGCTTCGTGTAGCGCTTTAGCGTTACG
>JAKZRK010000027.1:0-14008 GCA_047518225.1 Alphaproteobacteria bacterium | reverse complement strand
GTGTTCATGAGCATCTCCTCGGAGAAACTCCGAAAAGTGCTCCATCCAATTCAAATCGACACCATGCATTTTCGCTTCAAACCCCGCAGAAATCCTGGCTCTCAAAGCCAGCACCGCTCAGTTAACCGGACAGCAGTGGGGGAAAGACTAAGTCGAAACGTTCGCCGGCGCCAGCCGACAAGGTGTCGAAGCCATCGCCTCTATTTGGCCAGATGCCCGCGCACCAGATCCAGGAATACGTCCAGGCGGTCGTGGTGGGCCCAGTGGCCGGCGCCTTCGATGGCGGCGACGGAGGCATTCTGGAAGGGCGCCAGGCGGCCGTCTTCCTCGGGGTCCGAGGCCCAGCTTTCCGTGCCGCGGATCAACAGGGTGGGGCAGGCGATGCGCGACCACAAATGCCGCACCTCGTCGCCGCTCAGGCCATAGGGGCGGAAGATGCGCACGTAATTGTCGAACTTCCAGCTATAGGTGCCGTCCTCGTTCTGATTGGCGCCATGCACGGTCAAATGCCGGGCCTGCTCCTCGGACAAATGGGGGTTTTCGTCCTGCATTCGGCGAAAGGCGTCTTCCAGGCTGGGATAACGGCGCGGCGAGCGGCCCGACATCTTGCGCAATTCGGCGGCCCAATCGTCCAGGCGCACATCGATGCTCTTGCCGGCGTTCTTGGCCATCATGGCGGGGGAGGCGCCCAAACCCTCGATCGCCACCAGGCTTTTGACGGAGCCGGGATAAAGGCCGGCATATTGCAGCGAGATCATGCCGCCCAGGGAATGGCTGAGGATGGTCACCGGCGCCATCTTCTTCTGGTCCACCAGTTGGGCGATGTCATAGACATATTCGGGCATGGTATAGCTGCCGCCCATGCTCCATTGGCTATCGCCGTGGCCGCGCAGGTCGGGGGCGATGATGTGGAATTCGTCGCGGAAGGCTTCCGCCACCCAGTCCCAGTTGCGGCAATGGTCCCGGCCGCCATGCACCAACAGCATGGGCGGCGCGCCCTCGTTGCCCCAATCCACGTAATGCAGGCGCAGTCGTTGGGAGAAATAAACGTGGGAGGCGGGACCGGAAGTGATTTTCGGCACGATCTGCTCCATTCTTTCAGAATTGCTGGACCGGCCCGCTGCCCCGCCCGGGCACCGCCAAATTGCACTTGTGCACCGTACGGTCGGGGTGGCCGGGCGGGGGAGCGGGCCGGCGGAGTTTCAATGTCAGTTGACTAAGATTCAAGTCAGGCGGCTTTTTTCAAATACCGGGCGACCAGGGTTTCGGCGATCTGCACCGCATTCAGGGCCGCGCCCTTGCGCAGATTGTCGGAAACCACCCAGATGTTCAGGCCGTTCTCCACCGTGGGATCGACCCGGATACGGGAGATGAAGGTGGCGTATTCACCAACGCATTCCACGGGCGTGACATAGCCGCCGTCCTCGCGCTTATCCACCACCATGCAGCCCGGCGCCTCGCGCAGGATGTCGCGGGCCTGGTCATCATCGATGGGCCGCTCGAACTCTATATTGATGGCTTCGGCATGACCGACGAAGGTGGGCACCCGCACACAGGTGGCGGTCAGCTTGATCTTCGGATCCAGGATCTTCTTGGTCTCGGCGGTCATCTTCCATTCTTCCTTGGTCTCGCCGTCCTCCATGAAGACATCGATCTGCGGAATCACGTTAAGGGCGATCTGCTTGGGGAATTCCCGGGGGCTGGGCTGATCGTTGACGTATATGCCCTTGGTCTGGATGAATAATTCATCCATGGGTTCCCGCCCCGCACCGGAAACGGATTGATAGGTCGCGACCACCACGCGCTTGATGGCGGCGTAATCATGCAACGGCTTCAAGGCCACCACCAACTGGGCCGTGGAACAATTGGGATTGGCCACGATGTTGCGCCGGTTGAAGCCCGCCAGGTCGCCCGGGTTGACCTCGGGCACAACCAGGGGGACATCCGGGTCCATGCGGAAGGCCGATGAATTGTCGATCACCACACAGCCCGCCGCCGCCGCCACCGGCCCCCATTTTCGCGAGACATCGCTGCCGGCTGAAAACAAGGCAATATCGGCCTGGGAGAAATCGAATTTATCCAGCGCCCTGACCTTCAGGGGTTTGTCGCCAAAGAACGCCTCCTTGCCCACCGAACGGGTCGAGGCCAGGGCCACGACCTCATCCGCGGGAAAGGTCCGCTCATGCAGAATATTCAGCATCTCCCGGCCCACGTTCCCCGTGGCGCCGACGACTGCGACCTTGACACCCATGTCACTCATTCCTTGTCCAAAGAAGGGCGCGCATCAATACCGTTTAACGGTGGTGGTCTTCAAGCGCTTAATCCTCCACCCCCAGAAGCCTTTTGGCCGGCGTTTTGGCTGACGATTTGAGGAGCGGCGGCCCGTTCACGGTCCGCCTCGACCTCCGCCAGAACCCAGTCGCGAAAGGCCCTGACTTTGGGATGTTCCAGGGCCCGGGCGGGATGGACCAGGTAGTAGCTGAATTCGGCCGGCAGCTCTAATTCGAACGGCTGCACCAGACGGCCGGTGGACAGGTGATTGCCGAGCAGGGCGCTGCGGGCCAGGGCGACGCCCTGGCCGTCCACCGCGGCATTGATCACCAGGGCGGACAGGTTAAAGCCCGGGCCGCGGTCAGGATCGACGCCTTCAACCCCGGCCGCCAGCAGCCAGATGCGCCAGGTTTCACGCATATCGTCATGCAACAAGGTGTGGTGGCGCAGATCGCCGGGCTGGCGCAGGGGATGGGGGCCCTGCAACAGAGCCGGGCTGCAAACCGGAAAGACATCCTCGGTCATCAGGGGCACGACCTCCAATCCCGGCCAAAGGCCACTGCCGTAACGGATGGCCAGATCCACGTCATCGCGGCCGAAATCCACCATTTCGTCGCTGGCCGCCACCCGCACGTCAATCTCGGAATGCAGGGCGCGAAAACGGCCCAGGCGCGGCACCAGCCAGGCCGCCGCGAACGAGGCCAGGGTGGCGACGGTTAAAATTCCACTATCCTGACGCTTGGTCAGACGGTCCGTGGCGTCCGCCAGCAGATCCAGACCCTCGCGCACGGCCGCCAGATAGTTCTGGCCATTCTCGGTCAGGACGATGGCACGGCCCCGGCGGCGGAACAGGGCCAGACCCAGCCATCCTTCCAGGGCTTTTACCTGGTGGCTAATGGCGGCCTGGGTCACGTGCAATTCCCGGCCGGCGCGGGTAAAGCTCAATTGCCGCGCCGCAGCCTCGAACGCGCGCAGGGCATTGAGGGGAGGGAGCTTTCGATCCGCCATTTACGCCTCGTTAATCGATTAGTATTTCTAATGTCATATATGAAAAACACTCGTTTGTCACGAGAAGATTTTATCACTATATACTGGACCATAAGCGCAACCAATACCAGGAAAGGAGCGTTGTTATGTTACGGACATCCACAATAGCGATTAGGGAATTTGATCTGGGTCAGGCTTTGATGCAAGCCGTGATAAAGGCCGCGGCGACGCTCTATCATTGGCAGGACCGGGCCGCGCAACGTTACCACCTGGCGGAATTGGATCAGCACGCCTTGCAAGATATCGGCATTTCGCGGCACGCGGCCCTGGCCGAGGCGCGCAAGCCATTCTGGTGGAATTAAGCTCGTTACCATAGCCACCTAATCTTCCGGCCCCTAACGAATATAGACAACCAGGCTGCGTCGGCGGCGGTCCATCGGGATCGCGCCGGCGCGGCTTGGCGTTACGCCGGTCCATGGCGGGGCCGGCTATTCCTCGTTCTGTCTGGCGCTCCAATCCCGCGCCAGCCGCTGCGCCTCGGCGATCTGAATGAGAGTCATTTTCTTGGCAAGGATATCCCGGCCCTTGAGCGCCTTGTCGTGGCCTTGCGCGCCGGCGATATTGCTCCACATATGCGCCTGTATGTAGTCCAGCGAGACGCCATGGCCGTGGCCGTACATGAGGCCCAGGTCGTGCTGGGCCTCGGCCAGACCCTGATCGGCGGCCAGGTTCAGCCATTTCAACGCCTGGGCATAGTTCTGCGCCACGCCATGGCCGCCGTAATACATGGCGCCCAGCGCGCCCTGCGCCTTTGCATCGCCCTGCCGGGCCGCCTTGCGATACCACTTCAACGCCACCTTATCGTCGCGCGCCACGCCGTGGCCCTCGCGGTATAGCTGGCCGAGACTGAACGGGGCCTCGGCGTTGCCCGCCTCGGCCAGCGGCAGCAACAAACGCAACGCCACTGCGTATTTGCCGGCTTCATGTGCCCGCATTGCAACGTCGAATTGATCCACCGTGTTCTCCAGCCGGTCAGAAGCAGATATGACCTCGCAGTCTAATATCCGCAGTTCCGGTACCCAAGGCAATTTTGCCGGGTATTTTTGTTCCGGTTGAAAATGTATGGCGCGGGCGGTTACAGACGCCGCATGACCAGACAGTCCAGGGCCCAGGGCAGGCGCAGGCCGGCCCCGGCCGGTTGCAGGGCGGGCTCCAGGGCGGCCAGGACCGCATCCTGGTCCAGATCAAGGTTGAACAGCGCGCGCACATAGCGGGCGGCCAGATCCCGGTCTGGAAAGCGCCAATCGCAAGGGTGGTAGAAACGCTGCACGGGCGCGAACTTGCCGGCAAGCTGATCGCCGACCGCCGCCATGTGGACATAGACGCCATTGTGGGCCGGCACGCTGTAAGGATCGACCAGATCGGCGAATATGCGGGCCGTGGTCATGGCGGCGCGCTTGCCCTCCCCAATCGTCTGCAGGGATGGTGTAGCGGGTTGCACCGGCACGTCCTGTAAAACCAGAACGGCGCCGGGCTTCGTAACCGCCGCGAAATCGTTGGCCAGATTTTGCGGCAGCCGGCATGGGCAGGCGACCACGTGATGCAGCACCGCCAGGGAGACCACCGCATCATAGACCGCGTCATTGGGCAGAAAGCCCAGGCCTTGCGAGATATCGGCGCCATAATGCCGGCGCGCGCCGGGTGGCGCGTCGAACGCGATGTCGACGGTATCCACCGTCCAACCCATTTCGGTCAGGCATCTGGTCAGGGTGCCGTTGCCGCTGCCCAGTTCCAGTACCGTCTTGCCGACGCCAATCTTCAGATGCTCGCGAAAGCTCTTTAATTCAGACGCACGAGCGCCTGGGCAGAGCTCTTCCGCCGCACAGTAACTGTCGACAAGTTCAAGGGTGAAAGCCGTCATTGCCTGTTACCTCCCCGTGCGGGCGGGCGTTTCCGCCCGGCACCGCCCTATGGTCGTGGTGCATAAAATATGATGCACTTAAAGTTGTTATACCGCCATATTATATTGTGTTTCATATAATTTCAATCGCATAAGGTGTAAAATATGACTTAACTCCCTGATTGATTTTATTCGCCGCCATGGCATGCATGAGCGCCGGGACGTGCGAATGTGTGGTGGTCAATCGGATAGAGATGGGGCAACGCAAAGGCGTGCCCCGCGCGGCACAAGCCGCCGGGCCGATGTATTCCGCGTGATTTTCAGTTCGGCGCGAACCTGGCGCAGCGACTAAGCCGGTCTAACCAATGCTGTCTTCGCCACGGCGCTCAAACGCTGTCGTTCGGGTCGTACAGTTTCAGGATCGCGATGCCGTCCAATTCGCCGTGGTCCTTGGAGTTGAGGATGCGGTACAGGTTGGCGGCCTGGCTGGACATGGGCGTGGGGACGCCCAGCCCCTTGGCCAGGTCGTGAACCATATCCAGGTCCTTCAGGACCTGCCGGGCATAGCCCACGGGCTCGACGTCGCGGGCCAGCATGCGGGGATAGATCGATTGCAGCATGTTGCTGCCCGCGTGCCCGGCGCCCAGGGCCTGGGGGATTTTGGCGGCATCGATGCCGCCGGCCTCCGCCAGGGCCAGCGCCTCGGCCAGCACGGCGTAATTGTTCAGCACCAAAACCTGGTTGATCATCTTGGTGACCTGGCCGGCGCCGCTGGGGCCCATATGGGTGAACTGGGCCGCCAGATCGGCCATCACCGGGGCAGCGCGGGCAATATGGGCGTCGCTGCCCCCCGCCATGATGGCCAGGCGGCCGGATGCCGCCGCCGGCGGGCCGCCCGAGACCGGGGCATCGACCCAGCCCATGCCTGTCTTTTGCGATAGTTCCGCCGCCATGTCCCGGCTCGCCTGGACAATCGTGGTGGAATGATCCACCAGCAGTTTATCTGCGCCCCCAGCCTCCGCCACGCCCTCGGGACCGAACACGGCGTGACGCACTCCGTCCGTCGATGTGACGCACAGCAATACCATATCGGCGCGGGCCGTAAGCTCGGCGGGCGAGGCGGCCGGGACGATCCCATGGGCGGCGGCGGCGCTAATTTTCTCCGCCGCCAGATCATAGCCGATGACGGTATAGCCAAGGCCGCACAGGCGCCGGGTGAAGGCATGCCCCATCAGCCCGAGGCCGATGAAACCGATGACGGGTTTGCTTTTGTTCATGGCAACAACTCCAATGCGGCCAATTGCCGCCGCAACGCCGCCGCATCCGTGAAGTGAATGGTGTGGAAGCCCAGGCCGCGGGCGCTCGCTACATTGGCGGCAAGGTCATCGACAAAGACCGTATGTTCCGGCGTCAGCTTATAGCGGTCACAGGCCAGGCGAAAGATTTCCGGGTCGGGCTTCGCCACCCCTTCCAGGCCCGAGATCACCAGGCCGTCGAACCAGTCCAGAAAGGCGAAGCGTTCCGTGGCGTGGTGCCAGGTTTCCGAGGACCAGTTGGAAATCACGTAAAGGGGCGTCCCCCGGGCCTTCAATTCCGATACCACCGCCAGGCTGTCGTCGAAAGCGCCGTTCAGGGTTTCGGCCCAGCGGTGCCAATAGGCCTCGATCAATTCGGCATATTGGGGCAGGCGGGCGGACAGCTCGGCCACGCCTTGTTGAAACGGCTGGTCCGCGTCGACGCCGCGCAGCCAATTGTATATGTCGATCTCGTCCAGAAAGCGGGCAATCTCGTCATCGCTGTCGAACAGCTTGCGGTACAGATGGTAGGGGCTCCAATCGATCAACACCCCGCCAAGGTCAAAGACCACCGCATCAAAAGACCCATTATTTGCTGGTCCGTCATTTGGCGGCGCCACGGTCAGTTCGCCACCTTGACCAACCGCCCGCTGGCCCGGCGCACGGGCTCCCCATCCACGTTGCGGATGAATTCCAGGACCATGCCCGTGCCCGAGAGCGAGCGGCGGTAGGTTTGGGTCTCATGGCGGCCATCGGCATAAATCTGCAAGCTGACAATATGCAGGGTGCGGTACCTAACGAAGGCCCAGGCGAAGGGCGCCGCGCTGTCCAGGGGATCGCCGTTCGCCGTGGCGCGCCAGACGCCGGCGCGGGCGGGCGTAAATTGCATTTCCGTGGATTTCAGTATTTCCCGGGGATTGTTGGGATCGCCCTTTTGCCGTTGCACCGTATTCCAGACAATAGTGAAACCGCCGCCGGCGTCCGCGCGGACGGTGACATCGATATCCCGGCTGGTAAGTTCGAAATTTACGCTGATCTCGCTTTCCGAAACGGCGTTGCCCCGCCAGACGCCCTGAAAGGCGGCGATCCCCACGTCTGCCGCAATGGCGGCCGTGCCCGGCCACAGCAGCAATAACAAAGACAGACGAAATAAGGCGCGGGGCATCAGCAATTCTCCGATTTATTGACCGCATGTGCAGTAACAAAGCCATCCGTTTGGCGCAAGGCCTCGCCCAAAATCATCGCGCCGGCGATGGCGATATTCAACGACCTTGCCCCGCCCCGCATGGGGATGCGCAGGCGCGCGTCGGCCCGGTCATGGACCTCCATCGGAACGCCCGACTGTTCCTGTCCCAACAGGATGATGTCATCTGCCTGGAAGGCGAATGTGGTGTATGGATTGGCGCTTTTCGTGGTCGCCAGGATCAACCGGCCGGTCGTGGCAGGCAGGAAATCCGTCCAGGAATCGTGCCGTTGCAGCGACGCCCCCTTGGCGTAGTCCATGGCGGCCCGGCGCAACTGTTTGTCCGTGAAGGTGAAGCCGCAGGGTTCGATAATATCCAGG
The DNA here is from genome assembly GCA_047518225.1 of Alphaproteobacteria bacterium. Classification (GTDB taxonomy): domain Bacteria; phylum Pseudomonadota; class Alphaproteobacteria. Next base: position 5,991 of record JAKZRK010000027.1, on the reverse strand, counting down.
GGCACGCCAAGACAGGCGCATAGGCGGATCAGGGTGCCGGTATTTTGCGGAATATCGGGTTGATAGAGAGCCAGGCGCATGGTGCAGCATGGCCGATTCGCCGCCATCTGGCCAGTCCCCAGCGCGGGATCGTAGGCCCAATAACCCGCGCCGCTTTACAGACGGCCCATGGCTGGACAAATGCGCGGCGGCATGACAAATAAGGGTTCGGCAATCTCCCGAGTTTTCAGAATAAGGTGATCGAGCAATGACGGATAGCACAGGCGGAGCCGGGGACGAACCCAGCCGCCGGGACTTCCTTTATGTGGCCGCGGGCGGTCTTGGCGCCGTTGGCACGGTGGGTTTCGTCTGGCCGCTGATCGATCAGATGAACCCTTCGCGGGACGTTCTGGCCCTTTCCTCGGTCGAGGTCGATCTGTCCGGCATCGAGGTGGGGCAGTCCATCACCATCAACTGGCGCGGCAAGCCGGTCTTCATCCGTCACCGCACCGAGGCCGAAATTGCCGAGGCCAGGGCCGTCCCCATGGACGATCTGCCGGACCCCGAGGGCGACGAGGCCCGGGCGCAAAAGCCGGAATGGCTGATCATGATCGGTGTCTGTACCCATCTGGGCTGTGTGCCCCTGGGTCAGCAGGGCGAATACAATGGCTGGTTCTGCCCCTGTCACGGCTCCCACTATGATACCGCGGGACGTATCCGCAAGGGACCCGCGCCGCTTAATCTCGTGGTGCCGGATTACGTCTACCTGGACGACACCAACGTCAAGATCGGCTAGGGGGCGGATATGTCAGGTCATTCAAGCTTTCAACCGAAAAACGCCGTCGTCAAATGGATTGAATACCGGCTGCCGATCTTCAGTTTCGTCAACGAAGCCCTGGTGGTCTATCCCACGCCGAAAAACCTCAATTACTGGTGGAACATGGGTTCCCTGGCCGGGATCATGTTGGTGGTGCAAATCGTCACCGGCATCGTTTTGGCCATGCATTATACGCCGCACGCGGATCTGGCCTTTTCCAGCACCGAACATATCATGCGCAACGTGAACTATGGCTGGTTGATGCGCTATATGCATGCCAACGGCGCCTCGATGTTCTTTGTCGTGGTTTATATCCATATCTTCCGGGGCATGTACTACGGCTCGTACAAGGAGCCGCGGGAGCTTTTATGGTGGTTGGGCATCATCATTTTCATTCTGATGATGGCCTCGGCCTTCATGGGCTATGTGCTGCCCTGGGGTCAGATGAGCTTTTGGGGCGCCACGGTAATCACCAACCTGTTTTCGGCCGTGCCCTATGTGGGCGAGGCCATCGTCGCATGGTTATGGGGCGGGTTCGCCGTCAGTCAACCGACCTTGAACCGGTTCTACAGCCTGCATTACCTGCTGCCCTTCGTGATTTTCGCCGTGGTCTTCCTGCATCTCTGGGCCTTGCATGTCCACAAGTCGAACAATCCCCTGGGCATCGATATCAAGGGTCCCCAGGACACCATCCCCTTCCATCCCTACTACACCGTCAAGGATATGTACGGCATGGGGATCTTTGCCATCATCTTTGCGCTGCTGCTGTTCTTCGCGCCCAACCTGTTGGGCGAGCCGGATAATTACATCCCCGCCAATCCCCTGGTAACGCCAACGCACATCGTGCCGGAATGGTACTTCCTGCCGTTCTACGCCATTTTGCGGGCCATCCCGGATAAGCTATTCGGCGTCATCGCCATGTTCGCGTCGCTGCTTATTTTATTCGTGCTGCCATGGCTGGATACCTCCAAGGTGCGCTCGGCGCGCTTTCGCCCGGTCTATAAAATGCTGTTCTGGGCCTTTTTTCTCGATTGTCTGCTCCTCGGATATATCGGTGGCCAGCCGGCGGAGGGAATTTTCGTCGTCATCGGCCGCCTGGCCACGGCGCTGTACTTCCTGTTCTTTGTATCCCTGCCCTTTATCGGCTGGTTTGAGCGGCCCGGGAAACTACCGGAATCCATTTCCACGGCGGTGCTGGAAAGCCATGGCGGGGGTGACGGTGGGGGCGGCGGCGCACCCGAAGGGGCCACGGCCCAGGCGGAGGATCGAGGCTGATGCGTGGATTTATTTTTATTGTGGCGCTTTCCACCCTGTTCGCCTCGCCGGCCGCCCTGGCCGCGATCAATGCGGAACAACCCAAGGACATGCAATGGAACCATGGTGGTCCCTTCGGCACCTTTGACCGCGCCGCCCTGCAGCGGGGGCTGCAGGTCTATCGCGAAGTCTGCAGCGGCTGTCATGGCTTGAAATACATTGCCTTTCGCAATTTGCTGGAAATTGGCTTGAGCGAGGATCAGGCGAAGACCATTGCCGCCGAATATATCGTGATGGACGGACCCGACGACGACGGCGAAATGTTCGAGCGTCCGGGCAAGCTGTTCGACTACATGCCGGCGCCTTTCGAAAACGAAAGCGCGGCCCGGGCCTCCAACAACGGCGCCTCGCCGCCCGATCTGTCGCTCATCGTCAAGGCACGGAAAGGCGGAGAGAATTATATCTATTCCATTTTGACAGGCTATATGGAGCCGCCCGATGACAAACCCATGGCCGAGGGGATGGCTTACAACCCCTATTTCCCCGATCATCAGATCGCCATGGCCGCGCCTATTTATGATGAATCCGTCGATTATGCGGACGGCACCAAGAATTCCAAGGAACAGATCGCCCACGATGTGGTCAGCTTTCTGGCCTGGGCGGCGGAACCGACCCTGGAGGAACGCAAAAGCATGGGTGTCAAGGTGATCCTTTATCTGATCGTCCTGACCGTGGTGCTGTACGGCGTCAAACGCAAGGTCTGGGCCAACATGCATTGATCGAATTCTACCGGATTGCCCGGCTAATCTTAAATAACCAAGAGCGCTTCCGGGCTATTCTGGGCCCCAAGAGATAGCCACGGAGGATGGTTGATGAGCGAAACCCACCCGGCGCCCGTGTTGGGCGTGATCGGCGGCAGCGGCCTCTATGAAATTGATGGTCTGAGCGATACCCGCTGGCGGGCCGTTGAAAGCCCCTGGGGCGCGCCATCCGATGAATTGCTGTTCGGCAGTCTGGACGGGGTGCAAATGGTCTTTCTGCCCCGCCATGGCCGCGGTCACGTGCAAACGCCGTCCTCGATCAACTACCGCGCCAATATCGATGTCATGAAGCGGGCCGGGGTGACCGACATCGTCTCGCTATCGGCCTGTGGCTCGTTCAAGGAAGAACTGCCGCCGGGCAGCTTTGTCATCATCGATCAATTCATCGACCGAACCTTCGCGCGGGAAAAAAGTTTTTTCGGCGCCGGAATGGCGGCCCATGTCTCCATGGCCCATCCGGTCAACGCCCGCCTGGGTGACTGGTGCGAACAGGCGGCCCGGGATGTCGGCATCCCCGTGCATCGCGGCGGCACTTATCTGTGCATGGAAGGGCCGCAGTTTTCCTCTCTGGCGGAAAGCAACCTGTATAGTCAATGGGGTTGCCATGTGATCGGCATGACCAATATGCCCGAGGCGAAACTGGCCCGCGAGGCGGAAATCCCCTATGCCACGGTCGCCATGGTCACGGATTTCGATTGCTGGCATCCCGACCATGACGCGGTGGTAGTGGATGATATTGTCCGGGTTCTGGCCGACAATGCCGACCATGCCCGGGCCCTGGTCAAACGGGTGGCGCCCCGCCTGCGCGAGCGCCCCGCCGTTTGCCCGTCCGGCGACGATCAAGCCCTGGAAATGGCCCTGATCACCAGCCCGGAGAAACGGGACCCGGCCGTACTGGCCAAATTGGACGCGGTCGCCGGCCGCGTGCTGAACTGCGGAGGGGGTTTGTCATGAATTTGAAGGCGTTGGTGCGGACCATCCCCGATTACCCGAAAAAGGGCATCATGTTCCGCGACATCACCACGCTGCTACAGCATCCCGCCGGTTTTCGCCGCACCGTGGACGAAATGGTCCAGCCCTTCGCCGGCAGCGACATTACGCGGATTGCCGGGATCGAGGCGCGTGGCTTTATTCTGGGCGGCGCAGTGGCCCACCAACTGTCCATTGGTTTCGTCGCGGTGCGGAAGAAAGGCAAACTGCCCTGGCAGACCATATCCGTCGAGTACGAGTTGGAATACGGCACGGATGAAGTGGAAATTCATATCGATAGCGTGGAGCCGGGCGATCGAATCCTGATCATCGACGACCTGATCGCCACGGGCGGCACCGCCGTCGCCACCACGCAACTGGTACGCGATGCCGGCGGCCAGGTGGTGGGGGCCTCCTTCATCGCCGATCTGCCGGACCTTGGTGGCCGCGCACGGCTGGCGGACATGGGCGTCCAGGTCCGCAGTCTGATGTCGTTCGAGGGGGAGTGAAATAGCTTTACGGTTTGAACCTCTGACACCGGTATTTGGCGCCACGGTAAGCGGATGTGACGCCCGCCAACCGCTGCCGGCGGAAACCCGGGCCGAAATATCGGCTGCGTTCGAGGAATATTCAGTACTGGTTTTTCACGATCAGCCCCTCACGGACGAGCAGCAAATCACCTTTTCGGAATATCTCGGGCCGCTGGAACCGACCCTGCCGGGCCTGGTCGGTTCCGGCTCCAAAATCGTGCGGGTGTCCAACATGACGGCCGATGGCAGCCTGAAGGAGCCTGGCGGCCGTCTGGCCCTGTTTGGCCGGGCCAACTTGATGTGGCATAGCGACAGCACCTTCAGGGAGGCGCCGGCCAAGGGTTCGATCCTATCGGCCGGGCAAATTGCTTTGCGGGGCGGCGACACGGAATATGCCTCGACCCGCGCCGCCTATGACAGCCTGAGCGGGTCTATGAAACAGCGCCTCGATGGCCTGGTGGCGATCCATTCCATCGCCGCCTCGCGGAAAAAGATCGACCCCCGCGCGGTCAGTGCGGAACAGGAACAGGCCCTGCCCCCAGTACCCCAGGCCCTGGTGCGCCGCAATCCGGTCAACGGCCGCAAGGCCCTTGTGCTGGGTAGTCACATCGACGCCATCGCCGGCATGGCGGATGACGAGGCCCAGGCCTTGCTCGATGAATTGACCGCCATCGCCACGTAATCCGCATTTACCTACCGCCATGTCTGGCGCAATGATGATCTGGTGATATGGGACAACCGGGCCGTCCTCCATCGCGGCCATCCTTACGACGAAGTCCGCGAACGCCGGCTGTTGGTACGCACCACCCTGGCCGGTGACGGCCCGACCGCCTCGATCGCCGCGGATGGCCGCGTCATGGCCCAGGAAAGCGGAAGCCCATGACCGCGGATTATCCGGCCAGCGCCGGCTGACGCTGGTCCAAATGTGCGCTAGAATCCTCGCCCACAGCTGGTAATTTCGCGCAAAAAATTCTGCAGGAAGATCAACAGCAGGATCAAAACCACGGGCGACAGGTCGATGCCGCCCAGACTGGGCAGGATGCGCCGAATGGGCCCCAGGGCCGGTTCGGTGACCTTGTGCAGGAAATCGCCGACCATATAGACAAAGCGATTTTGCGTGTTGATCACGTTGAAGGCCACCAGCCAGGACATCACGACCTGGATTAGAATCATCCAGAAATACAACATGATCGCGCTGGCAACCAATTCAACGATGGAACACATGCGAAGCCCCTAGCCCCCTGATGGTGCCGCAATGGCAAGAGCGCAAGATGTAATGCCCCGCAGCCAGCAACGCAAGCATGCAAGTAAGCGGCGGCCTGGCGTGCTGGCTCTTGACAGGCTTTGATGATGGTTCCTATATGCCAGCGGATTTTTGGGGGCCGTAGCTCAGTTGGGAGAGCGCCACGTTCGCAACGTGGAGGTCAGCGGTTCGATCCCGCTCGGCTCCACCACATCGGATTACCAGGGATAATACCACCCGGCGCTGATAGGGACCTATTGAGATCGTCTCCGCGTGCCCTCGGGCAGGAGTGAAGCCGCCGGCGATGTGGTGCATCGTCAAGGCTTCAGGACGCATCCGAGGGCGCGCGGAGACGACCGCAGGCGCCCTGGGACAGCT
>JAKZRK010000026.1:0-31130 GCA_047518225.1 Alphaproteobacteria bacterium | reverse complement strand
CTTCGTCGCGTTATGTTTCGCCGTCGAGTGAAACCCGGTCAATAGCGCCTTTTTCAACGGGCTGCTAAGCCATTCGGATGCGTTGCGCCGCTTGCCCGATATACCATATCGCGCTGCGCGACGCGCCTACCCGAATGGCTTGGGGACGCCATCAAATGGGTCAGAATAGCCCGGAACCGCTCTAGCTGCACTGATAATCTAATGGGCCATCAACACCGGTATGGTGGCATCCAATAGGGCTTCCAGGGTGGCGCCGCCAAAAATCAATTCGCGAATGCGTTTGTGAGTATAGGCACCCATGACCAACAGATCCGCCCCCTCATTCATCGCCGCCAGCAACAGGGCATCGGCCACCGGATGATGCCCGCGGGGTTGCGACACGGCCCGGGCGAGGCAACCATGGGCGGCCAGATATTCCACTGCATCCTCGACCGTCGGTGCGCCGCCCGATCCTTCCTCGATATGCAACAAGGTGATCGCCTCGGCCTCGCGCAACAAGGGCAGGGCGGCGGCCAGCGCGCGCGCCGCCTGGGGCGAGCCGTTCCAGGCGACCAGGATTTTCCCGCCCAAGGCCTTTGCCTGACCTGGTGGGGCGACCAGCACGGGGCGGCCGGTATCCATGATCGCGGCCTGCATGGTCGGGCTTTCGCTCAGCGCGGTTTTACTTGCGGGCCGTGGCACGATAACCAGATCGGCGAGCCGCCCGTGGCGCGTCAGCACATCGTCCTCCAGCCCCCGATGAACCGCCAATTGCCCCGCCACGCTGCCGGATGCCTGCTGGGCGGCGGCAAAAGCCGCCCGGGCCGCCTGCAAATGAGCGTCCGCCGCGCTATCCAGGGCCGTGATCATATTTTCCACCATGGCGCCGGACATGCTTTCGCCCATGTAGGGCAGGATGGAAGAGGTTTCCGCGGCGGCGTGAATGCCCATCACTTCGCCACCGAAACGCTTGCCAAGATCAAAGGCGAGTCCAAGGGCATGGCCGGCATCGTCAACGCCGTTGACAGGCACCATGATACGTTTGTAGCTCACGATCCATTCTCCTCGATCCGGAATTGCTTTGGTTTATATATGCGATCAACCCCGCGCCCTGGCAATGCGCCCTGGCCGCGGCCAATAGCCCCGGGCGATGTTTATTGATCCTGTGCATATGTTCCAAGCAGAACCTTGATCTGGCGCATTTTTTCTGCCTGCGGCAGGGCGGCATCGATCCGATGCCAGTCGATCGGCCCGGTGCCGGCAGCCACTTGTCTGTGCATCACGGCGGCATCCGCATCCGAGGCATCGCCATGGCGGGCCGCGATCCGCCGTGCCATCAGGGCCGGATCGGCGTCCAGCCAAAGCCCCATGAAAGGCACGCCGCCATTCGCCGCCAGCGTGGCCAGGGCATCCCGCGATCCGGCGTGGTTATGCACAGCATCGGCGATTACGGCGTGGCCGGACGACAGGGCCTGCCCGGCCCGATGCCGCAATTGCCCATAGACCTGGCCGCTCATGGCGGCGGTATAGGCCGTTGGCCCCAGGAGGGATTCGGGATCCTGCCCCAGCATCACCTTGCGCAGTTCATCGCTGCGCAGATGCACCGCGCCGGGCACCGGGCCCAACAGGGGGGCCAGGACGGCCGCCAGGTGAGATTTGCCGCTGCCCGAATATCCACCGACGGCCAGCAAGATGGGTGGCCGCCGCCGCAGCATGGCCGTGGCCAGGTCCAGATAACGCACGGCTTCCGCCCGCAGGGCCAGGTCGTCCTCGACCCCGGCGGCCATGGTCGCGGTTACGTGGGCCCGTATGCCGGCCCGCAGAGACAGGAACAGGGGCAGCGCCGCCAGGGCGTCCAGGTCGCCGGTACGCAGCAAATAACGGCTCAATATGCGGTTGGCCTCGCCGCGTAAATCCCGGTGCCAAAGGTCCATCAACAGGAAGGCCAGATCGTAAAGCACATCGATCTGGGCCAGCCGGTCGTCGAATTCAATGGCATCGAACAACCGCGGTTGTCCGTCATCAAGATAGATGTTGGCCAAGTGCAGATCGCCATGGCCGTGGCGCACATAGCCGTTGCCCCGGCGCCATTCCAGCAATTCCCGCTGGGCCCCGACCGCGGCCAAGGTCGCCCGGGCCAATTGCCTGGCGCGAACCGGATCGAACAGCTCCGGGGCATAGCGGGCAATGCTCTCCACATTGCCCGTGGCGATCCGCGCCACTTCATCGGCCCCGCCCCAGGCGCCGGATGTTTCCGCCGATGCGTGAAAGGCGGCGACGCTATCGGCCAGATGGTGAACGATTCGCGGCGCCAGGGACCCCTTGGCCACGACCCGGCTCAGCAGGGCATCGTCGGGAAAGCGCCGCATCTTGACCAGCCAGTCCACGGTCTTGCCCCCGTCCCCGCCGGTGCCAATGGTCAGGCGGCCGTCCGCCAGGCGCGCAACCGCCACGACGCCGAGATAGAGGGTTGGCGCCGTACGCCGGTTCAGGCGGACTTCGTTTTCGCAGGCCAACCGGCGTTTTTCCATGCTGGAAAAATCCAGATACGGCAGGCGGACGTCCCGCTTCAATTTATAGGCATGCTCGCCGGCCAAAAAGATCATGGCGCCGTGGGTTTGCACGTATCCCACGGTTTCCATGCCATCCAGTCCGTGGCTTTCCGGGCGTCTCAGGAAGGCAATAACATCCTGCTGCTTCAGCGTGGAAATGGGGGGTGCCATTCTTCCAGCCCCGCTGGATCCTGATGAATGATGACTTCGGCCCCTGGGAAGGCGGCGCAAATCGCGGCCTCTACCTCATCGGCGATTTCGTGGGCCCTCAGCAAGGTCAGATCGCCGTCCAGTTCCATATGCAATTGGATGAAGGATTGCAGGCCCGAAGAGCGGGTGCGCAGATCGTGAACGTCCTCTACGTGAGCATGGTCCAGGGCAAGTTGCCGGATGCGCGCCCGCTGTTCCTCGGGCAGCTCGCGGTCCATCAATTGATCCAGGGCGCCGCGGATTATGCCCCAGGCGCCGAACAGGATATAGGCCGCGACGATCAACGCGATGACGGCATCGGCATAAATCCAGCCGAAACGGCCGGCCAGGACAAGGGCGAGGATGACCCCGAGATTAGCCAGGATATCGCCTCGGTAATGCATCGAATCGGCTGAAATGGCCAACGATCGGGTGCGCTTGATCACATGCCGTTGGAACAATACCAGGGCGATGGTCAGAACCAGCGAAAACACCATGATCGTGATGCCGATCTCGTCCCGCGCGATTGGGCGCGGCTCGAACAGGCGTTGCCCGGCCTCGGCCACGATGAACAGGGCCGCTCCGGAAATAAAGGCCGATTGCGCCAGGCCGGCCAGGGCCTCGGCCTTGCCATGGCCAAACCGATGCTCCCGATCCGCCGGCACCAGGGCATGGGCAACGGCGTACATGTTTATCAGGGAAGCCCCCACATCCAGGACCGAATCCATCAGGGAGCTTAGAATGGCGACGGAATCCGTCAGAAACCAGGCGATCAGCTTGGCCAATATCAACAGCGCCGCCACCGCCACGGCGGCATAGGTCGCCAGCCGCAACAGCCGGGCATTCGCATTGTTGCCGGCGCCATGGGCGCCATCGGCCGGGGTCTGGCTGTTCACCGCATTGTCCAAACGATTGTCTCCAAATTCAGCACGCAAAATGTTAACATACCGCGCCGATCAAGGCTGGAATCAGCTCTATTGATTTAGCCTAGTGATATAGACTTTTCGTCCTATATATATGCTACCGGCACGCTGCGTTCATGCGGCGCGCTGTCGCAATGTACATTGACCGGTCCGTCTTAACCAAGGTGTAGGAAACCTGGGTGTATGATACAAGGCGGACAAGAACTGGTAGTCCAGGCACAGCAGACATCGAATGGGAACGACGATGATACGAAGCGCACGTTATATAGCTATCGGGCTGATCGCCCTGTCCACGGCCGCCTGTCAGGACGGCGGCCAGAAACAGACCTTGGGCACCCTTCTTGGTGCCGTTGGCGGCGCCTTGGCGGGTTCACAGGTCGGCAAGGGCCGGGGCACGCTTGTGGCCGTGGCCGCGGGCACCCTGTTGGGCGGCTTTCTGGGCAGCGAAATCGGCAAGTCCCTGGACCGCGCCGATCGCCTTGCCATGGAACAGACAACCCAACGGTCATTGGAATCCGCCCCGTCGGGCAATGCGGTCAGTTGGCGCAATCCCGACAGCGGCCATTCCGGCACGGTCGTGCCGCGGCCTTCCTATCAAAACGCGTCTGGTGAATATTGCCGTGAATACGAGCAGACTGTAACCGTGGGCGGCAAGACGGAGACGGCCTATGGGACGGCGTGCAGGCAACCCGATGGCAGTTGGAAAATCGTCAACGGCTAGATTTTTTACCCCAGGTTACGGAAGCTTGGGACCGCGCCGGGCGGTCCTGGCAATTTTGTCATTACTGCTGCTTACCTGGGCGCCCATGCCGGCCCTGGCGCAAGAGCGGGACCCGGCCCAGATAGCGCCGAACGACGGGCCGGCCCGGCCTTTCACGGCGGGCGTGGAGGCCTTTGACCGTGGTGAATTTGCCAAGGCGCACGCAATCTGGCTGCCCTGGGCCCATCAGGGCGATCCCGCGGCCCAACGCAACCTGGCCCATCTCTACCGCATGGGCCTGGGCGTGCCGCAGAACTTTGCCCAGGCCGTGGCGTGGTACCGTCTGGCCGCCGACAGTGGGCTGGCACGGGCCCAGGCTAATCTGGCGTCCATGTATCTGCGCGGCCAGGGGGTGGAAGAGGACGCCCCACAAGCCGCCTATTGGTTCACGGCCGCGGCGGTCAATGGCCATGTCCTGGCGCAATATAATCTGGCTCTGCTCTACCTGCGCGGCGAGGGCGTGGAGCGGAACGAGGCGAAGGCGGCGGGCTGGCTGTATCAGGCGGCCAAGGCCGGGTACAAGCCGGCCATCCGGGCCCTAGGCAAGCTGGTGGCGGTAATATCCGGCCCGGCCGGACCACCGGGCCCGCCAAGCCGCCCGGCCATCCCCTCAAAACCGGTCAGGACCGCCAGCGCGGCATCGGCGCCCGCGTGGGACGGTCTTGATCCGGCAATGTCTCCAAATCCGCTTGCGATAGAATTGTTCGAGGCGGTACCGCCCGCGATGGAACTGGCCAGGATAGAACCGGCAAAGACGCAGCCGGTTCAGGTCAAGAGGATATTGGCGCAACCGGAGGAGGATGGTTCCCTGCTGGATGTCCTGGCGGCGCATTTCTCGGGAGAATCGGAGTCCGACGACAGCCGCGTGCCCGAAATCATGCCCGATGGCCTTGGCGAGGAAGCGGCGCGGCGCGGCATTGCCGCTGGTTTGGTTGCCCTGCATGCCACTAATTTCTCGGCCGCCAAGACCCGCTGGCAACCCCTGGCCGAAGACGGCCATGCCGAGGCGCAATATCAATTGGGAAAACTATACCTGACCAATGGCTTTGCCGAAGCCAGCAGGCCACGGGGATTTTTCTGGCTCAGCCGGGCGGCATCGCAACAACATGCCGGCGCCGTGGCTAGCAAAAGAACCCTGGATAGCGTAATGAGCCGGGAAGAACGCTTGGCGGCGCGGCAACTGGTGCGAGGCGTTGTGCGGGACAAATCGGGGCGGCAATAGTTTATGCCTGTTAACGCTTGCCTAGCGTTGCCATATTATGATCATCCGGTATCATCGGGCGGAGATTGTCCGGGTCTGGTCCGATTCGGAAAGTACCCTTGGGAATAGGCGATTATGCGTGATCCGTACAGTGTCTTGGGTGTGGCAAGGGATGCCAGCGAAAGCGAGATCAAAAAGGCCTATCGCCGTCTGGCAAAAGAGCTGCATCCGGATGTGAACCCGGACGACGAGGTTGTGGCCGATCGCTTCAAGGAAGTGTCGGCGGCCTATTCCCTGGTTGACGACCAGGCCATGCGCAAGCGTTATGACAACGGCGAGATCGGCGCCGACGGCCAGGAAAAGGCGCGCTATCGCTATGAATATGCCGGCGGGCGCGGCGGGCCCGGCGCCGGCGGCTACAGCGCGGATGATATTTTCGGCGAATTCTTTGCCAACATGCGCGGCGGCCGCGCCAGACAGGCCGCGCCGCAAAAGGGCCCGGACCGTTCCTACAAGATAACCGTGGATTTCCTGGATGCGGCCAAGGGTTCGACCCGCCGCATTACCCTGCCCGACGGCAAGATGCTGGACGTCCGCATTCCCGCCGGCATGGCTGACGGCAAACAGATCCGCCTGCGCGGCCAGGGCGACCCAGGATTCGCCGGGCCGGGCGATGCCCTGGTGGAAGTCAACGTGCGCAGCCATCCGCAATTTCGCCGCGAGCAGGCGGATATTCACATGGATCTGCCCTTGGCACTGGCGGATGCCGTCCTGGGGGCAAAGGTAGAGGTGCCGACCATCGATGGCCCGGTCACCATGACCATCCCCAAAGGCGCCAACAATGGCCAGATCTTGCGCCTGAAGGCCAAGGGCATCAAGCCTCCCAGGGCCAAGGAAGCCGGCAATCAATATATCCATTTGCAACTGACGCTGCCCGATCCCCCCGATCCGGAACTGACCGCGCTGCTGGAACAATGGGCGGAAAAACAGACCAAAGGGGCAAAGGCCGGGACCGGGGATGAAACCACGGATTCCGAATAATTGAATGATTTGCCCCATCCCCGGGTTGGTGTAGAATATGCCAACCAGTTGAGATTTCAGTATTTTTAGATTTTTTAGCGGGGCAAGGCATGTCAGGGACAAGTTTGTTGGCGGGCCGGCGTGGCTTGGTCATGGGGGTCGCGAACGACCGCTCGATTGCGTGGGGCGTGGCCAAGGCGGCCGCCGAACAGGGCGCGGAGTTGGCCTTTACCTTTCAGGGCGGAGCTTTGGAAAAGCGGGTGCGGCCCTTGGCCTCGTCCGTGGGTTCGGAATTCGTCATGCCGTGCGATGTTACCGACGATGCCAGCATGGACGCGGTATTCGAACAGATCGGGGGGCGATGGGGCGGTCTGGATTTCATGGTCCATGCCATCGCCTATGCCGACAAGGACGAATTGAAGGGCCGTTATGTTGATACCACGTCTGGCAACTTTGCCCGCTCGGTGGATATTTCCTGCTATTCCTTTACCACCCTGTGCCAGCGGGCGGAAAAACTGATGCCTAACGGCGGCTCCATCATTACCTTGACCTATTATGGCGCCGAACGGGTGATGCCCCATTACAACGTCATGGGCGTGGCCAAGGCGGCGTTGGAATCCAGCGTGCGCTATCTGGCCGCCGACCTGGGCCCCGGCAATATTCGCGTCAACGCCATTTCCGCGGGTCCGATCAAAACCCTGGCCGCCTCGGGCATCGGCGATTTCCGCTACATCCTGAAATGGAACGAATATAATTCTCCCATGCGCCGCAACGTCGGCATCGACGAAGTCGGCGGCGCGGCCATGTATCTGTTAAGCGACCTGGGCAGCGCCGTTACCGGTGAAACCCATCATGTGGATTGCGGCTATAATGTCGTCGGCATGAAGGCCGTGGATGCCCCGGATATCTCAACTGTCTAGATCGCCACCGTCTCGAACGCCAATTTTTAGACCACCGCTGTAAAGATCGACACCATATAGAGAGCGCGGCGCCCTACGGTGCCCATGGAAATATGTCGCACAATACTTTCGGCCAGCTGTTTCGCGTCACCACCTGGGGCGAAAGCCATGGGCCGGCCATTGGTTGCGTCATTGACGGCGTGCCGCCGCTGTTGGACCTGACTGAGGGCGATATCCAACCTCTGCTGGACCGCCGCCGGCCCGGCACCTCGCGCTTCGTGACCCAGCGCCAGGAAGCCGATCAAGTGCGCATCCTGTCCGGCACCTACGAGGGCCGGACCACGGGCACGCCGATCAGCCTGTTGATCGAGAATGTGGATCAACGCCCCAAGGACTACAGCGCCATCGCCGAGGTCTTTCGCCCCGGCCATGCGGATTACACCTATCTAAGTAAATACGGCATTCGCGATCCCCGTGGCGGGGGCCGCGCCTCGGCCCGGGAAACCGCCTGCCGGGTCGCCGCCGGTGCCGTGGCCCGCAAGGTGCTGGGCCCCGGCATCGTGATCCGCGGGGCCCTGCGGCAGGTCGGCGAACACGCCGTGGCGGATGCCAACTGGGACTGGGACGCGGTGGCAAACAACGTCTTCCATTGTCCGGACAGCGCCATGGCGCTGATTTGGGAGGATTATCTCGACGGCATCCGCAAGGATGGATCGTCCGTCGGGGCGGTGGTCGAGGTGCATGCATCGGGCGTGGCGGTGGGCTGGGGCGCACCGGTCTATGGCAAATTGGATACGGATCTGGCGGCCGCCATGATGAGCATCAATGCGGTCAAGGGCGTGGAAATCGGCAGCGGTTTCGGCGCCGCCCGAATGCGGGGCGAGGATGCGGCGGACGAAATGCTGCCCGGCAACGACGGCCCCGGTTTTACCTCCAATCACAACGGCGGCATTCTGGGCGGGATTTCCAGCGGCCAGGACATCGTGCTGCGTTTCGCGGTCAAGCCCACTTCGTCCATCCTGATACCCCGGCGCAGCGTCGATACAAGCGGCGCCGGCAGGGAGGTGGTGACCAAGGGCCGGCACGACCCCTGTGTCGGCATCCGCGCCGTGCCCGTGGGCGAGGCCATGATGGCCTGCGTCCTGGCCGATCATATGCTGCGGCACCGGGCGCAGATCGGCTAGCCGCAGGCATCCCCCATTCCCGAAGACGTGCGGCCCGGTCTGCAAGCAGACCCCGAAATCGAAGCTACAAATTAGCCGACAAATAGTCGCTCATGCGCTGCCAGGACAGATTGGCGCTGGCGGCATCATAGGCGGCTTCGCTGGTTTCATTAAAAAAGCCGTGGGCCGCGTCATAGCGGTGGATTTCCGCCTTGACGCCGGCCGCCGTCAGGGTGGCTTCCAACTCGTTTACCGCCTCCGGGGTGCACCAATCGTCCTGATTGGCGAAATGACATTGCAACGGCATGGTAATATTGGCCGGATCGGCGAATTCTTTTGGTGGGATGCCATAGAAGCAAACGCCCAGCTTGACCTCCGGTACGTGCACGGCGCTGGCGATGGTCAAGGCCCCTCCCATGCAAAATCCCATCACCGCGACATTACCGCCTATGCCCTGCAAATGCAGCGCCGCGCCGCGCAGATCCTGGTGCGTGGCGTCGGGGAAATCCAGGCCGCTCATCAAATGGTTTGCTTCATCGGGCTCTTGCGTCAACCGGCCTTCGTACAAATCAGGCGCCAGGGCGTTGTAGCCGGCGCGGGCAAAGCGGTCGGCAACGCCGCAAATCTGGTCGTTCAGGCCCCACCATTCCTGGATCACCACCACCGAGGGCCGGTCGGCCCCCGCCACCGCTAGATAGCCTTTGGTGCTGCCGCCATCGGGTCTGGCGAAATCTATCATTGTACCCATCCCTTTTATCTCCCCGGTTGTTGCACCGTTACGATGTGATAATCGGCCGCCAGCATGGCCGCCGATTATTTGATGTTCAAGCCCGAAAGTACCAGAAAGACGTGGCCATCCAGTTCCAGCCAACGCACGCCCATCTCACCGTCCTTGGTAAATCGCACCACTTCGGCCAGGAAATCACCGGAATTGCCCAGCCCGATACCGCTGATACGCCCTTCAAAGGTGTCGCCGGTCCGCAAGGGCGGATCTATGGGGGGATCGAGAGGCGGCAACAGACAGCCGCCAAGCGACCAATCCAGGGTGCGCATTTTGCGGCCGGAAAACTGGATACGCAACCGCGGCCCGCGAGACCGGGCATGCCGCCGACGGTCCCGGGCAAAGACACGGCGGATGAAATTCGGCAGGGCCATCCGTGCCCTCACTATTAACGTTTCCGGAAATCAGCGGCATGGTCGCTCAGGCGGGCCCATAAGTCCAGGTGGAGCTTAAACCAAGGGTAGAACACGCGCTCAGCGTTGAAAGCTGGCTACCAGCTCCAGATGCCGGCTCCAGGGGAACTGATCCACCGGGGTGACGGATAACAGACGGTAGCCGCCCTGGACCAGGGTCAGGGCATCGCGGGCAAAGGTTGCGGGATTGCACGACACGGCGACAATTGTGGGCACCTCCGATGCGGCCAGGGCCGCGGCCTGGCGGTTGGCGCCGGCGCGCGGGGGATCGAAGATCACGGCGCCGAAGGGTGCCAGTTCCTCCACCGCCAAGGGCCGGCGTTCCAGGTCACGCACTTGCACCTTGATTCCACCCCGCCGGGCGGCGTTGCGAGCAGCGATCAAGGCCCGGGCCTGATCGGCGGCGCCTTCCACCGCCAACACTTCCGCCCCGCCGGCCAGGGCAAAACCGAAGGTGCCGATGCCGGCGAACAGATCGGCCACCTTGGCCGCCCGCCCGGCACCTTGCCGCACCAGTTGGACCAGGGCCTGTTCGCCGGCCAGGCTGGCTTGAAGAAAACCATCGGCGGGAGGGGTCACCGCGACGCCCGTCAGGGTGACCCGTGGCGCCCGGCGTTGCAGGGCGGTTTCCGGCCGTGCGCCGATGGAAAGGCGGGCCAGATCGGCCTTCTGGGCAAATTCGGCCAGGCGCATATCGACCTGGGCCTGGTGGAGAAGGTCAGCCACCAGCCACAGATCCAGGCCGGTTTCGGTTTCCGTGACCTGCACATCGGCGCGCCGGCCCACGTCCAGCAGATCGAACAGCAAGGCCCGCAGATCTTCCAGCAGGTCGACGATGGCCGGGCGCAGGATGTGACAGGCGTTCAAATCGACGATCATGTGGCTGCCGGGAGCGTTAAAGCCCAGGTGAACCCCATCACGGGCCCGCAGCGCCGCGAAACGGGCCCGGCGGCGGCTGGCCGGCGGCACCGCGATCAAATCCTGTATTGTGCCATCATCCAGGTTTCGGCGCGTCATCGCCTGGCGCAGGACGTCCAGCTTCCAACGCCGATAGGCGCCATCTTCCAGATGTTGCAGGGCACAGCCGCCGCAGGCGCCAAAATGGGGGCAGGGCGGGGCGGCCCGGTCGGGGCCCGGGTGCAGCACACGGTCCAGGCGCGCCAACCGCCCATCGCCACGGCGGCCGGCTATGGTCGCTTTAACCTGGTCCCCCGGCACGGTGTAAGGGACATAGAGGAGGCCGGCGCCATCATGGGCGATACCGTCGCCGCGGGCGCCCAGGCTCTCAATCCTTAGTTCAACCAATGCATCACCCGCCGCATCAGCCCTCTTTGCGTCCGGCAATGAGAAATTCCACATTGCCCCGGGGTCCCGTGATGGGAGAGGTGGCGGTGCCAAGCAGCGACCAACCCGGTCGTTGCGCCAGCCAGGCGGCGATCTCCGATCTGACCTCGTCATGCAGGGCGGGGTCCCGCACCACCCCGCCTTTTCCCACCCGATCCGGTCCAACCTCGAACTGCGGTTTGATCAAGGCGATGAGGGCGGCGCCAGGTGCCGCCAGGGCCATTGGGCCGGGCAACACGGTGCGCAGGCCGATGAAGGACGCATCGCAGACGATCAGATCGATGGCATCGGGGACTTCGGCCGCGCTAAGATGGCGGGCGTTGGTGCGTTCCAGAACAACGACGCGGTCATCCTTGCGCAGGGACCATGCCAGTTGTCCATGGCCCACGTCCACCGCATGGACCTTTGCCGCGCCGCCCTGCAACAACACATCCGTGAAGCCGCCCGTGGAGGCGCCTACATCCAGGCAGATCAGGCCCGACGGCGAAATGCCGAACGCCGCCAGGCCATGGGCCAGCTTGACCCCGCCGCGCGAGACCCATGGGTGATCCCGGCCGCGCACGGTAATGTCCGCATCAATGGGAAATTCCTGGCCGGCCTTGTCCAGGCGCCGGTCCGCGCCCGGCGCGCCAAGGTGGACCCGGCCCGCCATGATCAAGGCCTGGGCCCGGCCGCGGCTTTCCGCCAGGCCGCGCGCCACCAACAGCAAATCCAGCCGCATCCCGGATTTCTCCCGGGATTTTTTTTGCCGGGCTGCTTGTTTACCTTTGGCCTGGGACGTCATGTCCGCTCACGCCAGTTTCGGTGCCTCGACCTCGTGCGCCTGTCCCAGGGCGGCCAGCGCCGTGGCGACAATATCGGGCGCGTTCAGGGCGGCGGCGGTATACATCGCCATTGGCGCATCATGCTCGATAAAGCGGTCGGGCAGCATCATGGTGCGGACTTTCAGGTCGTCATCCAACAATAGGTTACGTTCCAGGCATTGCAGCACATGTGAGGCGAAACCGCCGATGGCGCCTTCCTCTATGGTGATCAGGACTTTGTGGTTGCGGGCCAGCCGGCAGATCAGATCCTCGTCCAACGGCTTGCAAAAGCGGGCATCGGCGACGGATGTCGAATAGCCCTTGGCGGTCAGATCCTCGGCTGCCATCAGGGATTGGCCCAGGCGCGTGCCCAGGGACAGGATGGCGATGGTATTGCCTTCACGCAGCATGCGGCCCTTGCCAATTTCCAGCGGTTCCGCCGGCAAGGAGATTTCGACACCCTCGCCCTCGCCACGTGGATAGCGGAAGGCCGACGGGCGGTCGTCGATCAGGGCGGCGGTGGCCACCATACGGGTCAGTTCCGCCTCGTCCGCCGCCGCCATGACGACAAAGTTCGGCAGACTGGCCAGATAGGTCAGATCGAAGGCGCCCGCATGGGTCGGCCCATCGGCCCCGACCAAACCGGCCCGGTCGATGGCAAAGCGCACGGGCAGCTTCTGGATGGCGACGTCGTGGATGACCTGATCATAGGCCCGCTGCAGAAACGTGGAGTAGATCGCCGCGAAAGGGCGGAAGCCGGCCGCCGCCAAACCGGCGGCGAATGTCACCCCATGCTGTTCCGCGATACCCACATCGAAACAGCGCTCGGGGAAGCGTTTTTGAAATTCCGACAGGCCGGTGCCCGACGGCATGGCCGCGGTAATCGCCACCACTTTGTCATCCCGTTCCGCCTCGCGGACAAGCTGTTCCGCGAAGACATTGGTATAGCTGGGCGCATTGGGCTTGGCCTTGGCCTGGGCCCCGGTCACCACGTCAAAGCGCGAGACCCCGTGGAACTTGTCCGCCGCTTCCTCGGCCGGGGCATAGCCTTTGCCCTTTTTCGTGACCACGTGTACCAGAATTGGATTGGTCCGCCGTGCCTCACGCACGTTCCTCAGCACCGGCAACAGATGATCCAGGTTATGGCCATCGATGGGCCCCACATAGAAAAAACCCAGTTCTTCGAACAAGGTGCCGCCGGTGATCAGGCCGCGGGCATATTCCTCGGCCCGCCGCGCCGTCCGTTCCAGGGGTTGGGGCATCTTTTGCGCCAATTGCTTGGCGAAATGGCGCAGGCCGCGATAGGGACGCGAGGACAACAGCCGCGACAGATAGGCGCTCATGGCGCCGACCGGCGGGGCGATGGACATGTCGTTGTCGTTCAAGATCACGATCATGCGGGTGTTCGAGGAGCCGGCATTGTTCATGGCCTCGAACGCCATGCCCGCGCTCATGGCGCCGTCGCCGATCACCGCAACCACGTTATTGTCCCGGCCTTCCAGGTCACGGGCCACGGCAAATCCCAGCGCCGCTGAAATCGAGGTCGAGGAATGCGCCGCGCCGAACGGGTCATAACGGCTTTCCGTCCGCTTGGTGAAACCGGACAGGCCGCCGCCCTGGCGCAAAGTGCGAATCGTATCCCGCCGGCCGGTGAGAATCTTATGGGGGTAGGCCTGATGGCCCACGTCCCAGATCAGGATATCGTCCGGCGTGTCGAAAATGTGATGCAGGGCGACGGTCAGTTCGACCACACCCAGCCCGGCCCCCAAATGGCCGCCGGTCTGGGCCACCGCATCAATGGTTTCGATGCGCAACTCGTCCGCCAGCTGCCGCAGTTGTACGACGGAAAGGCCGCGCGTATCCGCCGGCCCCTCGATGGCATCCAATAATGGCGTCTTGCTTTCCGACACGTCGTTCCCCGCCGCAAAAATGTGATCAATTGCTCCGATTTATAACGAATTCACACAGAGCCCGCAAAGGGTTGGCCTTTTCCCCGAAATGATCCAGGTGGGCCGCCGCCTGGCTGGATAGGAAGATAGCCCGATCGCGGGCGCCCTCAACCCCCAACATGGAAACAATCGTGGACTTGCCCGCCGTGGCATCCTTGCCCACGGCCTTGCCCACGGCGTTGGCGCTGCCTTCCGCATCCAGCAAGTCGTCGGTGATCTGAAAGGCCAGGCCCAGATCGTAGGCGAACATGCGCAGGGCTTGGCGCTGCCGCGGCCGGGCTCGGGCCAATATCGCCCCGGCCTCGCCGGCAAAGGCAATCATCTCGCCGGTTTTCAGGCGCTGCATACGAACCGTGCCGGCCTCGTCCAAGTAATTATCTTCGGCCCAAAGATCCAGGATCTGGCCGCCGACCATGCCATGTCCGCCCGCCGCCCGGGCCAGACCGGCTACCAGATCCGTGCGCACCTCGGGATCGGGGGAGGTCTTGCGGTCAGCCAATAATTCGAAAGCCAGGGTTAACAGGGCATCGCCGGCCAGCACCGCCGTGGCTTCGTCAAACCGCACATGTACCGTCGGTTGGCCCCGGCGCAGGTCGTCGTCGTCCATGCAGGGCAGATCGTCATGCACCAGAGAGTAGGCATGCACCAGTTCCACCGCCGCGGCGACACGCATGCATCGGGCCATTTCCAGTTCAAATATTTCGCCGCCGGCGATCACCAGGAACGGACGCAGGCGCTTGCCGCCGCCCAGTACCGCATAGCGCATGGCGTCGAACAGGCGATGCTCCAACTCCGGAACTGTCGGAAGCAGGATTTCCAGTTCCCGGTTAACGGCCTCGGTGGCCCTGGCCAGCCTGGCCTTGAATTCAACCATGGTCGTTTTCGGTGCCTTTGATATCGGATGTTTAGTGAATGTCGGCGGGTTCGGTCGCCTGGGCATTGCCGGCGCTGACCGCGACGATTTTTTCGACCTGTTCACTGGCCGCGTTCAATTTCGCCTCGCAATGACGCTTCAGCAGGGCGCCACGGCTATAGAGGGCGATGGAGGCATCCAGATCGACCTGACCACCTTCCAGGTCCTGGACAATGGCCTCCAACTCCGCCATGGCCGCTTCAAAACTCATGGCGGTGACGTCGTCGGGGACCGCGCCGGGATCGGTTTTCGTCTTTTTTACCATCGCCAATCACCTCATGCGGTTGCCCAAATGCGGCGCCCGTCATCCGGCCATCAGGGCCCGGACGTGGGCCGCCGCCGCCGTCGCCAACGCCGCCAGATCATAGCCGCCTTCCAGGCTGGAAACCAGCCGCCCCTGGCAATGCCGCTCGGCCAGGGCCAATAATTCCCGGCTGGCCCAGGCATAGTCCCCGGTCTCCAGGCGCAATTGCGCCAACGGATCGTCCACGTGGCCATCAAAGCCGGCGGACAGCAGCAGAAATTCCGGTTTGAAGGCATCCAGGGCCGGCAGCAAGCCGTCGGTGAAGGAATCGCGAAAGGCCATGCCCCCAGCCCCCGGCGCCAGCGGGAAATTGTGAATATTGCCCACCCCGGTTTCGGATGTGGCGCCGGTCCCCGGATAAAGCGGCATTTGATGGGTCGAACCATAAAACAGATCGCCGTCATCCCAGAACGCCGCCTGGGTGCCATTGCCGTGATGGACGTCAAAATCCACCACCGCCACCCGCCTCAGATTATGGCGGGTCCGCGCATGCAGGGCCCCAATGGCCACGGAATTGAAGATGCAAAATCCCATGGAGCGTTCCGGCTCGGCATGATGGCCGGGCGGGCGCACTGCGCAAAAGGCGTTCTTGGCCTGGCCCCCCATGACCGCGTCCACGGCGGCGCAACCCGCGCCCGCCGCCCGTTGCGCCGCCTCCAGCGAGGCCGGGTTCATGGCGGTATCGGGATCCAGTTGCGCCCGGCCTTGTGCGGGCGCCGCCGCCACCACTTGATCGATATGGCGTTGCGGATGCACCAAGGCGATCTGTGGCCAACTGGCCAGGGGTGCCGGGCGCCGTTCCAGGGCCGTGAACTCCGCCTCGGCCAGGGCCAATTGAATGGCCCGCAGGCGGTCCGGGCGCTCCGGATGGCCCGGCCCCATGTCATGTTCCAGGCAGATGGCGTGTTCAAAAATCAAGGTCATGCTTTATCCTTCGTCGGCAGCGGAATATTGCACTAACATTGCGGCGAATAACAGGCGGGGCGGGCATGCTGCAGGAACGTATCGAGGGAAAATGGATTGATTGCTTTGCGCGGGTCTTCGCGCGCTGCAAGGTCGAACCGGGCGAGGCGGTGGCGATCCTATCGGAAAGCCAATCCCGGCCCGTTAACGTGCAACTGGCGGAGCTGGCCCTGCACCAATTGGGCGCCCAGCCATTCCACATGGTAATCCCGACGCCGGCGCAATCGGCCCCGGTGCCGGTGCGGTCCACCGGCGCCTCGGATATCATCCAGAATATCCGCCCCGTGGTCGGCGCGCTGGCCGGCGCCGGCATGGTGGTGGATTGCACCGTGGAGGGGTTGCTGCACGCACCGGAATTGCCGGAAATTCTCAAAGGCGGGGCGCGGGTGTTGATGGTCTCCAACGAACACCCGGAGGCATTGGAACGTCTGGCCCCCGACGATGCCCTGGAAGGCAAGGTCAAGACCGGCATGAAGATGCTGCGTGGGGCCAAGGCCATGACCGTTACCTCCCGCGCCGGCAGCAACCTGTCCCTGGACCTGAAGGGCGCCGTGGTGGGCGGCGGCTGGGGCTGGGTCACCCGGCCCGGCATCATGTCACATTGGCCGGGCGGGCTGTGCCTGTGCTTTCCCGCCGCCGGCACCGTCAACGGCACCCTGGTGTTGGACCGGGGCGATGTGAACCTGACGTTCAAACGCTATCTGGACGCACCCATCACGCTGATGATCGAAGATGACTATGTTACCGCCATCGAAGGTGACGGCGTGGATGCGGAGCTGATGCGCAGCTATTTCGCCGCCTGGGATGACCGGGACGCTTATGCCACCTCGCATATCGGTTGGGGTATGAATACAGGCGCCCGCTGGGACGCCATGGCCATGTACGACCGCAAGGATTTCAACGGCACCGAATTGCGCGCCTTTGCCGGCAACGTGGTCTATTCCACCGGCTCGAACGAGGTGGCGGGCCGGCAAACCCTGGGCCATTTCGATCTGCCCATCCGTAATTGCACGGTCGAACTGGATGGCCGGGCCGTGGTGAAAGAAGGCATTTTGCAAGGAGAGTTGGCATGACCGCCATTCCAAGTTTCGAGAGCCGGGGCGATGGCCCCGTTTTGCTGTTTCTGCACGGCATCGGCGGCAATCGACATGCCTTCGATGGCCAGTTGCCGGCCTTTGCCGACCGCTGGCGCGGCGTTTCCTGGGACATGCCCGGCTATGGCGACAGCGCGCCCCTGGCCCGGATGACCTATCCCGCCCTGGCCGATGCCGTCGCCCGGCTGCTGGATCATCTCGACGCGCCGTCCGCCGCCATCGTCGGCCATTCCATGGGCGGCATGATCGCCCAGGAGTTCGTCGTCCAGCATCCTGGCCGAACCTCGGCCCTGGTGCTCTCGGCCACCTCGCCATCGTTCGGCAAACCGGGTGGCGAATGGCAGGAATGGTTTCTGGGCCAGCGCCTGGCACCCCTTGACCGGGGTCTCAGCCCGGCCGATTTCGCCCATGAACTGGTGCCCGCCATGATGTCGGACGATCCGCCCGAAGCCGCCGTCGCGGCGGCCATGGCTTCCATGTCGGCACTGTCGCCCGATACCTATCGCGCCGCCCTGCATTGCCTGGTGCAGTTCAATCGCCGGGACAAGTTGGGCGAAATCACCTGCCCCACCCTGGCCCTGGCCGGCGACAGGGACGAGGCGGCGCCGGCGGCGATGATGGAGAAGATGGCGAGTTACATTCCCGATGGCCGATATCACCGTCTGAACAATGTTGGGCATCTGGCCAACCTGGAAGATCCTGAACAGTTCAATGGCGCCATCCGCACATTTCTGGACGAGGTCGCGTAGCCATGGCGGCACAGGAAGAATTGTTGGCGATTGCGCGGCAGCTGGGGCGCGAGAAATTCCTGCCCCGGGCCGCCGGTTATGACCGCGAGGGGCGCTTCCCGACTGAGAATTACGCCGATTTGCGCGCGGCCGGTTTCCTGGGCCTGGTGATCCCGGAACGCTATGGCGGCCTGGGCGTGGATTATGCCAACTATATGGAGATATCGGCGGAATTGGGCCGCTGGTGCGGGGCCACGGCCCTGACCTTCAACATGCATTGCGCCACCATGTTGTGGTCCTCGCAGATGGCCGACGATCTGGAGATGACGCCGCAACAGCGGGCAGCGCATGAACAACGGCGTACGGGCATCTACCGCAAGGTGATCGAGGACGGCGCCATTTTCGCGCAGCCGTTTTCCGAACCGAACAGCGCGGCGGCCGCCGGCAAGGCGCCCTTTGGCACCACGGCGCGCAAGGTGGACGGCGGCTGGCTGGTTAATGGCGCCAAGCATTTCGCCTCGCTGGCGGGCGTGGCGGACTTTTACGGCGTGCTGTGTACCGAAGCCAAGGAGACGGGCGAGGCGGATGTCAGGGACACCATCTATCTGGCCGTCGATGGCCAGGCGAAAGGCTTTGCAATCAGCGGCGATTGGGACGTCCTCGGCATGCGCGCGACCTCATCCAACAACTTGGAACTGGTGGATGTCTTTGTCCCCGACGAGCACCAGTTGATGCCAAGGGGCAAATATTATCAGGCGGCCCTGAACTGGCCCCATATGTTCATGTCCCTGTGCCCCACCTATATGGGCATCGCCCAGGCGGCCTTCGACTTCACCTGCCAGTATCTGCGCGGCGAGATCGATGGCGGCCCACCGGCGGGCAGCGCGCGGCACAGCCCGGCCAAGCAAATGGCGGTGGCGGAAATGCGCATCAAGCTGGAACAGGCCCGGGCCATGTTCCTGCGCGCCATCGGCGAGGCGGGAGTCAAACCCGCCAAGGAAGCCCGCCTGCGGGCCTATGTGGCGCAATACACGGTGATGGAATATGCCAACGATATTTGCCGTCTGGCGCTGCGCGTCTGCGGCGGCCGGGCGATCTTTCGTAACCTGCGCCTGGAGCAATTGTATCGGGATTCCCGTTGCGGCAGCTTGATGCTGCCCTGGACGCCGGAGATCTGTATGGAGCGTTTGGGCCGGGAAAGCCTGTTCGAGGCGGGCGAAAGCTGACCAACGATGGATATTTCCCACTGGATCAGCCACTGGGCCGATTGGCACGGCGCGCGCACGGCGGTGCATTTCGCCGGCCAGGATATCAGCTATAGCGAAATGGACAGCCGAGTTAGGCGCCTGGCCGCCATGTTGCAACGGGAATTGGCCGTGGGCAAAGGCGACCGCGTAGCGCACCTGGGCTATAACAGCCCCGAATTGCTGGAGTTGTTGTTCGCCTGCGCCCGCCTGGGCGCCATGCTGGTGCCCTTGAACTGGCGTCTGGCGCCCCCGGAACATGCCTGGATCCTGCGGAATTGCGAGCCGAAAGCGGTTCTGGCCGAGGCAGATTTTTTCGATCATCTGGATGGCTTGCGCCCGGAGTTGCCCGGTCTGCGCACGATTTCCTATGGCCCGGCCCCTGGCGCCGATTGGCGGGCCTATGATGGGCTTTTGAACAATGCCGGGCCGGACGCAGGTGGCGAGGGCGGGCACCTCGATGACCCGGTGACCCTGGTCTATACATCCGGCACCACCGGGCGCCCGAAAGGCACGGTGCTGACCCAGGAAGCGATCTTTTACAATGCGGTCAATGCCATCGCGGCCCAGGACATCACGGGGCAGGATCATGTCCTCACCGTGTTGCCCATGTTCCATGTGGGGGGCATGAATATTCAGACCACCCCGGCGATCCACGCCGGCGCCACGGTCACCATCCTGCCACGGTTTGATCCCGCCGCCACGTTGGCGGCCATGGCACGGCGCAGGCCGACAATCTTCCTGGCCGTGCCGGCAATGGCCATGGCCCTGACCGCCCATCCCGATTGGGCCGGCGTGGATCTGTCCAGCCTGCGTCTTGTGGGCCTTGGTTCCTCCGCCGTGCCCGAGGCCGTCTTGCGCGCCTTTCTGGACCGCGGGTTGCCGGCCACCCAGATTTATGGCCTGACCGAAAGCGCACCGGTTGCGATTTGCCTGGCCAGCACCGATGCACGCTCCAGGTTGGGCTCGTGCGGCAAACCGGCCCTGCATACCCAGGCCCGCATTGTCGACGATCGTGGCGCGCCGGTCGCCGCTGGCGTGCGCGGTGAAATCGTTCTGAGCGGCAAGAACCTGTTCCGCGAATACTGGCGCGACGAGGCCGGCACGGCGGAGGCCTATGCGGGCGGCTGGTTTCACACCGGCGATATCGGGCATCAGGACGAAGATGGCTATTTTTATGTGGATGATCGGAAAAAGGATGTGGTGATTTCGGGCGGGGAAAACATCTATCCGGCGGAGTTGGAGAACATTCTGGCCGATTGCCCGGATCTGGCCGAGGCGGCGGTGGTGGGCCGGCCCGATCCGCGCTGGGGCGAAATTCCCGTGGCCTGCGTGGTAGCCCAACCGGGCAGCGTCATTCAAGGCGCCGATATCCTGGCCCTGTTCGAGGGGCGCCTGGCCCGTTATAAGCATCCGCGCGCGGTGATTTTCATGGCGGCGCTGCCGCGCAATGCCATGGGTAAGGTGGAAAAATTCACCTTGCGGGACCAGTGCGCGGTGATGGACGGGTGAGGGGACAAAATTATTTTGTCGCGAGGCCCCCAGCCGGCCGCAAATTCGCTATATTTCAGGCGCGAGTTGGCCCGACCATGGGCGACAGGAGGGAAGTAGCAGTATGAAGACTATGGCCGCGGGCGTTTTTGCGCCGGGATTGCGGGCATTTTTGCTCGCCGCCATGATCCTGCCGTTGTCCGGCGCCCAGGGGTGGGCGGCGAAGGAAGGTTTGATCGAAACCCCGGCCAAGCAGACGATCCTGGTCGATCACGCCACCGGGACCGTGCTGTTTGAAAAAAATTCCGACCAACCCATGCCGCCGTCGTCAATGTCCAAGCTGATGACATTATACGTCCTGTTCGAACGCCTGGACGCCGGCAGCTTGAGCCTGGACGATACCTTTCCGGTCAGCAAAAAAGCCTGGCGCATGGGCGGCTCGAAAATGTTCGTTCGGGTGGACACCCGGGTTGGGATCGCCGATTTAATCCGCGGCATCATCATCCAGTCGGGCAATGATGCCTGTATCGTGGTAGCGGAAGGCATTAGTGGCGATGAGGCGACGTTCGCCGCGCTGATGAACGAGGCGGCCCGTGAATTGGGCATGACGGGCAGTTATTTCGTTAATTCTTCCGGCTGGCCCCACCCCGATCAAGTGGTGACGGCGCAGGATCTGTCCATTCTGACGCGGCACATGATTGACAAATTTCCGAAGTATTATCCCATTTTTGCCGAGCGCAGCTTCACCTACAGCAAGATTCGCCAGGGTAACCGCAATCCCCTGCTCTATAAAAACATCGGCGCCGACGGCCTGAAAACCGGTCATACGGAAGCCGCCGGTTATGGTCTGGTCGCCTCCGCCGAACGCAACGGACGGCGCCTTGATCTGGTCATCAACGGTCTGACCAGCGTTAACCAGAGAAGCAAGGAAGCGCAACGGCTATTATCCTGGGGCTTTCGGGAATTCGGCAATTATGCCCTGTTCAAGGCCGGCGAAGAAGTGACCAGCGCGCCGGTCTGGCTGGGCGATGCCGGCGCGGTACCTCTGTTGATCGAAGAGGCCCTGACGATCATCATCCCGCGCAAGGCCCGCCGGGCCATGAAAGTCAGCGTCAATTACCAGGGTCCCCTAACGACGCCCATCGTCAAGGGCCAGCCCGTGGCCAGCCTGCGGATCGAAGCGCCCAACATGATGACGATCGAACGGCCCCTAATCGCCGGCGCCGATGTAGCCCGCAAAGGCTTTTTTGGCCGCCTGGGCGCGGCCTTGGAGCATCTGCTGTTCGGCAGTGTCTCCGATTAACTTGCAGCCATGGCGGAGCAACCGGAGCAAGCCACGGGGCCCATCGCCACCGCAACCTTGATCGGCCATGGGGCGGCCGAGCTGGCCTTTTTAGAGACGGCGGCGGCCCAACGCATGCCCCATGCCTGGCTGCTGTCCGGTCCCAGGGGTATCGGCAAGATGACCCTGGCCTACCGCATGGCCCGCTACCAGCTATCCCAGGGCGGCGGCGGGGGCGATCTGTTTGGCGGTCCCGGCAGTTTACAATTGCCCGCTGAAAGCGATCTGTTCCGCCGCGTCCTGGCCGGTGGCCACGGCGATCTGCGGCTGATCGAGCGGATCGTGAACCCGGCCACCAAGAAACTGCGCGGCGAAATCGTGGTTGATCAAATCCGTGGCCTGGGCCGGTTTTTTTCCATGACCTCGGCCGAGGGCGGCTGGCGCATCGCGATCGTCGATGGGGCGGAGGAGATGAACCCGAACGCCGCCAATGCCCTGTTGAAGCTGCTGGAGGAGCCACCCGAAAATTGCCTGCTGCTGCTGGTCAGCCATGGGCCGGGCCGGTTGCTGCCGACCATCCGTTCGCGCTGCCGTCATCTGGCCCTGCGCCCCCTGGAAGAGGCAGACGCCATTGCCGTACTGGCCCGGCAATTGCCGCATCTGGCGCAGGACGAAGGCCTCGGCCTGGTCCGCCTGGCGGAAGGTAGCCCCGGCCGGGCCATGGCCATGGCGGACGAAGGGGGCTTGCAGACCTATGGCGAATTGATCGCCATGGTGCGGGATCTGCCCACGCTGGATTACACGGCGGTGCATGCCTTGGGCGATCGTCTGGCCCGCGCCAATAACGAGGCGGCCTACCGGGTCTGGATCGATCTGTTGCGTCTGTGGCTGTCGCGCCTGGCCCGGGGCGGCGCCGGCCTGGGCCAAATGAGCGACGCGGTGGCGGGCGAGGTTGCCCTGGCGGGCAAGCTTACGGGCACGGTTGGCCTTGATCGTTGGGTCGAGCTATGGGAAAAGATCGGCGGCCTTGCCATGCGGGCCGAGCGTGTCAATCTGGATCGCAAGCAAGTGGTCTTGAGCACCTTCATGGCGCTACAGAGTACCGCGCGCCACTAGTCGCCATTAATCTAGTCGCCATTAATAAAGTTAGGAAGACCGCGATGGCCGAGGC
Source organism: Alphaproteobacteria bacterium (assembly GCA_047518225.1). Lineage (GTDB taxonomy): Bacteria > Pseudomonadota > Alphaproteobacteria. The sequence goes on along the minus strand of JAKZRK010000026.1, from coordinate 7,964 downwards.
CAAAGCCTACTACATCACGACGCCGATCTATTACGTCAATGACAAGCCCCATATCGGCCATGCCTATACCACCTTGGCCTGTGACGTGATCGCCCGTTTCATGCGCCTGGACGGCCGCGACGTGATGTTCATGACCGGCACCGACGAGCATGGCCAGAAAGTGGAGAAATCAGCCCAGGCCGCAGGCATGGAACCCCAGGCTTTTTGCGATGACGTCAGCCAGAACTTTCGCGATCTGAGCCCGTTGATGAATTTCTCCAACGACGGCTTCATCCGCACCACCGAGGATCGCCACGAAAAGGCCTCCCAGGCGATCTGGCAGGCCATGGCGGCCGCCGGCGATATCTATCTGGACAGCTATGCCGGCTGGTATTCCGTGCGGGACGAGGCCTATTACGCCGAGGATGAATTGCAGGACGGCGCCAATGGCGAAAAACTATCGCCCTTCGGCGCCCCGGTGGAATGGGTGGAGGAGCCCAGCTATTTTTTTCGTCTTTCCCAATGGCAGGACCGCCTGCTGGCCTATTACGACGAAGATCCCAACCGCGTCTTGCCGCAAAGCCGGCGCAATGAAGTCATCAGTTTCGTTAAAAGCGGTCTGCGGGATCTGTCCATTTCCCGCACTTCGTTCAAATGGGGCGTGCCGGTGCCCGGTGACGACGCCCATATCATGTATGTCTGGGTCGATGCCTTGACCAATTATTTGACCGCCGTCGGCTATCCCGATACGGCCTCGGAAAGTTTCAAGACCTACTGGCCGGCGGATGTGCACATGGTCGGCAAGGACATCCTGCGCTTTCACGCGGTTTATTGGCCGGCTTTTCTGATGTCCGCCGGCCTGGCCCCGCCAAAACGGATCTTTGCCCATGGCTGGTGGACCGTGGAAGGGCAGAAGATGTCCAAATCCCTGGGCAATTTTATCCCCCCGCAACAAGTTGTCGAGCAGTATGGCCTGGATCAGGCGCGCTATTTCATGATGCGGGAGCTGCCCTTTGGCAACGACGGCAATTTCTCCCATACGGCAATGGTCAATCGCATGAACAGCGATCTGGCCAACGATTTCGGCAATCTGGCGCAGCGGGTGCTGTCCATGATCAACAAGAACTGCGCCGCGGCGATACCGACACCGGGGCCGTTGAGCATCGACGATGCCGGCTTGCTACGCTCCGCCCGTGAGCTGTTGGACAAGTTGCGCGGGGCAATGGCGGAACAGGCCATCCACCAGGCCCTGACCGCAATGTGGGAGGTGGTGGGCGATGCCAACCGTTATGTGGACGCCCAGGCCCCCTGGGCCTTGAAGAAGAGCGATCCCGAACGCATGGCCACCGTGCTGTACGTGCTGGCCGAGGTGATCCGTCATCTGGCCATACTGGCGCAACCCGTCGTGCCCGGTGCCGCGGCCAGGATGCTGGATCAACTGGCGATCCCGGAGGATCAACGCGGCTTCACCGCGTTGGGCGATGGCGCCCCGCTGAAACCGGGTACGGCGCTGCCCGAACCGCAAGGGGTCTTCCCCCGTTACAGCGGGCCGGAGGAAGACGCTTGAGCCTGCTGGTCGACAGCCATTGCCACCTGGACTTTCCTGAATTGCAGGAAGATCTGGACGGCGTGATGGCGCGGGCGGCGGCGGCGGGCATCGGCACAATGGTGACCATCTGCACCCGGGTCGAGCAATTCGCCACCATCCTGGCCATCGCCGAACGTTTCGACAATGTCTACTGCTCGGTCGGCCTGCATCCCCATGACGCGGCGGCGGAGCCGGAGCTGAGCACGGCCCATTTGGTCGAACTGGCCGCCCATGCCAAGGTCATCGGTATTGGCGAGACCGGCCTGGATTTTCATTACGATCACGGCCCCCGCGCGCTGCAGGCGGAAATGTTCCGCCGCCATATCGCAGCCTCCCGGCAGACCGGGCTGCCCTTGATCGTGCATAGCCGGGCCGCCGATGACGAGATGATCGCGATCCTGCGGGACGAAGCGGTAAAAGGCCCGTTCCCCGGCGTGCTGCATTGTTTCTCCTCCGGCCCGGAATTGGCCCGGGCGGCCCTGGCCCTGGATTTCTATATCTCCTTCAGCGGTATCGTGACCTTCAAGAAGGCGGATGAGGTGCGGGCGGTGGCGGTGGAGACCCCCTTGGACCGCCTTTTGGTGGAAACCGATGCGCCCTACCTGGCGCCCGTGCCCCATCGTGGCAAAACCAACGAGCCGGCCTATGTCGCCAACACCGCCGCCAAACTGGCCGAACTGCGTGGCATGAGCAGTGCCGGGATGGCCGAGACGACGTCGGCCAACTTTTTCCGCCTGTTCGCCAAGGCCCCCGGGCCGGCAAACGCCGCGGCGGAGAGCCGATCATGCGGGTAACCATATTGGGCTGCGGCACTTCGGGCGGTGTGCCTCGGATCGACAATTTCTGGGGTGTGTGCGATCCCGCCGAGCCACGCAACCGCCGCCGCCGTTCCTCGATCCTGGTGCAAAGCGCCACCACCACCCTGATTGTCGACACCACGCCGGACATGCGGGAACAATGCCTGGGGGTCAATCTACAGCATCTGGATGCGGCCCTTTACACCCATGACCATGCGGATCATGTGAACGGCATGGACGATCTGCGCGGCTTTACCATGTTGCAGGGTGAACGCATCCCTGTTTACGGCGACGCCGATACAATTCTTAGCCTGGAACGGCGATTTGGCTATATCTTCGCCTCTTCCAAGAATTACCCTCCCATCGCCACGGCCCATACCATCGCGGGACCATTCACCGTGGGCGACATAGACATCGTGCCGTTTCGGCAGATCCATGGCGCCATGGAAACCTTGGGCTTTCGCTTTGGCTCTATTGCCTATTCCACGGATTTGAATGGCCTGCCTGAAGACTCGTTCGAATTGCTGCGGGACCTGGATGTCTGGATCGTCGATGCCTTGCGCCCGCAGCCGCATCCGACCCACACCCATCTGGCGCAGACCCTGGAATGGATCGAGCGGTTGCGGCCAAAGCGGGCCATTCTAACCCATATGACCTGGGATATGGACTATCGGACGCTTTGCCGGGAACTGCCGGCGGGGGTCGAGCCGGGCCATGATGGCCTGATCATCGATATTGCCTAAAGCGGATCGGCAGAAAAAACAGGGCGGCAGCGTGGAATATACCGTTTCCGCGTTGTCGCCGTTCCACCTTTCGTCAGGCCGTGGCATAGTGGCGCCATGAGCAAGCAAAATCCCGACGCCAACCCCGATGCCGCCCCCGATAGCGTAGTGACCGTCAAGGCGCCCAATGACCGGCCCAGCCATCTTTTTCTGATCGATGGCTCGGCCTATATCTTTCGCGCCTACCATGCGCTGCCGCCCCTGACGCGTAAAAGCGATGGTATGCCCATCGGCGCCGTCTCGGGCTTTTGCAATATGCTTTCGAAGCTAGTGGATGATGTGCGCGATGGCGGGGAGGTGGATTACTTCGCGGTAATATTCGATGCCGCGCGCAAGACCTTCCGCAACGATATCTATCCCGAGTACAAGGCCAACCGGCCGCCGGCGCCCGAGGACCTGGTGCCGCAATTTCCCCTGGTCAAGCGGGCCAGCCAGGCTTTCAACCTGGCCACCGTCGAAATGCCGGGCTACGAGGCCGATGATGTCATCGCCACCTATGCCCGGCAGGCCCGCGAAGCCGGCATGGCCGTCACCATCGTCAGTTCCGACAAGGACCTGATGCAACTGGTCGGCGGCGGCGTGGCCATGCACGACCCCATGAAACAGCGCAATATCGGGCCGGATCAGGTGCTGGAGAAATTCGGCGTCGGCCCGGACCGGGTGATCGATGTGCAGGCATTATGCGGCGATCCCACCGACAATGTGCCCGGCGTGCCCGGTATCGGCATCAAGACCGCCGCCCTGTTGATCAACGAATACGGCGATCTGGACGGCGTGCTGGAAAGGGCCGGCGAAATCAAGCAGCCAAAACGGCGGCAGAATCTTATCGATTACGCGGACCTGGCCCGCATCAGCCGGCAACTCGTGACCTTGAAGGTCGATGTACCGCTGGAACTGCCACTGGATGGACTGCGTCTGCGGGAACCGGAGCCGGAGGTATTGCTGGGCTTCATGGCGGAGATGGGCCTGGAACGACTGGCCGGCCGCATTGCCCAGCGCCTGGGTTCCGGCGGGGCCGCGGTGCCCGTGACCGATACGGCGCCCGATATGGCGGCCAACACGGCGCCGGATGCGGCCTCAACCCTGGATTACCAATGCATACAAAGCCTGGCTGAATTGAAGCAATGGGTTGATCTGGCCCGGGCCGCCGGCGTGGTGGCGGTGGATACGGAGACGACCTCGCTGGATGCCATGGTGGCGGATCTGGTCGGGGTCTCCCTATCCGTACGGCCGGGACAGGCCTGTTACATCCCCCTGGGGCACCAGGGGCCGGTACCGGCCGGGGAATTGGATCTGGACGGCGGCGGCGCCTCCGCCGCGCCGGAACAGATCCCCTTGGAGCAGGCCCTGGATCTGCTGCGGCCCCTGATGGCCGATCCATCGGTCCTGAAAGTGGGGCAAAACCTGAAATACGACATGCTGGTATTGCGCCGCCATGACATCGAGATAACGCCCTTCGATGACACTATGTTGTTGTCCTATGTGACCGAAGGCGGCCTGCATGGTCACGGTATGGACGAATTGTCCAAGCTGCATCTAGATATCGAGGCGATTCCGTTCAAGGAGGTCGCGGGCAGCGGCAAGTCCAGGATCACCTTTGATCGGGTGCCTCTGGACAAGGCCACGCAATACGCGGCCGAGGATGCCGACCTGACCCTGCGCCTGTACCAATATCTGAAACCGCAACTGCTGGTGACGCGCAAACATACGGTCTACGAAACCCTGGAGCGTCCCCTGGTGCCGGTGCTGGTGGCCATGGAAGTGGCGGGCATATTGGTTGACCGTGCGGAACTGGCACGGCTGTCCGCCGATTTCGCAACCCGGATCGCCGTCCTGGAGGGGGAAATCCACGACTTGGCCAGCGAGGTCTTCAACGTCAATTCGCCAAAGCAACTGGGCGAAATCCTGTTCGATAAAATGTCCATACCGGGGGGCAAGAAAACCAAGACGGGGGCCTACGCCACGGGCGCCGATGTGCTGGAGGGGCTGGCCGCCCAGGGCCATGATCTGCCCGTGCGGGTATTGGAATACCGCCAGTTGGCAAAGTTGAAAAGTACCTATACGGACGCCCTGCAAAACCAGATCAACGGCGTTACCGGCCGCGTCCATACCTCCTACGCCATGGCCGCCACCTCCACCGGGCGGCTGTCATCGACCGATCCGAACCTGCAGAACATTCCCGTTCGCACGGAAGAGGGCCGGCGTATCCGCAAGGCCTTTATCGCGGCGCCGGGGCGCAAATTGTTGAGCGCGGATTATTCCCAGATCGAATTGCGCATCCTGGCCCATATCGCCGACATCGCGGCGTTGCGCGAGGCTTTTCACGCCGGCCAGGACATCCACGCCATGACCGCGGCTCAGGTTTTCGGCCTGCCCATGGAAGACATGGACCCGATGATCCGGCGCCGGGCCAAGGCCATCAATTTCGGCATTATCTATGGCATTTCCGCCTTCGGCCTGGCCAACAATCTGGGCATTGGCCGGGGCGAGGCCCAGGACTATATCAATGCCTATTTCGAGCGCTATCCGGGCATTCGCGACTATATGGAGCGGACCAAGGAGAGCTGCCGCGAGCTGGGTTATGTGGAAACCATCCATGGCCGCCGCATCCATATGCCGGGTATCAATGACAAGAACCCGGCCCGGCGCGGCTTCCACGAACGGGCCGCCATCAACGCCCCGATCCAGGGCTCGGCGGCGGATGTGATCCGCCGGGCCATGGTGGCCATTCCCGGCGCCATGGCCAAGGCCGGCCTTGGCGCGCCCATGCTGTTACAGGTGCATGACGAGTTGATCTTTGAAGTACCCGAGGCCGAGATCGATGAAACCGTCGCCGTGGTCAGGCGGGTGATGGAAGGCACGGCCCATCTTTCCGTCCCCCTGATCGTGGATGCCGGCATTGGCGATAGCTGGGCCGATGCGCACTAAAGTCCATAACCATTGGCATAAGTGATGGGTTGGACGCGAAAATTGAGCCTGGGCAGCGGCTTGGTGCTGTTCGTATTCGTGACGAGCCATTTTCTAAACCATGCCTTGGGCAATATCTCGCTGGCGGCCATGGAAGCCGGGCGCGAGGTTTTCATCGCCATATGGCGCAACTGGCCCGTCACCATTTTGTTATACGGCGCCATATTCCTGCATGTCCTGATGGCGTTGTGGGCTGTCTGGCGGCGGCGCACCTTGCGCATGTCCCCGACCGAAGGCTTTCAGGTCGTGCTGGCGCTGTGCATCCCCTTTCTGATGCCTGCCCATGTCCTGGCGACCCGGGGCGGGCATGAATTCTTCGGGCTCAACGACAGCTATTTGTATGAAATTCTGACTGTCTGGGTGCTGGCGCCTGAAAACGGCTGGCTTCTCGCGGTCGGGCTTGTGGTGGTTTGGAGCCATGGCTGTATCGGCCTGCACCAATGGCTGCGCCTGCGGCCCTGGTACGGCAGGACCCGGACCTGGCTGTTGATCGCCGCCCTTTTGCTGCCCGGACTGGCTCTATCGGGCTTCGCCGGCGTTGGCAAGCAAATCGCCGTCTGGGCCCAGGACGAAGCCTGGATGGCGGCGGCCAAGGCCTCCTTCAAGATCGGCAATGCCACACAGACCTTGGTGGACTTTGTCTATGGCACCTTGGATTACATCATGCTTGGCACGGTCATTGTCCTGGCCTTGATGCTGCTGGGACGCTGGGCGCGCAGCCTGTGGTCCCGGCGCGGCGCCCGCATCACCATCGCCTATCCCGATGGCCGCGAGATTGCCATCGAACCGGGATTGAGCGTGCTGGACGCCTCCCGCCTGGCCGGCATCGCCCATGCCTCCGTCTGCCGCGGGCGGGGGCGCTGTTCCACCTGCCGGGTACGGATCGCGGCGGGTCAATCGGAGCTGCCCCCGGCCCACGAGGACGAGTTGAAAGTACTGGCCCGGGTCGGGGCGCCGGACAGTGTGCGCCTGGCCTGTCAATTGCGCCCCACGGTGGATGTCACCGTGGTGCCCCTGTTGCCTCCCAACGTCAGCCTGCAAAACGGCCAGCCCCGGCCCAACTATCTGCAAGGCAGCGAGCGGGAAATCGCCGTTTTGTTCGCCGATCTGCGCGCCTTCACCCGGTTCTCCGAGGCCAAGCTGCCCTACGACGTGGTTTTTGCCTTGAACCAGTATTTCCGTGGCATGGGCCAGGCGGTGGAGGCGGCGGGTGGCCACCTGGATAAATTTATCGGCGACGGAGTCATGGCCTTGTTCGGCGTGGATACCGACCTGGAACAGGGCTGCCGCCAGGCCCTGGCGGCGGCGGCGGGCATGGCCCAGGCCCTGGAACATTTGAACGAGCAACTGCACCACGATCTGGACGAACCCCTGCGCATGGGCATCGGGGTGCATGCGGGTGCCGCCATTGTCGGTGAAATGGGTTATGGACCGGCGACTTCCGTCACCGCCGTGGGCGATATCGTCAATACCGCCTCGCGCCTGGAAACCATGACCAAGAAATTCTCGGTTCAGGCGGTGATCTCCGCCTTCGTGGCAGAGCGCGCGGGCGCCGATCTTTCCGCCTTCGAGGTGCGCCAGGTGACGGTTCGGGGCCGGGCCGAGACAATGGCGGTGCATCTGGTGCCCGATGCCCGCGAGCTGCCCGGCACCGAGCCAAGCCCCCAAAAGCCGCGCCGCAGCCGGGTCCGCGTCAAGGCGCCGGCGTAACAGCCCGTTGACGAAGTTGGCACTGGACACAAGCGGCCTGGTCTGATTCTTTGACGTTCTGATTTGACCGGGGGATTCGCTGATGACGATGGGACAGCAGAAGGATCGTCAGGGGGACTTGATGGTAGGCTGGGCGGAGAT
>JAKZRK010000025.1:0-30887 GCA_047518225.1 Alphaproteobacteria bacterium | reverse complement strand
GAGCCAAGCTCGCCCGCATTTACCACAGGCCCATCAACAGCAACTTTCTTCTCAAAATTATCGGTCATGTTCCGGTCCTCCTTGGACACTTCGATTAAGCCAATTCTGTGTCCAAGGAAATCGGGTCCGACTCAGCCAAACCAGTTTCAATATCCGGCCATTGTTCTGGATAATGCGGCTTTGCACCATGACATCGCGTCTGCCGGCCCGCTGCGCGGACAGAACATCAAAGCTGGTCACCTGGGCGCCCGCGATCTTTGCTGCGTATTGGTTCAACAAAAATTTGGAAAAGGCTTCCAAATAGGCGATCCGCTGTTCGGCACTCGCCCGTTTCCAGTGCCGGCCCAGGGCAAACCGCGCCATCAGCGGAATATCGAATTCGCGGGCCATCAAGGCATGGAATTTGGCAACCCGGCGCGCCTTACTCAATTGTCCGTCGTTGAGGATGCCGACCGCGTCGCTACCCAATTGTTTCAGGGCCGACATGGCATCGTCGGGATTGATGGCTTCGGGTCCGGCCGCCGGCGGCATGGCCGCCAATCGGGCCACCGACTCGGAGGTCAACGTCCCGCCCGAATTGAAAATCAATTCAAGTTCGGTGTCACTGTCCATACTGGCGTCACGCCAGGCAAGATCCGCCTGCCAGGCCGACAAAGTACTGTCGCCATTCGTCGAATGGGGCACGCCGGTGCCACTTTCGGCGGTCTGCCCGGCCTGAATCGTAACAGCCGTCAACAGGCCAAGGGCCGCAATGCTTCCAACCAGAATTCCGCTTTTGCGCATTTTTCCACTCCCGCCGTAATACCTCGCCGCGGAATTTGCCAGAAACCGTTTAACCTCCGGTTAGGAATTATGATTAATAAAAAATTATTGATGAACCGATTGTGACATGGGTCACTGCATAAACTTTGGTTTCCACGCCATGGTCATTATTGAGATGAGGGCTGTGGAGGAAATCAGATGCGGCAGGGCATCAGCAAGAGACAAAGAGTCAAAATCGCGATCTGGAGCCTTTTGTGGTTGGCGTCGACCGCGGCGCTGGTCCAGTTGTATTTTTTCCTAAGTCACTGACCGCAGGGTTCGTTCAGTCCATTAATTTGCCGTCGTGAAGCCGCACCACACGATCCAGACGTTCCGCCACCAGCGGGTCATGGGTCGCGATTAGAATGCCAAGGCCACGCGCGCGAACGATCGCCAGCAACTCCGATAAAACCACCTCCGCCGTTGCCTGATCAAGGTTACCCGTCGGTTCGTCCGCCAACAGCAGCACGGGTTGGTTGGCCAGCGCGCGGGCAACGGCCACGCGCTGCTGCTCGCCGCCCGATAGTTGCCCCGGGGCATGCTCCAGGCGGTCCCCCAGACCCAGTTCCGTCAGCAATCGCTGGGCCCTGTCCCTGGCCTTCAACCGGGGCAGCTTCGCCAGGCGCATGGGCATAATGACATTTTCCAGGGCGGAAAACTCCGGCAGAAGATGATGGAATTGATAGACAAAGCCTAGAAAATCGCGGCGCATGGCGGTACGTTGCCGATCGCCCATGGCGGAACAGTTTCGCCCCGCAATCACAATTTCGCCCGTGTCGGGCCGCTCCAACAACCCGGCGGCATGCAACAGGGTTGATTTGCCCGAACCCGACGGACCAACCAAAGCCACGGCTTCCCCTGCCGCGATACGTAAATTTAGATTCCGCAAAACCTCCAACCGCCGGTCGCCCTGCTGAAAGGCGCGGCCCAGGCGAGAGATTTCTAGCACCGATCCATCATTCATAGCGCAACGCCTCGATAGGATCGATGCGGGTGGCACGCCAGGCTGGATACAAGGTCGCCAGGAATGACAGCGCCAGGGCCATCAAAACCACCGACAGAACCTCGCTGTTATTCACCTCGGCCGGAATCCGGCTTAAAAATCGTATTTCCGGGGACCATAATTCGGTACCCGTCAAACCTTCCAGCCAACGCCGGATAACGTCGATATTAGCGCAAAAGGCGACCCCCAGAACAAAGCCGGCGATGGTGCCGATGACCCCGATAGAGGTTCCGGATATCATGAAAATGCGCATGATCATGCCCCGGGTCGCCCCCATGGTGCGCAGAATGGCGATGGCCTTGCCCTTGTCGTTGACCAGCATGATCAGCGAGGAAACGATATTGAAGGCGGCGATCAGGATGATCAGGGTCAGGATCAGGAACATCACATTACGTTCCACCTGCAGAGCCTGAAAAAAATGGCTGTTGACCTGTTGCCAATCCACCACCCTGGCTACCCTCGGCAGGGCGCGGACGGCGCCGCGCAGGCGATGAACATCGTCGGGGTTGTCCAAGAACATCTCCACGCCATTAACCGCGCCCGGCAGGCGAAAAAACACCTGCGCCGCCGGTAACGGCATATAAATAAAAGTCGAATCATATTCATACATGCCCACCATGAAGGTCGCGGCGATGCGGTATGTTTTCATGCGCGGCACCGTCCCGAAGGCCGTGGCCGTGCCCTGGGGCGAGACGAGGGTGACGCCATCGCCAACCCGCAGGCCCAGCTTTGCCGCCAGCCGTTGGCCGATGACAACGTTGTTCCTGCCCTTGAAATCTGCCAACGAGCCGCCGGACAAATTATCCGCGATGATGGCACGGGCGCGCAGATCCCTGGGCCACATGCCCCGCACCAGGGCGCCGGAGGCCCGCTTGTTCGCGGTCGCCATTACCTGGCCCTCGATCAAGGGCGCCGCCGTGCTTATCCCATCAATGGTAAGCAGCGCCTTGGCGATGGCGTCGAATCCGCTGAGCCGCGCATCCAGGCCCCGGACCACCATATGCCCGTTCAGGCCCAACACCCGATCCAGCAATTCCGTTCGGAAGCCGTTCATCACGCTCATGACGATAATCAGGGTGGCGACACCCAGGGCAATGCCGATCAGGGAAAACCAGGCGATGATCGAGATAAAACCCTCGCGCCGCCGCGAGCGCAGATAACGCGCGGCAATGGTCCATTCCAGCAAGCCGAACATCGTGCGGTTTAGGCTTTCGTCGGGCCGAAAACGGCGGCTACGGCGGCCTCGATGGATAACTCCTGGCGCGCACCGGTGCGTCGTTCCTTGACTTCGACCACGCCGGATTTCAAACCACGAGGACCAACAATTATCTGCCAGGGCAGGCCGATCAGGTCCATGGTCGCGAATTTGCCACCCGCCCGCCCGTCGCTATCGTCCATCAAAACCTCGACGCTGGCGCGGCGCAGGGTTTCGTAAATACCGGCCACGGTCCGGTCACAATCCCCATCGCCAACTTTCAGATTGATCAAACCAACATGGAACGGCGCCACGGCGGCGGGCCAGACAATGCCGTCATCATCGTGACTGGCCTCGATAATGGCGCCGACCAGCCGCGAGACGCCAATACCGTAAGAGCCCATTTCGACCGGCACCTCCACCCCGTCGGCGCCCATCACCGTGGCCCCCATGGGCTCGGAATATTTGCTGCCGAAATAAAAGATATGACCCACTTCTATGCCACGGGTGGCGATCCGGCGATCGCTGGGCACTTCCGCCTCGAAGCGGGCGGCGTCGTGCTTTTCGTCCGTGGCCGCATAGCGGGAGGTCCAATGCTCTATGATCGGAGATAGATCACCGTCATAGTCTGTGGATGCATCTGGGACGGTGAAATCCAGGTAGTCGGCGTGGCAGTACACCTCGCTCTCGCCCGTATCGGCCAGAATGATGAATTCGTGGCTCATATCGCCGCCGATGGGACCGGTGTCGGCCACCATGGGAATGGCTTTCACGCCGAGACGGTCGAAGGTCCGCAGATAGGCCACGAACATCTTGTTATAGGATTGGCGGGCTGCGTCCTTATCCAGGTCGAAGGAATAATTGTCCTTCATCAAAAATTCGCGGCCCCGCATGATGCCAAAACGCGGCCGCACTTCGTCCCGGAACTTCCATTGGATGTGGTAGAGGTTGCGGGGCAACTGGCGGTAACTGCGGATCGAGCCGCGAAAGATGTCGGTAATCAGTTCCTCGTTGGTGGGGCCGAACAGCATGTCCCGATCGTGACGGTCGGTGATGCGCAACATCTCCTGGCCATAATCATCATAGCGCCCGCTTTCCCGCCACAAGTCAGCCGGCTGAATGGTTGGCATTAGCAATTCCTGCGCCCCGGTGGCGTCCTGCTCTTCGCGCACGATTTGTTCGATTTTCTTCAATACGCGAAAGCCCAGGGGCAGCCAGGAATAGATCCCCGCCGCCGATTGCCGGATCATCCCGGCCCGCAACATCAACCGGTGCGAAACGATCTGCGCCTCGGCCGGTTTATCCTTCAACACGGGTAGAAAGAATTGTGACATGCGCATGGCGGGGCCTCAAATCATGAAACAGTCCGGGCGGCCGGAAACACGCCTCGGGAAAGCAGGGTAGGTAGGGGTGCGATATGTAGGGAAAGCCGTGCCATAAGGCAATGGCCAAAGCCTCGCGCGCCACCGAAACGCCGGCGGGCAAATTCCGCTGATTATTTCCGGCGCAAGAGTTTGCGGCAGGCGGTCACCAAACGGTCTTTCTCGGCCGGAACCAGGGTTTCCCCCTCGTACAAGACTTCGCCACTGCTGCGATCCACGGTTACCAGGCCGACATCAACTTCAGAATCCCCGACCGGGCTGGTGGTGCCCGTTTTCAGAAGGCTGCTCACGGGCACGTGCAAGGGAATGGCAATCAGCGGTGGCAATTTGATCCTACGGTTAGGATCCAGATCGGCCGATTTCACCCGGCGCCCGCGCACGCCCACGCCAGGCTTATAGGCGACATCGGCGGCGGGTTGGTAGCGTACCAGCCAACGGCAATCCTGTTTGGAGACCGTGACTTTTTCTTTCAGTTCCGCCGCCGCGGCGTCCGCCATGGCCAAACCGGCCGCCAGCAGCCCGGATATGAGTAAACGTATCACCATGGCGCCATCTTGCCGCCCAGGCGTTAAACACCTGTTAAGATGAATTGCCGGAAAAAAGGGACCGCACCGGCAAGGTGCGGCCCAAATAGGAGGAGACGCCATCGAGCGTTTTGTCGTGGAGTCGAGCCTCCACGGACTATATTGATAATGGTTCTTAATTAGTGAAAATCAAGCGCAAATTTGAAACTGCTTTAAACTCGATCACATCGGCCCATATTGGCAGCAAGCGCCAATCTAGCCAGGCCGCATAAAATAACCGCGAAAATCGACTAATTCCATTTCCACCAGAGCCACGATCAGGGCCATGATCGCGCCCGAAATTACGGTTGTCACAAGCATCTTCAGGACAATTCTAGGCTTTGCCGGGGCAGAGGCTGCCTGTCCCGCGGCCACCTCGCCACCTTCTTCGCGAACCGTGCGCACGCCAAAGGGCAGTACCATGAACAGCACCAACCACCACATGATTGCGTATATCATCATGCCGCCGAGCAGGCTCATTTTCGCCTTCTAGACTTGTTCGATTTCAATCAGGGTTCCGCAGAAATCCTTGGGATGCAAGAACAAAACCGGCTTGCCGTGAGCACCAGTCCGAGGCTCTCCGTCGCCCAAAACGCGGGCCCCTTCCGACCGCAGTTGATCACGTGCGGCGATGATGTCGGAGACTTCGAAACATATATGATGCATGCCGCCGTCGGGGCTGCGTTCGAGGTATTTGGCAATGGTGGAGTTTTCACCCAAGGGATGCAGCAATTCGATCTTGGAATTCGCAAGCTCGACAAACACCGTTGTCACCCCATGCTCGGGCAGATCGGCCGGGGCCGAGACCTTCGCCCCCAGGGTATCGCGATAGAGCGCCGCGGCGGCCGCCAAATCTGGTACCGCAATGGCGATATGGTTCAATCGTCCAATCATCAAAGATGTCCCTTATTCTTCATTCGACCCGAATGATTCGCACTTCCACGACGGTCCGTTTGCCCAACCGGGCGCGGATCAGGCGGCGCAGTGCGATGCGGGCCGCTTCGGTCATTCGGCCATCATCACGGCGGGCGGATTTGGGCAGATCATCCAGCGCCGCTTCCACCGCCTGCCGGCCGGCGTCTTCCAGGCTGGTTTTGCCATTATCGCTGGCCAGACCCTGCAAGATCAATTCCGGATCGGCCAACAAGATGCCGTCGTCGTCGGTCACCAAAATGACCACGGCGCCACCGTTGATCATCATTTTGCGCCGGGCGCGCACGGCATCGTCATTGGCAGGCACCACCACACCGCCATCAATAAAACAACGGCCGCTTTGCACCTCGGCCACGACTTCCGCCGCGCCGGGGACAAGACGCAGGGCCTGGCCGTTTTCGATCACCACCGCCTCGGGCACCTGCATGGCGCGGGCCAGTTCCGCATGGGCCAGCATGTGCTTGTATTCACCATGCACCGGCACCGCGATTTTTGGCCGGACAAGGCGATACATTTCTGCCAGGTCATCACGGCAGGGATGGCCTGAAACATGGACGCCGCGTTCCCGTTCGCCAATCACCTCAACCCCTTTCCATAACAAGCGGTTCTGCACCCGGGTGATGCTCTTTTCGTTACCGGGGATCACCCGGGACGAAAAGATCACCAGATCGCCCTTTTCAAAAACCACATGCCGATGACCACCCGTGGCGATACGCGACAGCGCCGCGCTGGCTTCCCCCTGACAACCGGTGCACAGAAACAAGACCTTCTCGGGCGGCAGATAGGCCCCTTCGACGTCCGTCAAGGGCGGGGCGAGATCATGGAGATAACCGCATTCCCTGGCAGCCTCCACGATGCGCCAGAGCGAACGGCCAACCAGCACCAAGTGCCGGTCATGGGCGGCGGCAACCTTGGCCACCGTATCAATGCGGGCCACGTTGGAGGCAAAGGTCGTGACCGCGATACGGCCCGCGCGGTTGGCGCAAATCTCCATCAAGGTATCGCGCACATCCCGTTCGGACCCGGAGGTCCCTTCCACCAGGGCGTTGGTACTGTCCCCGATCATCGCCATTACGCCCTCGTCGCCCAGGCGGCGCAAGGCATCTTCGTCACTTTTTGGTCCTACCAGGGGATCCGGGTCCAGCTTCCAATCGCCGGTATGGAGGACCAGGCCGGCGTCCGTACGAATGGCCAGGGCATTCATTTCCAGCGTTGAATGGGTCAGGGGAATGAAGTCGATGGCGAAAGGCCCAATCCGCAACCTCTCCCCCGGGGTAATCTCGTGTATGGCCACGTCCGCCAACAGGCCCGCTTCCTCCAACTTGCGCCGCAACAGGGCCGCGGCGAAGGGCGTGGCCCAGACCGGGCAACGCAGGCGCGGCCACAAATGGGCCACGGCGCCCAGGTGATCCGCGTGGGCATGGGTGACGATCAGACCAGCCAGATCATCGCGCCGCTCTGCTATAAAGGTCGGATCGGGGGTAATCAGGTCAATGCCCGGCTGTTCCCCGTCAGCGAAGGTAATCCCCAGATCGACCAGCAACCATTGCCCGGCGAAGCCGTACAGGTTCATATTCATGCCGATCTCGCCCGCCCCCCCAAGAGGCAGGAAGATCAACTCGTCTTCAGCGAACTCCGCCACGGACATTCGCAATTCCCATTCTGTCATACCCCTCGGCTGCGCCGATAAATTTCCCGCAATCCCCGCACGGTGATGTCGGGCACGTTGGCTTCTATCACATCCGTGGCCCCTTCAAACACCGGCGCCAGGCCACCGGTCGAAATCACTTTCATGGGCTTGCCGAATTCATCCCGAATGCGGGTCACGATACCCTCGATCAGGCCGACATAACCCCAGAAAACCCCAGAATGCATACAGGCAACGGTATCCGTGCCGATGATCTTGTCCGGCCGGGCGACGACGATACGGGGTAACAGGGCCGTGGCGCTATGCAACGCTTCCAGGCTGAGATTGATGCCCGGCGCGATGACCCCGCCGCAATAGGCGCCGTCGGCGTCGACCACATCGAAGGTGGTGGCGGTACCAAAATCGACGACCACGACCGGCTGGCCCGGAAACATTACGCCGGCGCCGACAGTGTTGCAGATGCGGTCGGCGCCGACCGGCGGCGTCGCCTTGATCTCTATGCCGGTCTCCACCTCGTCCTCACCCAGCACCAACGGATCGCAATTGAAATAGCTCTGGCATAGGCGGCGCAGGTTGAACAACGCCTGGGGCACCACGGTGGCGATCATCGCCTCGGTCACCGCCTTGGGATCGTAGCCGCTGATCTGCAGCAACTGGAACAGCCAGACCGCATGCTCATCGGCGGTGCGATTGGCCGACGTCTGCTGTCGCCATTCCGCCACCACATTGTCGCCGTCAAATAGGGAGAACTTGACGTTGGTGTTGTTCAAGTTGATGGCCAGCAGCATGATAGCAATCCTCAGATCCGTGGCAGAAACACTTCGCCGGCCTTGATAACACGCATCTCACCGTCCGGCAGTTCGACGATCAAGCTACCATCGCCGTCCAAATCCCGGAAGGTGCCGGTAAATTCTTCTTTCGGCAGGCGCACCCGCAACCGCCCGTCCAGGCCGGCGGCACGTTCCAACCAGGCCCGGCGCAGGGGGGCGAAACCCGCCTCGCGCCAAATATCCAGCCAATGGAGCAGGGCCGGCGCCAAGGCGGCGAGTAACAAGAAAACGGTGCAATCGGCCGCGCCAAGAGCATGCAACGAGGTGGCTGCCCGGCCCGCCTCTTCGGGGTGGTGGGCCACATTGACGCCCATGCCGAGAACGAGCCAATCAACACCGCCGCCCGACTGGGCCGAGGATTCCAACAGAATGCCGGATATCTTGGCGCCATCGATCAGAACATCGTTGGGCCATTTAAGCCGTGGCGTCAGATCCGGCGCAACCTTGACCAGCGCGTCCGCCAGGGCGACCGCCGCCAGAAAAGAGACCTGCGCCACGACCCCGGCATTGCCCAAGGGCCGCAGCAACAGCGACATATAAAGATTGCCTGGCTTTGAGGTCCATTGCCTACCCCCCCGCCCACGCCCGGCCCGCTGTTCCCGCGCCACCATGAGGGTGCCTTCGGGAGCGCCGGCGCGGGCCCTTTGTTTCATTTCGTCATTGGTGGAGGTAACGCTATCGAGGTAAAGCGGCAGGAAAAAGGCAGGCAGATCGGGGGCTTGGGCCGCCTTGGTTTCCCTCACGGCACCAGGGCGGCGGCGGCAATCTCGGCCGAGGCAATGAAGGGCGCCGTATAAAATGCGAAGAACGCCACAAAAACACCGCACAGCCCGATAATCGCCCGCATCTCCACACTCATGGGGCCTTCGAACGGTTCCCCAGGTTCGTCAAAATACATCACCTTGATTATCCGCAGATAATAGAAGGCGCCAACCACGCTGGCCACCACGCCGATAACCGCAAGGGTATACAGTTCCGCATTCACGGCGGCAATGAAGACGTAGAATTTGCCAAAGAAGCCCCCCAGGGGCGGTATGCCGGCCATGGAAAACATGAAGATCGCCAAAGCCAGCGCCATCATGGGGTTGCTCTTGGACAGACCGGCCAGATCCGAGATCCCTTCCACCATGCCCGTCTTGCGCCGCATGCACAGGATGCAGGCAAAAGTGCCTACGTTCATGGCCAGATAGATGGCCAGATAGATCAACACCCCGCGCACCCCTTCCCCACTGCCCGCCGCCAATCCGATCAGGGCATAGCCAACGTGGCCGATCGAGGAATAGGCCATCAGCCGCTTGATATTGTCCTGCCAGATAGCGGCGAAGGCGCCCAGCAACATGGATGCGACGGAAATGACAATGATAATCTGCTGCCAATCGGCGCTGATGGCCAGGAAGGGCACGATCAAGGCCCGCATGAACAAGGCCAGGGCGGCGATCTTTGGCGCCACCGCGAAGAAGGCGGTGACCGGTGTCGGCGCGCCTTCATAGACATCCGGCGTCCACATATGGAAGGGCACGGCCGAGACCTTGAACGCCAGGCCGGCGCACATAAAAACGATACCCACGATCAGGCCGATGCCGGCGTGCTCCTGCCCTTGCATGGCGGCGGCAATGGCCTCGAACCCGGTGGCCCCGGTAAAGCCATAGATCAGGGAACAGCCATACAACAACATGCCCGACGAGAGAGCGCCCAGGACGAAATATTTCAAGCCCGCCTCGGTCGAGCGCAAGCTGTCCCGCTGGAATGCGGCAATGACATAGAGCGCCAGGCTTTGCAGTTCTATTCCCATGTAAAGCGCGATCAGGTCGTTGGCCGAAATCATCATCATCATGCCAAGGGCCGCCAGAACGAACAGCACCGGATATTCGAACCGCGCCATGCCTTCGTCCCGGATATAACCCATGGACATGATCAATCCGGCGGCCGAGGCAATCAGCACCATAGCCTTGACGAAAGCGGTGAAGCTGTCGGCCACATACATGCCGGCAAATGCGACGCTGCGTTCCGCCGGGGCCTGAAGCACGATTAGCAGCGCGATGGCGAAGGACGCCACCGCCAGCCAGCAGAGCAGCCGGGTCGACTGATCGCCCCTAAAGACACCCAGCATCAACAGCGCCATGGCCGCCAGGGCCAGGAATATCTCCGGCGCCGCCGTGGCGTAATCCTGTGGGTTGGCCATGCTCATTATTCCCTATTTCGCCGCCACCAGGGCCAGGTCCGCGCCCTCGGATGCGGCCTGCATCGCCGTCTGATATTGTTGGATCAAATGATCGACCGAGACATGCATGACGTCCAGGAACGGCCCGGGTATGACCCCCATGAGAATGGCCAGAGCGATCAGCGGCGCGAAGAATGCGATCTCGCGCCCGTCCAGGTCCAGAATCTGCTTCAGGTCATCCTTCTCCAGTTGGCCAAAGATGGTCCGCCGATATAGCCATAGCATATAGGCCGCGCCCAATATCACACCCAGGGCGGCCAGGGCGGCAACCCAGGTATTGACCTGATAGACACCGACCAGAATCAATATCTCGCCGACGAAGCCGGATGTTCCCGGCAGTCCGACCGACGCGAGCATGAAAATCATAAAGGTGAAGGCATAGAGCGGCATCCGGTTGACCAGGCCGCCGTAACGGGCGATCTCGCGGGAATGAATACGGTCGTAGATCACGCCGACACAAAGAAACAATGCGGCGGAAATAATACCGTGGCTAAGCATCTGGAAAATGCCGCCTTCGATGCCTTGGGTATTGAAGGTGAAGATGCCGATGGTCACGAAGCCCATATGCGCGACGGAGGAATAGGCGATCAGCTTCTTCATGTCCTCCTGCATCAGCGCCACCAGAGAGGTGTAAATCACCGCGACGATGGACAATGCGAAAATCAGGGGCACGAACAGGTCCGAGGCCAGGGGCAGCATGGGCAGCGAGAAACGCAGGAAGCCATAGCCGCCCATTTTCAACAGCACGCCGGCCAGGATCACAGAACCGGCGGTGGGCGCCTCGACATGGGCATCCGGCAGCCAGGTATGCACGGGCCACATGGGCATTTTCACGGCGAACGAGGCAAACATGGCCAGCCATAGCCAGGTTTGCTCCTCGGCCGTGAAACCATGGGCCATCAGGGTCGGGATATCGGTCGTCCCCGCCTCGAAATACATATAGATCAACGCCAACAACAGCAGCACCGAACCCAGCAAGGTATAGAGGAAGAACTTGAATGACGAATAGACCCGCCGGGCCCCGCCCCAGACCCCGATAATCAGGAACATGGGGATTAGGCCACCCTCGAAGAATAGATAGAAGAGCAGGAAATCCAGGGCGCAGAACACCCCGATCATCATGGTCTCCAACAACAGGAAGGCGATTATGTATTCCCGCACCCGCGTGGTGATCGATTGCCACGACGCCAGGATGCAAATAGGCATCAGGAATGCGGTCAGGACCACGAACAACAGCGAAATGCCGTCCACGCCCATGCGGTAATTAATCCCGCCACTCAGCCATTCGCGCTGCTCGACGAGTTGGAAATCCGCCGTACCGTTATCAAAATTGCCCCAGATCACCAGGCTGATCAGAAACGTCAGCGTCGTCGTCATCAAGGCGACGCTTTTGGCGTTACGGTCCGCCTGCCCATCGCCGCCCTGGGCGAAGAGGAAGATGAAGGCGGCGCCCACCAGGGGCAGGAATGTAACCAGGCTTAGAAGGGGCCAATCGCTCATGCTTTAGTAGCCCCCGCCGGTCGAGGTGTAATACCAGGTCACCAGGGCCGCGACGCCGATCAACATGGCGAAGGCGTAATGATAGAGATAGCCGCTTTGCAAGGCAGAGGCCCGGCGCGCCAAATTCAAGACCGAGGCCGCGATGCCGTCCGGGCCGAAACCATCGATGATGCGGCCATCACCCGTCTTCCATAACAGCCGGCCCAGCCGCTTTGCCGGGCCCACCAAAATCAGCTCGTATAGCTCGTCGAAGTACCATTTGTTGAGCAGGAACTGGTACAGCTCGTGATGCACCTTGGCCAAACCGGCCGGGATATCGCGGCGCCGGATATAAAACTGCCAGGCCAACAGAATGCCGGCGATGGCGGCAACGATAGGCGCCGCCTTGACCCAGATGGGGACATGATGGGCCGCTTCCATGAGATCGTGGCCGGAAACCATGAAGATCGACTGACCCCAAAATTCCACATAGCCCTCGCCCACGAAATAATGCACGAACAGGATGCCCGAGAGGATCGAACCAGCGGCCAGGAAATACAGCGGGATCAGCATGGACAGTGGCGATTCATGCACATGGCTCATGACTTCCTGGCTGGCGCGGGGCTCGCCGCCGAACGTCATGAACAACAGCCGCCAAGAATAGAACGCGGTCATCACGGCCGCCGCCAGACCCAGCCAAAACGCATAGTTCCCCGCGCCCGTATGCGCGGCAAATGCGGATTCCATGATCAGGTCCTTGGAATAATAGCCTGCGAAGATGGGCAGGCCGGCCAGGGCCAAGGAACCGACCCACATCAAAATGGCGGTTTGCGGCACGTATTTGAATATGCCGCCCATGCGCCGCATGTCCTGTTCATCGGACATGGCATGAATGACCGAGCCGGATCCGAGGAACAGCAGCGCCTTGAAAAAGGCATGTGTGAAGAGGTGGAAAATCGCCACCGGATAGGCGCCGATGCCTAGGGCAAAGAACATATAGCCCAGTTGGCTGCAGGTGGAATAGGCGATCACCCGCTTGATATCATTCTGCACCAGTCCGACCGTTGCCGCGAAGAAGGCGGTGGAGGCCCCGACGATGGTGACCACGATCAGGGCGGTGGGCGAATATTCAAACATCGGGGAGCACCGCGCCACCAGAAAGACGCCCGCCGTCACCATGGTCGCCGCATGGATCAGGGCGCTGACCGGGGTCGGGCCCTCCATGGCATCGGGCAGCCAGGTATGCAGGGGCACCTGGGCCGATTTGCCCATGGCGCCGATGAACAGCAGGATGCAGATGGTCGTCATCACATCCCACTCCCAATTCAGGAAATGGAAGGTCTTGCCTACCTGCCCCGGGGTGGCGGCGAATACGGTGTCGAAATCGACCGATCCGAACACCATGAAAATCGCCATGATACCCAGGCCAAAGCCGAAATCGCCGATCCGGTTAACCAGAAAGGCCTTGATCGCGGCGGCATTGGCCGCAGGCCGGTGATACCAAAACCCGATCAACAGATAGGACGCCAGGCCAACCCCTTCCCAGCCGAAGTACATCTGCAGGAAATTATCCGCCGTCACCAACATCAACATGGCGAACGTGAACATGGATAGATAGGCCATGAAGCGCGGCTTGTGCGGATCATGCGCCATGTAACCGATGGAATAGACATGCACCAGGGCCGAGACCCCGTTGACCACCACCAACATCACCGCGGTCAACTGATCGATACGCAGCGCCCAGGAAACATCAAAGGTGCCCGAGACGATCCACGAGGCGACCTCGACCCGGATCGGCTGGCCGCCCAACGCCACCTGCCAAAATGCCAACAGGGACAGCAGGGCGGAAATGATGACCGCGCCGCAGGTAATCCATTGCGACGGCTTATCGCCCAGCACGCGGCCCAACGAGCCGACGATCAGAAACGCCAGAAGCGGCAGAAAGACAATGGCATGATACATTTGCCGCTCAGCCCTTCATAAGGTTGATATCTTCGACTTCGATGGTGCCGCGGTTGCGGAAATAAACCACGATGATGGCCAGGCCGATGGCCGCTTCGGCCGCCGCCACGGTCAGCACGAACAGGGCGAATATCTGCCCCACCAGATCGTGCAGATAGGCCGAGAAGGCAATCAGGTTGATATTCACCGCCAGCAACATCAGCTCGATCGACATCAAAATGATGATGACGTTCTTGCGGTTTAAAAAAATCCCGAACACGCCAATGGTGAACACCACCGCCGCCAGCGCCAGATAATGGCCCAGGCCAATTTCCAGAAATGCCATCATTTGCGCACCTAAATCCCCTGGCCCGGCTGAACTTTTTTCAGTTCGACCGAATCTTCGCGCCGGCGGGCCAACTGTTTGCCGATGGCCTGCTTGCGCACGCCCGGGCGTTGCCGCAGGGTCAGCACGATGGCGCCGATCATAGCGACCAACAGGATCATGCCGGCGGCCTGAAAGAGGTAGATGTATTTGGTATAGATCACATCACCCAGGGCGGCGATGTTTTGGCGCTGGGCCAGATCGGGGATTGGTTCGGCGCCCGCGGCGATGACCTCGGGCGACATGCTGGCCGTGCCCAGGACCATCAACAACTCGACCAGCAGGATAATCCCCACCAGCACGCCCATGGGCAGGTATTGCAGGAAGCCCTCGCGCATCTCGACAAAATTGATGTCCAGCATCATCACCACGAACAGAAACAACACGGCGACGGCGCCCACATAGACCACGACCAGGACCATGGCCAGGAACTCGGCCCCAATCAGCACGAACAGACCGGCGGTGGTAAAAAAAGTCAGGATCAGGAACAGCACCGAATGCACGGGGTTACGGGCCGATACCACCATCGTGGCGGCGGCGACCGCGATCGCCGCGAATAGATAGAATGTCACGCCCTGAAGGATCATCGAGGTTTACCCACTCTTCTCAATATGGCCTAGCGATAAGGCGCATCGGCAGCGATATTGGCCGCGATTTCGCGCTCCCAACGTTCACCGTTGGCCATTAACTTGGCCTTGTCATAGAATAATTCTTCGCGGGTTTCCGAGGCGTATTCGAAATTCGGGCCTTCCACGATGGCATCCACCGGGCAGGCTTCCTCGCAAAAGCCGCAATAGATGCATTTGGTCATGTCGATGTCATAGCGGGTGGTGCGGCGGCTGCCGTCATCGCGGGGCTCGGCCTCGATCGTGATGGCCTGAGCCGGGCAGATCGCTTCGCATAATTTGCAGGCGATACATCTTTCTTCCCCGTTGGGATAACGGCGCAGCGCATGTTCGCCGCGAAATCGGGGGCTGATCGGCCCTTTTTCATAGGGATAGTTTATGGTCACCCGCTTGCGGAACATATAGCTGAAGGTCAGCGCCATACCTTCGACGATTTCCCACAACAACAGACTGCGGGCGCTATTTCTCATGAATCCCATGGCCTACCTCTCCCACCCGCTCATGTTTGGGGTGCTCATGTCTGGGGCACCAAATCAAAGGCCACCAGCACGCCCGCCGTCAACGCCACCCAGAACAACGAGAAGGGTAAAAATACCTTCCAGCCCAGGCGCATCAACTGATCATAGCGGTAGCGCGGCAGCGTCGCCCGCACCCAGACGAAGACGAACAGCAGCAACGCGATTTTCAGGAAAAACCAAATCGGACCGGGTATCCAGTTAAAGGGCGCAATGTCAAAAGGTGGCAGCCAGCCGCCCAGGAACAATATCGCGGTCAGGCCGGACATCAGGATCATATTGGCGTACTCGCCCAGGAAAAACAGGGCAAAGGTCATCGAGGAATATTCTACCTGATAGCCGGCAACCAGTTCCGCTTCCGCCTCCGGCAAATCAAAGGGATGGCGATTGGTCTCGGCCAGGGTCGAGATGAAGAAGATGATGAACATCGGGAACAGGGGAATGAAAAACCACACCCCCTCGGCCTGGGCCCGTACCACGTCCGAGACGTTCAACGAACCCACGCACAACAGTACTGTGATGATCACGAAGCCGATGGAGACTTCATAGCTGACCATCTGTGCCGCCGAACGCAGGGCGGACAGAAACGGGTATTTGGAGTTCGAGGCCCAGCCCGCCATGACGATGCCGTAGACGCCAAGCGAGGAAATGGCAAACAAATACAGAATGCCGACATTGATGTCGGACATCACGATGCCTTCATCGAACGGGATCACCACCCAGGCCACCAAGCTCAACATAAAGGTCAGCATGGGCGCGATCAGAAAGATGATCTTGTTGGCCGAGGTCGGCAGCACGGTTTCCTTGAAGAACAGCTTCGCGCCATCGGCAAAGGCCTGCAAAAGACCGAACGGGCCCACCACATTCGGGCCCATGCGAAGTTGCATGGCCGCCATGACCTTGCGTTCGAAATAGGTCAACATGGCCACGGCCAGCAACAGCGGCACGACGATCGCCAGGATTTGCCCCAGGATGACAAGGCCCGGCAGCAGATATATCGGCCAGAATTCAGCCATCGGTGCCCGTCGCCCCGCGCCCGGCGCCCGTATACAACTGGCTGCATTCAGCCATCACGGCGGATGCCCGGCAGATCACATTGGCCAGATAGTAGTCGCCGACCGGGCTCTCGAACGGTTCCGCGCCGACGCCACCCGCCACGCCAAAGGCGCCCATGTCCGCCACCGCAACCTCGTCTATGGCGCCCAGGCTGGGAACTTCGGCAACCATGTGCCGGCGCAATTGTTGCAAATTGTCGTAGGGAAGAGGCTGCCCGAGCACGGCCGAGAACGCCCGCAGGATGGCCCAGTCCTCCCGCGCCTCGCCGGGCGGAAAGGCAGCCCGGCGCCCAATTTGCGCCCGGCCTTCCGTATTGACCCAGGTCGCGTCTTTTTCCGTATAGGCCGCGCCCGGCAGAATGACATCCGCCCGATTGGCGCCGGCATCGCCATGGTGGCCTTGATAGACCACGAACGCCCCTCCCAACGCGGCCATGTCTATCTCGTCGGCACCCAATAGCCAGACCAGGTCGATCTCGCCCTTGCCAGCGCCGTCCAGAATGCCCGCCACGTCGCGGCCGCCTTCGCCCGGCAAGAAGCCTAAATCCAGGCCACCGACCCGGGACGCGGCCCGGTGCAGCACGTTGAAGCCATTCCATTCCGCGCCAGCCGTACCGCCAATCATGCCGGTGCGCTGGGCGATGCGCCGGGCCAGATCCAGCAGGGCCGCACCGTCATCGCGGGCCAGCACGCCACTGCCCAATACGATCATGGGCCGCTCCGCCGCCGCCAGCACTCCGGCGAAATGGTGGCTGCCACCGGCGATTTCCGCCAGGGTCGCCGGGCCGGCGCCCAGATAGTCATATTTATAGGTCAGATCGACCCCCCCGCCGGCCACGCCCCCAATCACACCGATGGGGAAACCGCCCGCCAGCCAGCGCTTGCGTATGCGGGCGTTCACCAGGGTCGCTTCCCAGCGCGGATTGCAGCCCACCAGCAGCAGGGCATCCGCGTCCTCGATCCCCGCGATGGTGCTGTTGAACAGATAGCCGCCGCGGTGCTTGCCGCCAATCTTGGCGCCATCCTGACGGCAATCCAGATTGGTGGAGCCCAACGCGGTGAACAATTCCTTCAGGGCCAACATGGCTTCCACATCCGCCATGTCGCCGGCGATGGCCGCGATGCGTTCGCCTCTCGCCCCGCCCAGGGCGTCCAGGCGGGCCCGGATAGCGGCAAATGCTACCTCCCAACTCGCGGGCTTCAGCTTGCCATCAACCCGGACATAAGGTTGGTCCAGCCGCTGTAGGGCCAAGCCGTCGACGGCATAGCGGGAACGGTCCGACAGCCATTCCTCATTAATGTCTTCATGCAGGCGGGGCAGAATGCGCATGACCTCGGCGCCGCGGCAATCGATCCGGATATTGCTGCCGACGGCGTCGTGGACATCGATACTCTCGGTTTTGCGCAACTCCCAGGGCCGGGCGCTAAAGGCATAGGCCTGATTGGTCAGCGCACCGACCGGACAGACGTCGACCAGATTGCCCGAAAGCTCCGAGGTCAGGGCCTCTTCGATATAGTTACCGATTTCGGTCTCTTCGCCCCTGTAAGTCGCACCCAGTTCCTCGACCCCGGCGATCTCGGTCGCGAAGCGGACACAGCGGGTGCAATGGATGCACCGGGTCATGATGGTTGCAATCAACGGGCCCAGATACTTGTCCTTCACCGCCCGCTTATGCTCGTCATAGCGGGACGCGCCCCGGCCATAGGCAACGGCCTGATCCTGCAAATCGCATTCCCCGCCCTGATCGCAGATCGGGCAATCCAGGGGGTGATTGATCAAGAGGAATTCCATCGCCCCTTTTTGGGCCTTTTCCGCCATGGGGGATTTTGTATGGATCACCATGCCTTCGCCCACCGGCATGGCGCAGGAGGCGATCGGCTTGGGCGATTTTTCCATTTCCACCAGGCACATGCGGCAATTGCCGGCAATGGACAGGCGGTCGTGATAGCAGAAGCGGGGAATTTCGATCCCCAGCTCCTCGCAGGCCTGTAACACCGTGGTGTTGGCTTCGACCGTAATTTCCTGGCCGTCGATGGTCAGCGTGGGCATGTCCTTGCGATCCTTATTTTCGCTTTCGCTACGCTGCGGCCGGCTGTTTGTTTTTGCGTTCCATGATGCGGGCCTCTACCTCCGGCCGGAAATGCCGCATCAGGCCTTGAATGGGCCAAGCCGCCGCATCGCCAAGGGCACAGATGGTATGGCCTTCGATCTGGTAGCTGACCTCCAGCAACATATCGATCTCGGCCACGTCCGCCTCGCCTCTGACCAGACGTTCCATGACCCGCCACATCCAGCCCGTGCCCTCACGGCACGGCGTGCACTGGCCACAGGATTCGTGGGTATAGAACTTGGCCAGGCGGGCTATGGCGCGGATCAGATCGGTGGACTTGTCCATCACGATTACCGCCGCCGTACCCAGGCCGGATTTCACGGCACTCAGAGAATCGAAATCCATCAGAACGTCGTCACATATGGATTTTGGTATCATTGGCACGGATGAGCCGCCGGGGATGACCGCCAGCAGATTGTCCCAGCCGCCGCGTACACCGCCCGCATGTTTGTCGATCAATTCACGCAACGGGATCGACATCTCTTCTTCCACGTTGCAGGGCCGCTCTACATGGCCGGAGATGCAAAATACCTTGGTGCCGGTGTTGTTTTCCCGCCCCAGGCCAGCGAACCAATCGGCGCCGCGCCGCATGATGGTCGGCGCCACCGCGATGCTTTCGACGTTATTCACGGTGGTTGGCCGGCCCCAGACGCCGACGCCGGCGGGAAATGGCGGCTTCAGGCGCGGCTGGCCCTTTTTCCCTTCCAGGCTTTCGATCAGGGCGGTTTCCTCGCCACAGATATAGGCACCGGCGCCACGATGGACGAAAACGTCAAAGGCATAGCCCGAACCACAGGCATCGCCCCCCAGCAAGCCGGCCTCATAGGCCTCGGCGACGGCGGCCTCCAAATGATCGGCTTCGAGATGGAATTCGCCGCGAATGTAAATGTAGGCCGCCGATGCGCGCATGGCAAAGCCGGCGATCAGGCAGCCCTCCACCAATTTGTGGGGGTCGTGGCGCATCATCTCCCGGTCCTTGCAGGTACCAGGTTCGCCTTCATCGGCGTTGACCACCAGGTAGGTCGGCTTGCCATCGGATTCCTTCGGCATGAAGGACCATTTCAAACCGGTTGGGAAGCCGGCGCCGCCGCGTCCCCGCAGGCCCGAGGCCTTGATTGCATCAACGATGGCATCGGGCCCCAAATCCAGGATTGCCCGGGTGCCGTCCCAGTCGCC
Organism: Alphaproteobacteria bacterium; assembly: GCA_047518225.1. Classification (GTDB taxonomy): domain Bacteria; phylum Pseudomonadota; class Alphaproteobacteria. The sequence continues at coordinate 11,023 of JAKZRK010000025.1, read as the reverse complement.
GCGCCTGCGCGCGCCCGCCAGGCGCCAATCCTGTTGGCCATACAGGTTGGTAAATATCCGGTCTTCGTCGCGTAGCATCAGCCGTCCCCCGTATAGGCATGCAGGGTGGTCGGCCCGCCAGCCGGTTCCGAGGCGCGGCGGCCGTTTTGCGGCCCCACCTTGGGCTTTTCGCCCCTGGCCAGGGCCCCCAACACCGCCTCGGTGCTTGCCGCCGTCAGGTCCTCGTAATAGTCGTCGTTGATCTGCATCATCGGCGCATTGACACAGGCGCCCAGGCATTCCACCTCGACCAAGGTAAATTTGCCGTCCGCCGTGGTCTCGCCAAAATCGACGCCCAATTTCGCTTTGCAGGCCCCGACGACATCATCCGAGCCACGCAGCCAGCAGGGCGTGGTGGTACAGACCTGAACGAGGTTCTCTCCCACCGGGGCCAGATTGTACATGGTGTAGAAGGTCGCCACCTCGTAGACCCGGATCCGAGGCATTTCCAACATTTCGGCCGTGGCGTCCATGGCCGCGCGGGGCAGCCAGTTGCGGTGCTGGCGCTGGGCCAAATCCAAAAGCGGTATCACGGCGCTGGCCTGACGGCGGGGTGGATACTTGGCAATGAGCTGCCTTGCCAGGGCCAAATTCTCCGGCGTAAAGGCAAAGCTGTCGGGCTGCTGTTCCGGCGGGGCGGGTACGCGCTTCATCGATCGACCTCACCAAACACAATATCAAGACTGCCGATAACGGCGACGGAATCAGCCAACAGATGGCCTTTGCACAGATGATCCAGAGCCGCCAGATGAGCGTAGCCGGGCGAGCGGATCTTGCAGCGATAGGGCATATTGGTGCCATCGGCCACCAAATAGACGCCGAATTCACCTTTTGGCGCCTCGATCGCCGTGTAGGTCTCCCCGGCCGGTACCTTGAAACCCTCGGTATAAAGTTTGAAATGCTGGATCAAGGCTTCCATGGAATGTTTCATTTCCGCCCGCGGCGGGGCCACCACCTTGCGGTCCGAGCTGGAGACCGGACCATCGGGCATGGTTTCCAGGACCTGCTTAATGATACGGCAGGATTGACGCATTTCCTCGACCCGGCACAGATACCGGTCATAGCAATCGCCGTTCTTGCCCACGGGAATGTCGAAATCATATTTTTCGTAGCCGTCATAGGGCTGCGCCTTGCGTAGATCCCAGGCCAACCCGGTACAGCGCAGCATGACGCCGGAAAAGCCCCAATCCATGGCTTCTTCCGGGCCGATCACGGAAATATCCACGTTGCGTTGTTTGAAGATACGGTTTTCCGTCAGCAGGGTTTCCAAATCGTCAACGTAATTATGAAAGCCGTCGATATAGCTGCCGATGGCCTCGGCCATCCCCGCCGGCATGTCCTGATGAACCCCGCCAACCCGGAAATAATTGGCATGCAGGCGCGCGCCGCTGACACCTTCGTAGAATTCCATCAGTCTTTCGCGTTCTTCATAGCCCCACAACGCTGGTGTAATGGCGCCGACGTCCATGGCATGCGAGGTTATGTTCAGAATATGGTTCAACAGCCGGGTAATCTCTGAAAACAGCACCCGGACGGCTTGGCCACGGACCGGCACCGCCAACCCCAACAGCTTTTCAATGGCCAGCACGAAGGCATGCTCCATGCACATGGGCGAGACATAATCCAGGCGGTCAAAATAAGGCAAGGCCTGTTGGTAGGTCTTGTACTCGATCAATTTTTCCGTACCACGATGCAACAGCCCGATGTGCGGATCGCAGCGCTCGATCACCTCGCCATCCAGCTCCATGATCAGGCGCAACACACCATGAGCCGCCGGATGCTGGGGCCCAAAGTTCAGGGTCATGTTTTTAATATCGACTTCAGCCATTACCCTGGCTCCTGCCCTTCCGCCTTTTCATCGCCCGGCAATATTCCTTTTGGGCCCCGCGGCACCGCGGCCGCGCCTTCCCACGGCGAGAGAAAATCGAATGTACGGAATTCCTGGGGCAGCTTAACCGGGTCATAGACAACACGCTTGCGCTCTTCGTCGTAGTGCACTTCGACAAACCCGGTCAGGGGAAAATCCTTGCGCAGGGGATGCCCTTCAAAACCATAGTCGGTCAACAGGCGGCGCAGGTCCGGGTGCTCGGCAAACATGATGCCGTACATGTCCCAGGCCTCCCGCTCGAACCAATTGGCGGAATTATGAACGCCGGTCACCGAGGGTACGGGCGTTTGATCGTCTGCTTCCAGCTTGACCCGGACGCGCTGGTTATGCACCAGGCTCAACAGGTTATAGACCACATCGAAACGTTTCGGACGCTCGGGGAAATCGGCGCCGCAGATATCCATCAGCACCTTGAACAGGCATTGGGGGTCATCGCGCAGGAAGGTCAGGACCTTGACGATATATTCGCCACGCACCTCGACCATCAACTCGCCATGGACCACGGACGCGGCGATCGCCTGATCCGCCAATACGGCGCAAATATGCTGGCCCAATTCATGCAGTACGCCGCTATCCGCCATTTCTTTGTCCGATATTGTCCATATGAACTATTCGCTAGCCGGTCCGGTGCCTGGCCGTCTAGCGCAAAAAGGTGCCGGTACGGCGGATTTTTTTCTGTAATTGCAGAATGCCGTAGACCAGCGCCTCTGCCGTCGGTGGGCAACCGGGAACATAAATGTCCACCGGAACGATGCGGTCGCAACCGCGCACCACGGAATAGGAATAATGGTAATAGCCGCCGCCGTTGGCGCAACTGCCCATGGAGATGACGTAGCGCGGCTCCGGCATCTGGTCATAGACCTTGCGCAAGGCCGGCGCCATTTTATTGGTCAAGGTGCCCGCCACGATCATCACGTCCGACTGCCGGGGCGAGGCACGGGGCACCACGCCCATTCGGTCCAGGTCATAACGGGGCATGTAGGCGTGGATCATCTCCACCGCGCAGCAGGCCAGACCAAAGGTCATGGGCCAAAGCGAGCCGGCGCGGGCCCAATTCACCACTTTGTCCAATTGCGCGGTGACGAAGCCTTTATCAGCCAGCTCCGCGGAAAATTCCACGAATGTGGCGCTCTGCCCCGCGACCGCCAAACCGGTCTGAGCGCCGGGTTGAGAGGCTCCGGGCTCGGTTGCCATAGGTTCCTTTATTCCCATTCCAGCGCGCCCTTTTTCCATTCGTAAATGAAGCCGACGGTCAGGATACCAAGGAAGATCATCATGGACCAAAAACCGAGCATGCCGATTTTCCCCAGGGAAACCGCCCACGGAAATAGAAAGGCCACTTCCAAATCAAAGATGATGAAAAGGATCGCCACCAGGTAAAAACGCACATCGAAGCGCCCGCGCGCATCGTCGAAAGCTTCAAAGCCGCATTCATAGGCCGACAGTTTTTCCGGGTCGGGATGGCTGGGCACGACGATCATGGAGGCGACCACGATAACAACCGACAGGCCCGCGGCCACGGCAAAAAACATCAAGATCGGCAGATATTCCTTTAGCAGGTCGTCCACGGCTCAAAACCTCCCTCGCGCCTCCCGCCAAGTTGTGGCCACGAGGCTCCCAATCCTATAACGGCTTCTCTCGCGTGCCGCAATGGCGCCACGCCGTTTTCTGATCCAAATCGTGATTTGATCATGGGACGGGAAAATCCCCCCGTAACATGCACCGGGAATGAGGACAAATTCGGACGATAGGCAGGACAACTTCGTGGCGGGAGTGACGGGACTCGAACCCGCGACCTCTGGCGTGACAGGCCAGCGCTCTAACCAGCTGAGCTACACCCCCACGAAGCCGCCCCATGTACCGCCCCCCCGGCTCGGGTGTCAAGCGGCTTGCGGCTAGGCGCTATTGGCTGGCGAATAGTTGGTCCAAGTCAGCTTTTCGGCTTCTCGGGCTTCTCCGGCTTGCGGCAGGCGGAGAACATGGCAAAGGGAAATAACTTTGCCGCCGGTTCGTGCCAGCGCTCGGGATTTTTCTGCAGCCATTTGGAGAACATGGCCGACAATTGCTCTGCCTGGCGCCCATGCACACAGGGTTCCAGCCATTTCATCCGTTTAAAACCGGCTACGTAGCTCCAATTATAGGCATCGTTGACGCCGGTGACATAGACTTCGCGGTCGTATTCGGCCAATTCAAGATAGTCCTGACCACTGAGCAATTGCCAGGAACGGGCCGTGGACGGATCTGACTGCGCCTGGGGCGTCAAAATCGCGGGCGAAACAAATATCGCGGCTACTATGAGAAATATGAACGCACGCATCGCCCCGAACCTTACTCGCCATGGCCGCAATTGTCGCGGCATAATAAGTCAGATCCAGGGCGATGGGTTACGTTGATTAGACGGAGAGGTCGATGTTTCGACCGGTATCGGAATCCACAGCCGATTTACGCGACTGCTCCTCGTCTCCGTCCCTGGGAGCGGCTTTCACCTCCAGGGATTCCGCCTGGACCGGGGCTTTTTCACCGCCGGTACCATCCACATCCTCGACCGGGCGCGAAGCTTCCGCGTCAGGTTGTCGGATTTTGTCGTGGACCTGAGTCGACGACTGCGAAAGGTTGAGTTCCATTCTGCACTCCTTTCGGCAGCTCCGCCATCCAAGCGCCGGGATTGACGATTGGACCGGTAGCTTTGCGTCCCGCTGTTACCAGCGGTTTGCCAATGCGGGCATTGTTCAAACGCCCGCGCCGTACAGTTTGTCCCCAAGAGGTTAAGATTTTCTTGCCTGCAAATATAGCCGCTGCCGGCGAAAAGAATGGGCGAAATGGCCGGGCGCGGGTAGTCATGGCGCCCAAGACCATGGGCTGCTAAATTATTTCGCGGTAACTTGTAAAACCAACCGGAGGTTATCAAGGTCATGCGCATCAGCTCTATCGTCCGCCGGGCGGCACAGGTAAATGGCAACGGTTTAGCCTCGAATTTTCAGGACCGGCAACATGATTGGAGCCAATTCGAAAGCCGGGTGTCCCGTCTGGCGGCTGGATTGGCGGGCATTGGCGTCGGCCTGGGCGACCGGGTTGCCATGTTGGGCCTGAACAGCGACCGGTATCTGGAGTATTTCTTTGCGGTACCGTGGGCCGGCGGGGTTTTCGTACCCATCAACACCCGCCTCGCACCCCCCGAAGTGGTCCATTGGTTGAACGATTCCGGCGCCTCCATCTTGCTGATAGATGACAATTTCGCCGCCATGCTGGCGAAAGTGCAGGGCCAGTTGGAAAGCCTCAAAACCATCGTCCATGTGGGCGACGGCGCCCCCCTGGAAGGCATGTTGTCGTTCGAGGCCCTGATCGACGGCGCGGCGGAGATGGCGCCCTTGGATAGGGGCGGCGACGAATTGGCGGGGCTGTTCTATACCGGCGGCACCACGGGCCGTTCCAAGGGCGTGATGTTGAGCCATCGGAACCTGTTGTTGAATTCCCTGCAATTCGCCGCCGAGACAGGCTTCACCAGGACGGCGCATTATCTGCATGCCGCGCCCATGTTCCATTTGGCCAATGGTGCGGCGACTTTCGCCATTTCCTCCGCCGCCGGTGCCTCCACCATCATTCCCGGCTTCGAGCCGGTCGCGACCCTGCAAGCGATCCAGGACAACAAGATCGACGTCTCCCTGATGGTCCCGACGATGATCAACATGGTGGTCAATCATCCCGAGGTGGCCAATTATGACCTGAGCAGCATACGGCACGTCCTGTTCGGCGCTTCGCCCATGCCCGAGGCCGTCCTTCGGACCGCATTGCAGGTGATACCGAACGCCGAGTTCCATCACCTCTATGGCCAAACAGAGGCTGGTCCCGTGCTCACGCTGCTGCCATCGGAGCGCATGGTTGAGGAGGGCCCCCTGGCCGGCAAGATCAAATCCGCCGGGCTGGCCATCCCGGGGGTCGAAGTGCGTATTTTCGATAAGGAGGACAACGAGGTGCCCCGCGGCGTGGTCGGCGAGATCGTGGGCCAGGGCGAAAATGTCATGCTGGGCTATTGGAACCAGCCGGAACTGACGGCGGAAACCTTGCGCAACGGCTGGCTGCACACCGGCGATGGCGGCTACATGGACGAGGACGGATTTATCTATGTGGTTGACCGGGTCAAGGACATGATCATCTCGGGCGGTGAAAACGTCTATTCGGCGGAGGTGGAAAACGCCATTCATCAGCATCCCATGATCGTCGAGTGCGCCGTGATCGGCATCCCGCACGAGAAATGGGGCGAACAGGTACATGCCATCGTGCGCCTGAATGAAGGCGAGGAATTGGATGAAGCCGGCGTCATCGCCCATTGCCACGAATGGATCGCCAATTACAAATGCCCGCGCAGCGTAACATTCGTGGCCGAACCCCTGCCCCTGTCCGGCGCCGGCAAAATCCTGAAGAACGAACTGCGCAAGCCCTACTGGGAAGGCCACGAAAAAGCGGTGAACTAGATCCTGGCCCTTGGTTGATTGAGGGAAGGGCCCGACTTCGTGATTTTGGATGAGAGGGATTGATGACTCGGATCAGCTACTTCCAGAGGTTCTCCCAGAAGGAAAACCACGCGACCAACAACACCTTGCTGGTTATGAGGCATTTTTACCAAGCTTCACCCCTAAAAATTGGAGCGGTTCTCACTGAGCTTGTAGATCATGAATTGTCCGTGGGGCTTGTATTTGAACAGCAGATAAAATCATCGGACAGCGTTCCAGATGCGCTTATTTCACAACCCCCGCTGGATATATTTTTCGAAACCAAGCGAGGCGGTGAACTCGATCGAGATCAGATTGAACGTCACATCACATCAATCAGCAATGGTTCCAGAACCCAATCGCAAAAGGTTTTGATTGGATTGACGAGGACGCCGATCAGATTGGATGTACATGACGAGTTGGTGCAAAAAGCGAAATCGCAGAACGTGATTTTCGTGTCGATTACATTTGCTGATTTAGTAGGCGCACTTCGATCAGTCTGCGCATCTCACGAGGTCTCATTGCAGGAAATCCTTTCGGATTATGAGGACTATTTGATCGGCGAAGACCTGATGCAGATCGGCGAGATTATGACCGTGGTCCCATGCGGCATATCGATGAATGAGAATGTCGAATTTCGGCTTTACTTTGAGCCAGCAGATCGGCCCTCAAAAGCAAATTCGAAATTCATCGGCCTGTATAGTCAGAAGTGCGTTAGATACTTAGCCTCGATCGAAACAATAGTAATTGGCATCCAAATTGCTGATGGTTTTTAGGTGATACGCACAGAAAAGGGAAGTCTATCAGAGGCCGAGAAAGAACGCATCGAGGGTGCAATAAATGCCTGCACCTATTTCCCGAACTTTGCCCAGGTTGAACATAGGTATCATTTATTTGAGGAAATTCATGAAACGGAGTTCAGCAAGATTTCGAAAGGCGGAATTTGGGGGACGCGGAAATTCAATCTCTCCGATTGGCTGATATATGACGAACCCACTACAACGTATTCTGCCAAGGAAGCAGCGGAGTTTTTGAAAGGCAAAACATTCGAGTAAAACCAAGCTGCATTTATCAGAGCCTACTTGCCGATTTTCCGCAATCCCGGCGCCCGGCTCAGACCTCGCCCCAGACCTGCCGCGCGGTTTCGACGATGCGGGCCAGCTTGGCCTGTTGCACATCCTGGGTGACCGGGTTGCCGGAGACGGCGGAGGCAAAGCCGCATTGCGGCGATAACGAGAGGCGTTCCAGGGGTATGAATTGCGCCGCCTGGTCGATCCGGCGGGCCAGATCATCGACGCTTTCCATCTCCGCCACTTTGGAGCTGACCAGGCCCAATACCACATGCTTGTCATCGGGCATTAGGCGAAGGGGTGAAAAATCGCCGGCCCGGGCGGTATCGTATTCCAGGAAAAAGGCATCGACCGAAAGGTCGTTGAACAGGCGTTCCGCGACCGGTTCGTAGCCGCCCTGGGAGAGGTACTTGCCCTTGAAATTGCCCCGGCACAGATGCAATCCGCAGGTCATATCCCCTGGCCGGCCCCCGACCGCGTCGTTGATGGCGTCAATATAGATATCGATCAACCCGTCCGGATCGGCGCCCCCCGCCCGCACTTGTTCGCGCACCTGTCCGTCGCACAGCATGGCCAGGGGCACCTCGTCCATCTGGATGTAGCGGGCGCCCAAATCCGCCAGCGCGGCGATCTCCTGGCGGAACACCTCGGCGAAATCGAGAAAAAAATCCCGTGGCGTGGCATAGGCCGAGGGATCGATGCCCCCCACGGGACGATAAAAATGAAAGGTCGGCGGCGAGGGCATGGTGATCTTCGCCGTCGCCTTGGCAATGGACTTCAAAAAGCCGAATTCGCCGGTGGAAAAGCCTTTTTCCCGGCGCACCTTGCCCTCCACATGGGCCGCGATGAAGCTTTGTTCATGGCCATGATCGTCGTGAAACTTAAACTCCGCCTGGCGCACCGACAGCCCCGTCACCGGGCCGATCACGTGGCCCCAATAGGAACCACGGCGAAACTCGCCATCGGTGACCACGCCCAGGCCCGCGGCCTCCTGTTGCGCCACCACCTCTCGGATGGCCGCATCCTGGATTTGGGCAAAGGCGGCATCGTCGATCTCGCCCGCCGCATGTTGGCGGAAAGCGGCCGTCAGTTCTTTCGGGCGCAGCAGACTGCCCACATGTTCGGCACGAAATGGCGGCGGGGGCATGGCGGTCTCCTGCGATGACAGGGTTGGTACGTTGTTGCCGGTATTTTGATATACCGAGAGGCCGCCGTCACGCTAAACTGCGGCCATGGCGAAGTTCAGGGATATTCAGGCGGCGGCGGTGGCCCGGAACGGCGGGGCGGCGGCGCTGGCGAAAAAACTGCCCACCGCGAAGTCCGATCGGGCCCTGCGGGCCGTCGGCGATGACCGTTATCTGTCCACCATGTCCCTGCGTATCTTCAGCGCCGGCTTGAAGCATTCCATGGTGCAAGCGAAATGGCCGGCCTTCGAGGAAACCTTCCATGGCTTTGAACCCCACGCGGTGCGCGCCATGGCGGACGAAGACCTGGAAGCCTTGATGGGCGAACGCCGCATTATCCGCCATTGGGGCAAGATCAAATCCGTGCGCGCCAATGCCGCCACAATTTGCGAGATCGCGGCCGAGGCGGGCGGCATGGGCGCCTGGCTGGCGGCGTGGCGGCCAGAGCAAACCGTCGATCTATGGGATGACTTGAGCAATCGCTTTACCCAGTTAGGCGGCAATTCGGGGCCGTATTTCCTGCGCATGGTAGGCAAGGACAGCTTCAATCTGACGCCCTATGTCCTGGTGGCCCTGAAACAATGGTCTATTTACGAGGGCACCGGCAAGGGCAAACGGGAGCGGGCCAAGGTGCAGGAAGTTTTCAACGCCCTGCAGGCCGAGAGCGGCCTGCCGCTCTGTCAGATTTCCATGACCCTGGCGCAATCCGTCGACTAGGGATTTTGGGCTGGGTTGATCATGATCTTGCAATGCTGATCCGGGTCGGCCAGGTCTTCAAAGGCCCCGGCCACACCATCCAGGCCCACGCGGCCGGTAATCAGGGGCGATAGATCCAGGCGGCCACTATCGATCATGGCCAGGGAGGCGGCAAATTGATCCGGGCTGTAGCCGATTACGAATTGCAGGTTCAATTCCTTGGTGATGCCGCGATAGGGGCGAAAATTGTCTGTTTCCATGCAGACGCCCACCACCACGATGCGGGCCCCTTGCGGCGCGCCGGCCATGACCTGATCGATCACGCCGGGGACGCCAACGCATTCGAATATAACCGCCGGTTTCAGCGCCTCGGGGAGGGGACCCAAGGCCGGCGGTGGCGGCGGCTCCCCCTGCAACGCCGCCGTTTGGCGCCAACTGTCATAGGGTGACTGGGCCGCCGGGTCGATCACCTGATCGGCACCCATGGCAATCGCCAGTTCCCGCCGTCGGGGGGAGAAATCCGCCGCCAGGACCGGCCCCAAGCCCTTCATTTTCAGGGCCACGATGACCGCCAGGCCAACCGGCCCGCAGCCGATAACCAAAGGTACTTCGCCTCGCGCCACCGACGCCATTTCCACCGCATGCAGGCCGACCGCCATGGGTTCGGTCAAGGCGGCCATGTCGGCGGTCAGGTTATCGGGAATGGGCAGCAGCAACATTTCCTGCAACAGCATGTATTCGCCATAGCCGCCGGCAAAATCGTTGGAATACCCCACCGTGCGGCGCCAACCCGGCCCCAGCATCACGGGAATGGAGCAAACCTTTTGCCCCGGAGGGAACCGGCGCCGGCAGTCAGGGCCAAAGTCCACCACCTCGGCGCAGAATTCATGGCCCATGACCACGTCATAATCAAGATTCATGCCCTGCATAATTCGATCATCAGGTTCGGCGGCGGCCGCCAGGCTCGGGCCATGGCGCAGCATGTGTAGATCAGAGCCGCAAATGCCGCAGGCCAGGGTTTTTACCAGCACCTGCCCGGGGCCAGGTTCGGGCACGGCCATTTGATCCACGACGATGCGCCGCCGGCGCATGACCGCCGCCCGCATTGTCGCCGGCATGGCTATATTCATGGCTTGGCTCCCGTCATGCCATAGTCCCGACAACAGTTTGAAAGTCTTCACGTTGTGAAGCAATGGGTAATACATGGCGAAAAGGCATAAATATGCCGGCGCCAACCAAATACGCGGTCGACGCTGGCGGTGGCCTCGTACCAGGCCGTTGTACGCTACTCGATTTTACGCTACTCGATTTTATGCTACTCAATACGCCTACAAAATTAACGAATTACTCAAAGTCGTTAATTATGAATTCTATCTATTGCCTAATAATTTCTTTTATATTAGAAAACGTGACAATTAGATGCAACGCCGTCATTATAGCCAACATAAAGCTAAAGAATAGATAAAATTTGTTGATCGGAATCAATAAACGCCAATTGCGACAAAATGTCGCGCATTGCGGCACGATTTGAAAGGCGCGACGCCGAGGTGAAGCTAGCCCGGATTTCTCAAACCCATCTTGGCGGTGTGTCAAGTGGAGCTGATGAGCCGGGTTGTGGCAGCATTTGTGTGGCGTTGAGACAGTCTGGGCCGGGGT